>JBAUOP010000098.1:0-23874 GCA_049579805.1 Acidobacteriaceae bacterium
CCAGTACGATCTGCCACTTCTCTTCAGGCGTCCTCTGTACTCGTGCCTTGCGTCCCATCGTGCCTCCTCGGCGGAGGCCTCAACCTTATCTAATCCCCGTGTCCAGTTCCAGCAGGGTGCACTACAAATATCGACCCTTTATGCCTCCTGTAGTCCGAGAGCCGCTCATAGTCAGAGAGTTCTTTCCACAAGTTCTCACTGAATGATGGTGCTTGCATCGATGAAAAGGCGCTAACAGTTGGACCGATCCCTCTAGCAATCAGGTCGTAATAGTCTGCTATTGGCATGGTCGGATGACCACGGCGTTCCAATGTCGTCTCAAGCGGCCATTTGGAATCGGCTTGTCCGCGGAAGAACAAACCTCTTCGGTATTTTCGGTCCCGAATCTCCTGCAGCCAGATCTCAAATTCTTGCCAATTTCCTTCTCTTGATTCCATCTCGTACCTTCTGATGCGTTGACGGCGACGAAGAAGAATTTCCGCGGTGCGTCAGACCCCGCGTGCGGCGCAAACTCTCGCAACGCCGAGGCGCTCTCCCCGGCCAGGTTCACCCCATAGCAAGAAGCAAACTCCCCCATTGCCGCGTGGTCAAACGAATCGTATCCCCGTTTCGACCCGTAGTACTGCACGTTGAACCGATTGGAAACCATCGGGCTCTGCGACCGTCTTGTTCTCATGCGTGCGCTGCAGATGAAGGCCATCGGCGCTGTCCCTGACCCTTAAACCGTGCCCTGCCCCAGTACCTCCGTACCGTGGTGCCCGTCGAATTCGCTTGCTCTCCATTGCAGGCAGCCTCACACTGGAAATGATGGAAAAGCTCTGTCCGCCACCGCGAACAGAGCTTTTCTTTTGGGCCGTCCTGAACGGCCCGATCGGCCCGATCAGAAACTCGGGTCGCCGCCGGGACCCAGGCCCCGGCCAGATGGCTCTTTGAAATCTCGGTCGAAGTGGAACAGGCTCCGAAGTCGGAGAAAGAACCGAGCCTGTCATCCTCAGCGGAGCGTCTTAGGGGCTCCGCTCACGGCTTCATCGTGGGTGGGGTGAGCGGAGCGAAGGATCCGTGGTTCTTTTTCTTTCATTCCGCAAACCACAACCCCATAACTCGATGCAGCCTAACTCCTTTGTTCCTTGCACATAGCCCTTGAGGCTCCAGCAAGTGCTCTTGTTTGACACACTTAACAAACATGAGTCCGCTAAGTGCCCTGTTTCTCACACTTAACAACTTGGCGGAGTTTTTTTATCGACGGCCTCAATCCAGCCAGCCGGCAAACACGATCATCGCCAGCCCGATCAGCGTCACTTCGTGGTGGTGCGTAATCGCCCCGCCGAAACACAGCAAAATGACGCCCAGTGCCATGATCCAATGCGCATCGGAGTGACATCCGTACCTGTACGGCGGCGGCACCGGCTGTGCCGGATACGGTTGCGGGTTCTGCGTTGCCGGGGTTTCCATAACTGCCTCCTGACTCATTCAGCATCGCCCCCGCGCCTCTCCGCTGGCAGTGCCCTTCGTCAGCAATCGCTCATGACAAATGTCAGGAGCTTATTGTCAGGAAATGGATCGTTATACTCGAATCAGAGGCTCCCTTTGCTCCACCTCGACCGCATCCTGGGCCAAACTCGCGCCGATCTGGACCAACGCCGCCGCCGCGCGCCTCTGGACCTGCTCGAAAAAGCGGCCGTCTCGCACACACCCCGCGGCTTCTCTGGCGCCCTCCACGACGCCGCCGCATCCGGACCCGCGATCATTGCCGAGCTCAAGAAGGCTTCTCCCTCCAAAGGCCTCATCCGCAAGGACTTTGACGCCGCTCGTCTGGCCCGCGAACTCGAATCCGCCGGCGCTGCCGCGCTCTCCGTCCTCACCGACGAACCCTTTTTCCAGGGCAGCCTGACCAACCTCGATCTCGCCTCCGCCGTGACCCGCATTCCCTGTCTCCGCAAGGACTTCATCGTCGACGAATACCAGATCGTCGAAGCCCGCGCCCATCACGCCGACGCCATCCTTCTCATCGCCGCCGCCCTCACTGACGCCGAACTCGCCCGCTTCACCGCCGCCGCTCACGCGCTCCAGCTCGACGTTCTCTGCGAAGTCCATACCGCCGAAGAACTCGCCCGCGTTCGCGACCTCGGCTGCGACGCTTACGGCGTCAACAACCGCGACCTCCGCACCTTCGACGTACGCCTCGAAACCTCCCTGGAACTGGCCCCGCACCTTCCACTCGGCGCCGTCCACGTCGCCGAAAGCGGCATTCACACCGCCGACGACCTCCACCGTCTTCGTGACGCCGGTTTCCACGCCTTTCTCATCGGCGAATCCCTCATGCGCCAGCCGCATCCCGGCGCCACCCTGAAAACCCTCCTCCAGGCCGCTTCCCAACCCGCGGCCACTGCCTGGGCCGGCCATGTGGATTAAACTCTGCGCCAACACCAATCTCGCGGATGCCCAATGGGCCGCCGACGCCGGTGCCGATGCCATCGGCTTCGTCTTCGCTCCCAGCCCCCGCCGCGTCACCGCCGGACAAATCGCCGCCATCATGCCCGATCTGCCCACCGATGTCACTCGCATCGGCGTCTTCAATACCCAGGACTTTGACGAGATCGTCTTCTCGCTCAACACATCGGGCCTGCACGGCGTCCAGCTTCATGGCGAACTCGACTTCTCGCTCGCGGAAAGGCTCCGCAACCAGTTTGGCCCCGGCTTTTTCATCATTCAGTCCCTCCACTGGAACCTGAACAGCGACCCCACCCGCGCCGAACAGAAACTCCGCGATGAGCTGCGCGCCGTCGGCCGCCACAGCACCGCCGACGCCATTCTCCTCGACACCCGCACTGCCGCCGCCTCCGGCGGAACCGGCCAGTCCTTCGACTGGAAGCGCGCCCAGCAGGTCCTCGCCGCCGAAACCGGCAGCAAACTGCGCATCATCCTCGCCGGCGGCCTCCGGCCCGAAAACGTCGCCGAAGCCATCCATACCCTCCGTCCCTGGGGCGTCGACGTCGCCAGCGGCGTCGAAAGATATCCCGGCCAAAAAGATTCAGGGCGCGTCGCCGCCTTCATCACTACGGCCCGTACCGCCTTCGCCGCAGTCGAGAATCATGCGGCTCTCGGCCAGCCATCGTTGTAGCCGCGCCGACCTGGTACCCTGCACCCTGTACCCTGTACCCTGAATTCATGGCTGCCACTGCACCTCCTCGCATCGCCGGACGCTTCGGCCCCTACGGCGGACGCTATGTTCCCGAAACCCTCGTCGCCGCCCTCGACGAGCTCGAACGCGCATACGCTGAGGCCCAGGCCGATCCCGACTTCCACCTGAAGCTCGATTCACTCCTCCGCGACTACGCCGGCCGACCCACCCCGCTCTCGTTCGCCTCACGCCTCACAGAATCCCTGGGCGGCGCGAAGATCTACCTCAAGCGCGAAGACCTTCTCCACACCGGCGCGCACAAGATCAACAACTGCCTCGGCCAGGCGCTCCTCGCCGTCCGCATGGGCAAAAAGCGCATCATAGCGGAAACCGGCGCCGGCCAGCACGGCGTCGCCACCGCCACCGTCTGCGCCCTCTTCGGCCTCGACTGCGTCGTCTACATGGGCGAAGAGGACATGCGCCGCCAGGAGCTGAACGTCTACCGCATGCGCCTCCTCGGCGCGGAAGTCCGCGGCGTCTCCTCCGGCTCCCGCACGCTCAAAGACGCCATCAGCGAGGCCATGCGCGACTGGGTCACCAATGTCCGCACCACCCACTACCTCCTCGGCAGCGTTCTCGGCGCGCACCCCTACCCCACCATGGTCCGCGACTTCCACCGCGTGATCGGCCGCGAAGCCCGCGCGCAGATTCTCGAGAAGGAAAACCGCCTGCCTTCGGCCATCATCGCCTGCGTCGGCGGCGGCTCCAACGCCATCGGCGTCTTTTACGAATTCATCCCCGACAAGGAGGTCCGCCTCATCGGCGTCGAAGCCGGCGGCCGCGGCACCATTCTCGGCGAACACGCAGCCCGTTTCAGCGGCGGATCCCCCGGCGTTCTCCAGGGCACCTACTCCTACGTCCTGCAGGACGACAACGGCCAGATCGCCCTCACCCACTCCGTTTCCGCCGGACTCGACTACGCCTCCATCGGCCCCGAGCACGCTGCGCTCCATGACTCCGGCCGCGCCGAGTACACCTCCGCCGCCGACCAGGCCGCTCTCGACGCGACCGTCCGCCTCGCCCGCACCGAAGGCATCATCCCCGCCCTCGAAAGTGCCCACGCCGTCGCTGAATGCATCAGGCTCGCGCCGAACTTCTCGCGCGCCGACATCCTCCTCGTCAACATTTCCGGCCGCGGCGACAAGGATATGGGCATCCTGACGAAGGAACTGAGGCTGAGCGGGGGATAAAACCCACAAAGGTGCTGCCCAGCTCTGGTCGAATGCAGGTGGAAAAATGGAATCTATTGACGCTGGTAATGGAGGAACGGGTCGCAGGATTCCATATGCGCTTTGGCTCCAAGCCTTAGGCGCTCTTGGGATAGCTCTTCTGTCCTTACTGGATTTGCCGATCAGGACACCAAGTCTGTGGTTGATCCTCTCCTGTGCGGCGTTCGCCATTTCAATTTCGGCATTGAAGTTACGTAACTTGATCTGCGGCAGGGGATGGTTTTTCCCAAACGCGGTCACCATTCTTCCGGGTATCGTTGGCTTAGAGGCGCTCCTTTATCTTTGGTTTTCGCGTTAGGCCCGTGTAAGGAACGGCCAGGATATATGCTTCGAATAGCTTTGCCGAGCGATTTTGGCCCGGACTCCAAACTGAGAGGATGAATCGGGAAAAGGAATGCCGATTCGCTTTCAATACAAGCCAGGATTGGTCGCTTATCTCACCGTCGGCGACCCCGACCTCCCGACCAGCTACAGGATCGCGCTGGCCGCCATCGACGCCGGCGCCGATGTCCTCGAACTCGGCGTTCCCTTCAGCGATCCCATCGCTGACGGCCCCGTCATCCAGCGCGCCAGCGAGCGCGCCCTCAAAAGCGGCACCAGCCTGCGCGACGTGCTCACTCTCGCCGCCGATCTCCACCGCGAACGTCCCGACGCCGGCCTCGTCGTCTTCTCCTACTACAACCCCATCCTCCGCTTCGGCCTCGAAGCCTTCTGCACCGCCGCCGAAAAAGCGGGCGTCGACGGCGTTCTCGTCACCGACATGATTGTCGAGGAGGCCGCCGAGTATCTCGCCGCCCTGCACCGCCACCACCTCGCGCCCATCTTCCTCGCCGCGCCCACCAGCCCCGACGCCCGCCTCGAACGCATCGCCGCAGTCTCTCAGGGCTTCGTCTACGCCATCTCCCGCACCGGCATCACCGGCACGCAGAAATCCATGACCAGCGACCCCGAACAACTGGTGAAGCGCCTGCGCCGCTACACACAGCTCCCCATCGCCGTGGGCTTCGGCATCTCCACCCCCGAGCATTTCGCCGCCGTCGGTGCGTTCGCTGACGCCGCCGTCATCGGCAGCGCGCTGGTCGCCACCATCGAGCAGGCCGGCCCTAAAGACGCGCCCAGCTCCATCGCGCGATTTATCGAGGGCCTGCGCGGAGCACCCGTGCCGGCCCGCTAATCTGTCTCGTGCCGGCGGTATCCCCTTCCGACGGAGCGCCTCTGTGCTCTCTGTGTCCTCCGTGGTGAAAGAAGATACCGGTTCCGCAACGCTCATTGTTCAACCCGCTCCCGGCAGGTTTAATAGACACATGGACATCGAAACATTCCGGCGCGAAATCGACGAACTGGACCGCCAAATCGTCGCGCTCATCAGCAAGCGTGCCGCCGCCGCCCAGGAAATCGGCCGCCTCAAGCGGCAAACCTCGCTCCCCGTCTATGAGCCGAACCGCGAGCGCGTTATTTTCGAAAACGTCCGCACCCACAATCCCGGCCCGCTGCCCGACATCGAGCTCGTCCACATCTACGAGCGCATCGTCGATGTCATGCGCGCCCTGCAGCGGAACGAACTCGCCTCCCGCGGCAATGCGCCCGCCACCGAAGCCCACCAGAAATCGACAGGACAAGACTAATGATCGTTGCCATGCAGGAGCGCGCGAGCGAAGAAGAGATTCAGGCCGTCGTCGAGCGCATGATGGAAATCGGCTTCAACGTCCACCGCACCACGGGAACCGTGCAGACCATCCTCGCCGGCGTCGGCACGCCCGGCGCTTTCGAGCACGCCGACTTCGAAGTCCTCGCCGGTGTCGCGGAAGTCATCCGCATCTCCTCGCCCTGGAAGCTCGCCGGACGCAGCTTTCGCCCTGAAGGCACCGTCGTCCGCTTCCCCAACGGTGTCTCCATCGGCGGCAAAGCGGTCGTGGTCATGGCCGGCCCCTGCTCGGTCGAAAGCCGTGAGCAGATCTTCTCGAGCGCAAAAATCGTCCAGGCGGCCGGCGCCAAATTCCTCCGCGGCGGAGCCTTCAAACCGCGCAGCTCGCCCTACTCCTTCCAGGGCCTCGGCCTCGACGCGCTCAAGCTCATGCGCGAAGCCGGCGATGCCCACGGTCTCCTCATCGTCAGCGAGGTCATGGAGATTTCCCAGATCGAGCTGATGATGCCCTACGTCGATCTCTTCCAGGTGGGCGCGCGCAACATGCAGAACTTCAACCTGCTGCGCGAGCTCGGCTCCATTCGCAAGCCCGTCCTGCTCAAGCGCGGCATCGCCGCCACCATCGAAGAGCTGCTCCTCTCCGCCGAATACCTCCTGGCCGGCGGTAATTACGATGTCATCCTCTGCGAGCGCGGCATTCGCACCTTTGAAACCTACACGCGCAACACCATGGATATCTCCGCCATTCCCGTGGTCCACAAGCTCTCCCACCTGCCCATCCTCGGCGACCCGTCGCACGGCACCGGCCGCCGCGACAAAGTCCCCGCCATGGCCCGCGCCACTGTTGCTGCTGGTGGCGACGGCCTGCTCATCGAGGTCCACCCCAGCCCCGACAAGGCTCTCTCCGACGGCGCGCAGTCTCTCTTTCCCGAGCAGTTCGCGAAGTTGATGGATTCGCTGCGGGTGATTGCTCCGGCAGTGGACCGCACGATCTAAGATCGATTGCACATGCCCATCGAGAGCATCGCCATCCTCGGCACCGGCCTTATCGGCGCCTCCGTCGGGCTCGCCCTGCGGGCTCATGGATTCACCGGCTCCATTACCGGCTGGGATCCCAGCCCCGACCAGCTCCACACCGCGCTGCGCCGCGAAGCCATCACCGTCGCCACCGACGATCCCCTCGCCACCGCCACCCAGGCGGATCTGATCCTCCTCGGAGGACCCGCCTTCACGATCCTCGAATGGCTCGATCGCCTGGCGCCGGTGCTGCGCGAGCAGCAAGTCGTCACCGATGTCGGCAGCGTCAAAGGAGCGCTCTGCGAGCACGCCGCCGGCCGCTACAACGGCCCCGGCCAGCCAGGATTCCTCCCCGGCCACCCCATGGCCGGCAAGGAAATCGGCGGCGCCGAGAATGCCGACGCGGAGCTGTTCAACGGCGCTGTTTGGTTGTTCACACCCTGCACCGACTCTGGGGAAGATTCGCCGAGCGCGCAGCTCCCGGCCGCGCAGGCCTGGCGCGCCTGGGTCGAACGCTTCGGTGCGCGCATTGTCGACCTCGACCCCGTTCGCCACGATACCCTCTGCGCCTGGATCAGCCACCTGCCGCAGTTCGTCTCCACGGCTCTCGCCGCTCTCCTCGAAGACGAGTTCGCCGCAAACGCCGACCTGCTCCCCATCGGCGGCCGCGCCCTGCGCGAAATGACCCGACTCGGCGCCAGTCCTTTCTCCATGTGGCGCGACATCGCCCACACCAACACCGACGCCATCGCGCGCTCCCTCCTCGCGCTTGAGCAGCGCCTCGCGCACCTCCGCGAGAACCTGAAAACCCCCGAGCTCCGCGACGAATTCGACCGCGCCAATCGCTTCCGTTTCCGCGATCCTCAGCGGCCCTGAGCCCAGCCCCACATGCTCTGTTTTCCGTATCGCGGATTACCATGGACTGCATGGTCCGCCGCATCGCTTTCCTGATTGCTTCTGTCGCTCTCTTCTCTGCTTCTGCCCTCGCCCAGTCCACCACCCTTCTGGTCGACGTCGACCATCGCCCGCAGATTTCGCTCGACGGCCCCTGGCACTACATTCCCGATCCTTATCGCGAAGGCTGGGGCTCGAATCCCGACCACGCCAGCCTTCACGGCTACGCGGCCAACGCCCACTACGTTCCCGGCGGCCCGCTCGTCCAGTACGACTTCTCCCGATCGCCCACGCTCAACGTCCCCGGCGACTGGAACTCCCAGGACAAATCCCTCTTCTACTACGAAGGCCTCCTCTGGTATCAGCGCAATTTCACCGTCCACCCCAAACTGCACACCCATCTGTTCCTGCACTTCGGCGCCGTCAATTACGCCGCTTCCGTCTTCGTGAACGACCAGCACGCCTGCGATCACCAGGGTGGCTTCACCCCCTTCGACTGCGACATCACCGGCCTCGCGCATGACGGCGATAACTTCGTCGTGGTCGCCGTCGATGACACGCGCACCGTCGACCGCGTCCCCACCCTGCGCAAAGACTGGTGGAACTACGGCGGCATCACCCGCCCTGTCTCTCTGGTCACCGTCCCTGATACTTATATCGATGACGAGTCCCTCCAGCTCCAGCGCGGGTCAACCAACCAGCTCGCAGGCTATGTCCACGTCACCGGCGCGCCGGCAGGAAGCCACGTCACCCTCCGAATTCCCGAGCTTCACATCGAAAAAGTCGCCGAAACCGATACAAATGGCCGCGCCGACTTTTCCTTCGCCGCTTCCGGCCTCGAGCTCTGGTCTCCCGACCACCCCCGCCTCTACTCTGTCGAGTTCCAGGCCGGACCCGACCACCTTACCGATTCCATCGGCTTCCGCACCATCGAAGTCCGAGGCGACCAGATCCTCCTCAACGGCAAGCCCATCTTCCTCCGCGGCATCAGCTATCACGACGAAGCGCCGTTCCGCTCCGGCCGCTCCTGGTCCGAGCAGGACGCGCAAACCCTCCTCGGCTGGGCCAAAGAGCTCCACTGCAATTTCGTCCGCATGCCGCACTACCCGCACACGGAGAATGAATACCGCCTCGCCGACAAGCTCGGCATCCTGGTCTGGTCCGAGATTCCCGCCTATTGGGACATCGACTGGACCAATCCGGCGACCCTCGACATCGCGAAGCAGCAGCTCCACGAGATGATCCGCCGCGACCATAACCACCCCTCGGTCATTCTCTGGTCGCTCTCCAACGAAACTCCGGAAAGCCCCGCCCGCGACGCCTTTCTCCACCAACTTGCTGTCGCCGCCCGTGCGCAGGACCCCACGCGGCTCATCACCTCCGCCATCGTCACGCACTTCCACGGAACCACCGCCGTTCTTGATGACCCGCTGGGCAAGGACCTCGACGTCCTCGGCTACAACGAATATCTCGGCTGGTACCAGGGTTCTGCCGCCGACATCCCCAACTACACCTGGCAGGATCCGATGGGAAAACCCGTCATCCTCAGCGAATTTGGCGCCGGCGCCCTGGCCGGCCTCCACGGGCCGGATACACAGAAATTTACCGAGGAGTACCAGGACTATGTGTATCGGCAACAGTTTCAAATGATCGCGAAGATCCCCTTCCTGCGCGGCATGGCCCCCTGGGCTCTCATGGATTTTCGCTCGCCCATGCGCCAGCTCCCCGGCATCCAGGACGACTACAACCGCAAAGGCCTCGTCTCCAACACGGGCGAGAAAAAGAAGGCTTTTTTCACCCTGCAGGACTACTACGCGCACCGCCAGCAGGAGCAGCCATAGCTGCCAGCCAATCCTGGCCATAGAAAAGGGCCGGCTCCGCATCGCCGCGCCGGCCCAACTATTCCCTATTCCCTATTCCCTGTTGCCTGTTGCCTATTCCCTGTTCTCAGATTCCCAGCCCGCGCAGCCCCAGCCCAATCACGTACGTCGCCACGCCTTCCACCGCGCCCACCAGCGTCATCTCCATCCCGCTGGCCCACCAGCTGCGCACCGTGATCAGCGACTTGGCAGCGCCCACCGCAAAGTGCGCCGCGAGCGACACAATCGCCGACGCAATCACCGCCGGATAGCCGGTCATAAAGAAAAATGGAATGATCGGAATGAACGCGCCGACCGCTGTTGACAGCGCTCCCGACCACGCCGAAACCAAAGGCTGGCTCAGTCCCTCTTCCGACATGTTCAGCCGTTCGCTGGCCAGCGCTCGCAAAAACTTCTCCGGGGCCTCTGCCAGATGCTCCACCACATGGTCCGCATCGTCCCGCGGAATTCCCTTCACCTGGTAGTACAGCGAGAGCATCTCGCGCGCCTCCGGCCCGTTCATCTCGATAGCCTCGCGCTCCCGCGTCACCTCCGCCTCATAGATCTCGCGTTCGCTCTTCGCCGCCAGGTAAGCCCCCGATCCCATCGACAGCGCGCTGGCAATCATGCCCGCCAGTCCCGACAGCAGCACCCAGTGGCTGTTGCCCAGCGTCGCGCCCGAGACTCCGGAGACAATCCCAAAGATCGCTCCCAGCCCGTCGTTCACGCCGTAAATGGCATCGCCGATCCATCCCGCCGCCTGCCGGCCCGGCCGACCCCGCCGCGTCAGCAGCTCATTCAGCTCCTGCCGCGCCATTTCCGAACTCGGCGCCATCTTCGGATAGCGGTGCCGGACCAGCTCCGTCAGCTCGCGATAATGATCCTGCTCGTCCGCAATCACTTTCTGCAGAATCGCAATGCTCGGCTCGTCGCCCAGCTCTTTCAGCTGCTGCCCGTACCGCGCGATATCCCGACTTTCGTCAATCTCCAGGCGCCGCAGCGCCGTCTGCGGGCCGCCCAGTCGATTCGCCAGACTATCCGCGTCGCCCGTCGGCTTCCCTTCATAGCGTGGCAGTTCCGCCCCCAGTTCGCGAATCCGCTTCGCCCATAAGGACGCGTGATGCGCCTCGGCCTCCGCCATATGCCGCAGCGCTTTCCCGCGGATCGGATCCTCGTCCCGCTCCGCGAGCGTCTTGTACGTGTGGTAGCCGCGCATCTCCGCCTGCCAGTTCTCGTTCAGCGCCTCCAGCACCTTCTGTTCTTTTTGTGTCGAGGTTTGCGCCATGATCGTGCTACCCCCCAATCTGATAACTAAATCCAAACCGCCCAATCTGGATCATGTGACGATCCGAAGGCGGCCAGATGCGAATCTCTTCCACCCGCGTGATGCCCGGAATCAGCTCCGCCGTGACCGTCCCCACCAGCCTGCCGGTCGCGGCCTCATACAGCCGCACCACCAGCCCTTTCTCGTCGTGCGTGTATCCGATCAGATAATTCCCGGGCCCCAGCCGTATGTCATTACCCACTTTGATCGGCACCTGGGTCAGCAGGAAATGCGAATACTTTCCCTCCGCGGAATATCCGGCTGTAATCAGCACCACCCCCGCGATGTATTTCCCGTGCCCGTTCGTGATCCCCGAAGCCGATCGCAGCTCCGTCTCGATCCGCTCCTGCACCACTGGAGCCCGCGCCGGAATCACCGACCGGAGCTCGGCATCCGTCGCCGTCTTCCACTCCGCCCCCCGCGTCTCCTGCGCCCAGACGCACGTCATCGCCGCAACCGCCAACAATGCCGCCATCGCCCAAATCCTCTTCACGCCCACCTCGCGCCTCATCCCCATCGCCTGTCTCGAATCTGCACGCTACCGGCTACAGGCTACCGGCTGCTTCTCTTCAGTCCAGATGCACAATGCCCCGCTGCAACGCCGTCGTCGTCGCCTGCGTGCGGTCCTCCACGCCCAGCTTGCTTAGCAGGCTGTTCACATGCGTCTTCACCGTCGCCTCACTGATGAACAATGCATTGCCAATATCCTTGTTGCTCTTACCCGCCACAATCAGCTGCAGCACCTCCAGCTCCCTTGCTGTCAGCGTCGCCCCGCTCATCCGCTCGGCCAGTTTCTCCGCCACGCGTGATGGAAGCCGCGACTTCCCCCCATGTACCGTCCGCACCGCCTCCGTCAACTCCGCCAGATCCATCCCCTTCAGCAAATATCCCTTTGCGCCCGCCTGCATCGCGCGATAAATATCCTCGTCTCCATCGAACGTCGTCAGCACGATGATCCGCGCCGCCGGAAACTCCCCCCGTATCCGCGCAATCGCCTCCACCCCGTTCAGCCTGGGCAGCCGCAGATCCATCAACGTCACATCCGGCCGATGCTGCCGATAGAGCGCCACTGCCTCGTCGCCGTCCGCACCCTCGGCCACCACCGAGAAGCCCGGAACCGTCTTCAGTAGCGCCGCCAGCCCCTGCCGCACAATCGCATGATCGTCCACAATCATGATCTGAATCGTATCCGTCGTCGTTCCACTTTCTTTCACGTCAGGCCTCTCCCCTGGTTTCTATTGGCGTTCCGTTGAGCGGCAGCAACAGCCTCACCAGAGTGCCCAAGCCGGCATCGCTCTCCACCGTCAGCTTCGCACCGATCGCCGCGGCTCGCTCCCGCATTCCCACAATCCCGTAATGCCCGCTCGCGCCGTCCAGCGGAGCGCCCGCAAAACCCCGTCCATCGTCGCGAATTTCCATTGCAAACAGCCCACTTTCGAATTCCAGCCGTAGCGCAATCGTTTCCGGATGCCCGTGTCGCACTGCATTCACCACCGCCTCCCGCGCGATCCGCATCAGCTCCCGCTCAACGTCGCCGCCCAGCGGATGGTTGGTTCCACTCACCTGCATCTGCACTCGCGCGTGCCTGCCATCCCCCGATCCGTTTGCACCATGCGGCGCCGGCCCTGCGGCTCCGCCCGCGGAGTGCATCCCCGACCGCGCCACCACCTCTTCGGCCATGCGCAGAATCCGCGCTGCCAGATCCTCGCGCTCCGCGCTCTGCGAACGCAGCTCCCAGATCGAGCTCCTCGCCTCCTCCAGACTGCTCCGCACCAGCGTCTGCGTGCGCTCCAGCTGCTCCCGTGCCGCATCCGCTGACGCCCGCATCAGCTGCCCCACCAGCTCCAGCTGCACTGAGACAGCCACGAACCCCTGAGCCAGCGTATCGTGAATCTCCCGCGCAATGCGGGCCCGCTCGCCCAGCACCGCCTGGAACTCCCGCTCCACCCCCAGCAGCCGCCGCCGCCATGCCGCATACGCAAGCCCTATCAGCGCCAGCAGCACCAGCAGCCGGAACCACACTGTTTGATACATGTGCGGCTCCACGGTCAGCGCCACCGTCGCTGTCTCCCGGCTCCAGACTCCGTCGTTGTTCCTTGCCATCACGCGAAACGTGTAACGCCCATGCGGCAGGTTCGTGTAATACGCCGTGCGCCGCGTCCCCGCATCCACCCAGGCCGGGTCGAAGCCCACCAGCTGATACCGATACTCCACCTTCTGCGGCGCCACAAAGCTCAGCCCCGCATAGTCGAACTCATAATGGCTGTGCCCCGGCGCAATCGTCAGCGTCCCGCTCCCCTCCGTCACATCATCGACGCTCACCGCTTCCAGCACCACCCGCGGCGCCACCCGATTCACCGGCATGTGCTCGGGATCCACCGCCGCAATTCCCTTCAGCGTCGCAAACCACAGCGCCCCATCCCGCAGCGCCACCACCGCCGGATGCCCGCCGCTGCTGCACTCGCTGATGCGCATCCCGTCCGCCACGCCGAACCGCATCACTTCCGGCGCAGAACCTCCCGCCGCCACCCGGTTCAGCCCCGCCCGGCTCACCCGATACACGCCGCTGTTCGAGCTGATCCACAAATACCCCAGCCCGTCCTCCAGAATGCCGATCACCCGCTTCGGCAGCTGCTCCGAACGGATCGCCGCGATCTTCCCGTCCCGCATCCGATTCAGCCCGCCATCGTTCGTCCCGATCCACAGCGTGCCATCCGCGTCCTCGTGCAGCGACGTGACAATGTTGCTCGAGAGCCCGTCCTGTGTGGTGAAGTTGGTGAACTGCCCGTTATGCATCCGGCTCAGACCGCCCAGCGTCCCGATCCACAAGTCGCCATCCCGGCTCTGCGTCATGGCGCCAATCAGATCGCTCCCCAGTCCATCCGCCGCCGTCCACGTCGTGAATGCGCCGTTCGCGTAGCGCGACAAGCCATGCCGCGTCCCAATCCACAATGCACCCTGCCGGCCCACGTACAGCGACCGCACAAAGTCATCCGCCAGGCCGTCCGCCGTCGTCAGCACCCGCAGCACCCGTCCGTCGCGGATCAGATTCAGCCCGTCCGGCGTCCCCGCCCACACGTCTCCATTCGGAGCTGCCGCCACGGCGAACACCACGTTGCTGGCCATCCCCTGGGCCGTGGTCAGCGCGCGAAAGCGCCCTTCGCGATACACGTTGAGACCGCCGTCCTTCGTTCCGGCCCATACTGCGCCGTCCGGCCCCTGTGCCAGCGCCAGCACGTACTCATCACTGAGTCCGTCCTCCGCCGTCAGGCTGGAGAACTTTCGATCGCGCAGCACCGCCAGCCCGCCCGCTTCGGTCCCCAGCCACAGATCGCCCTCGCGATCCTCCGCCGCCGTCAGATACACGTCCCCGTTATGCGGCAGCAGTTCGCCCGCGTCCACGCTTTCCGCCCGCATCAGTCCCTTCGCCGTCCCCGCCCACACCATCCCCTGGCGATCGCAGGCAAGAAAGCTCACTCGCCCGACCGCCTGCGGAAAGGTCCGCACCCGTCCACCGTCCTCTGTGAACAACCCCGCCTCTGTCCCAATCCAGATCCGCCCCGCCGCGTCGGCGGTCAGCGCCTCCACAGCCCCGCCACCCGGAACCGCCACGCTCCGGCAATCGCTCGCTGTACACGCCTCCAGCCCCGAACGCAGCCCCGCCCACGCTGTCCCGCTTCCATCCACCGCCAGCGCCAGCACCTCATCACTCGTTCCCACTGCGTGCGCCGACCCATCCGGATCCAGCCGCACCAAACCCTCCGCCGTCCCCAGCCACAGCGCACCGTCACGGCCCATCGCCATCCGGCTGTTCTCCGTCAGGTCCTCATCGAGTGGCACAAGTTCCGCTCGATCCGCACCGCGCGCCTCGTCGATCCGGAACAGCCCCGCCGCCGACAGCACCCAAACGCGCTCCCCGCCGCCGGGCCTCACCTCATCGAACGTGCCCCAGACCTGCGTCTCGGGCATGCCGCGATCCGCACCGAACGCCTCTACCTTGCCCGTGCGCATCCGCGCCAGCCCGCCGGACGTGCTGATCCACACCGTCCCGGCGACGTCCTCCATCAGATCGGAGACCAGATCGCTGGGCAGGGCAGGCGTGGTCGCGTGCGTCATCACCGCAAACTGCACGCCGTCGAATCGCACCAGTCCACCCTCGGTGCCGATCCACAAATAGCCGCGCCGCCCCTGCACGATTGCGTGCACCGTGTTCTGCGGCAGGCCCGTATCCGTCTGCCACGACTGGTAGCCGTACTGCGCCAGCGGCATATGCGGATCGAGCCCCCACGCCGGCGCCACCGCCAGCCCGATCAGCGCTCCCCACATCGCCGCCGCCTGCAATTTGTCCATCACCGGAGTTCTGTCAGAATGCTACATGCCGCGCCGCGCCGCCGCACACATTTCCCGACGGGCGGCGAAGGTCTGCAAGACCCTCAGCGCGTGACGCGTCCCGCCTTCCGCGCGCCCTTCACGCGCACCTTTTCCGCCGCCGCCGGGCCGATCGTGAACTGGCCCGCTCCCGTCTCAATCGCCAGCGTCTGATCGTAGTTGCGCTGCAGTACCCGCACCGATCCGCCCGGCTCAATCCCCGTCTTGTGCAGAAACCGCAGCAGCTTCTCGTCCCGCTCGTACAGGCTCGTCACCGTGCACGTCGTCCCCTCGGCCGCCTCGGCCAGCGCCCGCACGCCCTGCCGCTTGCGTCGCTCTTCGCTCTCCGGCAACACCGCGTTGCCGTGCGGACACGTCCCCTTTTCCCCCAACTTCCTCAACAGCAGCGCCTCAAACTCCGGCGACACCGCGTGCTCCAGCCGCTCCGCCTCGTCATGCACCTCGTACCACGGCATTCCAAAAATCTCTGACAGCATCCGCTCGACCAGATGATGACGCAACGCCGTCCGGTACGCCGTCTCATGACCCTTCGGCGTCAGCCGCACCACTCCATCGGCCTTCACCTCGACGTAGCCGTCGCGCTTCAGCCGCCGCAGCGCCATCGACACCGCCGGCGCCGACACCGCCAGCCAGTGCGCCAGAGTCGCCGAGATCACCGTCTGCCCCTCGCTCTCGGCTTCCAGAATCGCCTTGAGGTAGTCCTCTTTGGATACGCTGAGATCCGCTTTCACCGGGAAGTTCCTGGGTTTAGCTTACCGCGCATGCCAAAATCAGCTCTCAGGATCGTGCGGGGCAGGATCCGTTCTCAGCCATTTCAGGAACGCCTCGCCTCCGCCATAAGCCGCGAATTCATCACGCATAAGCCCGTAGAGTCGATCAATCGGCGAATTCGGAGCCGCACGACCCTCCAAAGCCTCATGTGGAGGAGTTTCGCTATTTGCCTGGCGCTCTGAATCCGGCTCTGGATTCTCCCTTGTCATAATGAAAAGGTATATGGCACCCAAGCTCAATTCTCAAATCGCTTGCGACCTGCTTCGCGCCGAGAATCGCGCCCTCCGGAAACTCACCCTTGCCGAACGAGCAGCCTGCGCGCAGGCCCTCGTCCGGAAGCACGTCCCTGATGGCGTCAGCCTCTCCGCCGAGTTGATCGCCGATCGCCGCCGCGAAGCGAAGGCCGAAGGGGAATAAGCCTCCCGTACAATATCCAAAGTCCTTTCAGGAATCCTCTATCGTGTCGAATCCCTCATCCTCCAGCCGTAAGCGCGTCCTCTCCGGCATGCGCCCCACCGGCAAACTCCACCTCGGCAACTACATGGGCGCCCTGCACAACTGGGTCCGCCTCCAGACCGACTACGAGTGCTACTTCTTCATCGCCGACGTCCACGCCCTCACCACCGACTACGCCGACCCCTCCCAGATCCCCGCCAACACCCGCGAGGTCATCCTCGACTACCTCGCCGCCGGCCTCGATCCGGAGAAATCCGTCCTCTTCGTCCAGAGCCATGTCAGGCAGCACTTCGAACTGCCTCTGCTCCTCGGTATGATCACCCCCCTCGGCTGGCTCGAACGCGTCCCCAGCTACAAGGAAATGCAGGAGAACCTCGCCTCGAAGGACCTCACCAACTACGGATTCCTCGGCTACCCGGTCCTCATGGCGTCGGACATCCTCATCTACCAGGCCCACTTCGTTCCCGTCGGCCAGGACCAGACCGCCCACGTCGAGCTCACCCGCGAAATCGCCCGCCGCTTCAATTTCCTCTATCCACCGAATCGTGACCGCTTAACGCCTGTACAAGTCCTCTCAAAGGGGGAGTTGCATAAGGCGAACCTTCCGCCATTACGGCTGCCCTCTGATAAGCACGGTCTGGACGTTCGATCGTTCACGCCCGATAACGCCGAAGAAATGTTTCGCCAGGAACCGGGAATTCTCCCCGAACCGCAGGTCCTGCTGACCCCCTCGCCCAAACTCCCCGGCACCGACGGCCGCAAGATGTCCAAGAGCTACGGCAACACCATCCTCATGAGCGACCCGGAGCCGGAGATTCGCGCCAAGCTCAAGCCCATGGTCACCGACCCCGCCCGCATCCGGCGCACCGATCCCGGCAGTCCCGACAAGTGCCCCGTCGGCGACCTGCACAAGATCTTCTCTTCTCAGGAAACCCTCGCGAAGGTTTACGAGGGCTGCACCACCGCCGGCATCGGCTGCATTGAGTGCAAAGGCTGGGCCGCCGATTCCATCGTGCAGCACCTCGCCCCACTCCAGGAACGCCGCCGCCACTTCGAACAAAATCCCGCCCTCGTCACCGACATCCTCCACGACGGCGCCCGCCGCGCTGCCGCCCGCTCCGAGCAGACCATGCAGGAAGTCCGCAGCGCCATGGGTTTGGCAGGAATCCCCGCATGACCGACGAGTCCCGTTCCCCCGAAACTCCGAACTCGTCATCCGAGCCCGCGACCACGAAGCCCCTCATCCGCGAAGACGCAGCACCCGCTCCGAACGACCAGCCGCGCGAAGCAGCCTGCCCTGAGCAAGCCCCGAGCGAAGCGAGGCGCGCGTCGAATGGGCCGCCCGCCGACCGCGGAGGTCCCGACCGCGAAGGTCCCTTCTCCGTCACCGTTGGCCAGATCTACGACGGTCCCTACGACCTCCTCCTCGACCTCGTCCGCAAGCAAAACATCGATATCTACGACATCCCCATCGCCAGAATCACCGCGCAATTCCTCGCCTACGTCGAACACCTCAAGGCCTCCGACGTCGATTCCGCCGGCGAGTTCATTTACATGTCGGCCCTGCTCATCCACATCAAGAGCAAAATGCTTCTCCCCCGCTCGCCCGCCGAATCCCCCGAAGAAGCCGAAGATCCCCGCCGCGAGCTGGTCGAGCGCCTTCTCGAACACGAGCGCTTCCGCAACGCCGCCCAGATGCTCCAGCAGAAGCGCCAGCTCGAAGAAGCCACCTGGACCAATCCCGGCATCCGCGACTTCCGTCAGGCCGCCGAAGACGACCAGGACATTGCCGCCGACACGCTCGATCTCGTCCGCGTCTTCCGTGAAGTCCTCGAACGCGCCAAATCTCGTCCCGTCCTCGACATCTCCGAGGACGCCGTCACCGTCCGCCAGATGATCGACTACCTCCGTCGCCGCCTCATGATGGAGGACCGCCCCGTCGGCCTCTCGAAGCTCCTCGCCCACACCCGCTCGGCAGCCGCCCTCGTCGCCATGTTCGTCGCTCTGCTCGAGATGGTCCGTCTCCAGGCCATCCTTCTCCGCCAGGACCGCGGCTTCAGCGAGATTTACGTCAAGAAGAGCAGCAACTTCGAGGAGGTCATCAACGACCGCCTCAGCGTCCGCGACGATTGGTCGTAATGCGTCGGCGGCCGAGCCCCCAGAGTTGAACATGAGCCGCGCCAGAGTTTCGCCGATATCGAATAGGTCATCCCCACCATACCCGCACAAATTGCTGAATTAACACCACTTTCGGCCAGGCTGCGCCGGTAACGTCCGTTAGTAATTTGGCTGGATCCGCTTTGCCTTCTAGAATGAGGCCCGGACCTTCATGGACCCGGCAATAGCCATTGCCGAGCCTCCTCCTCTTCAACTCGCCGAGGCGGGCTCGCACCAGCAACACTTCAACCTGAACCGGCCTTCCGGCAAGGCTGGAACCCTTATTTTTCTGGCCGCGTTAATCGCAGGCTCCAGCTATATCGCCGTGGAATTCCATCGCGACCTGGCCTCGTCGGCCGCAGTCTCCCCCTGGACCTGGGTGTTGCTGGGAACCGCGCTCGCGGTCGCGCTCGTCTTCCACTTCGTCAACGGATTTCACGACACCGCCAACGCCGTAGCCACGGTGATATACACCCAGTCCCTGCGCCCCGGCCCCGCCGTCGTCTGGTCCGGCATCTGGAACCTGGTGGGCGTGCTCACCTCTTCCGGCGCTGTTGCCTTCGCCATCCTCGCGCTCCTGCCCGCGGACACCATTCTCCAGGCCGGCAGCCGCGCCGGATTTTCTATTCTCTTCGCGCTGCTCATCGCCGCGCTCCTCTGGAATCTGGGCACCTGGTGGCTCGGCCTTCCCGTTTCCAGCTCGCACACCCTCATCGGATCCATCATCGGCGTCGGGCTCGCCAACCAGTACTTCGGCCCGCATCCCGGCGCCAGCGGTGTGGATTGGGGACAGGCCGCCAGCGTCTTCAAGGTCCTGCTTATCTCCCCCATTGTCGGCTTCGGCGGCGCCGCGCTGCTGCTCCTGTTGTTGCGGCATTTCGTCCGCGACCCGGCTCTTTACCAGTCGCCTCACGGCGACCAGCCGCCGCCCCTCTGGATTCGCTGTCTGCTCATCCTCACCTGTACCGGCGTCAGCTTCGGTCACGGCTCCAACGACGGCCAAAAAGGCATGGGCCTCATCATGCTCATCCTCATCGGCACCGTGCCCACCGCCTACTCGCTGAATCACACCATCGGTCAGGCCCAGCTCCAGCGTTTTGCCGCCGAGTCGCAGCGCGCCGAGCAAATCCTGCAAAGCTCCGCGCCGCCTGCCGATCCCGCTGCCGCCGACCCGCCCCCGCAGGTTGAACTCGCCAGCTACATCCGCACCCGGCGCATCACCCCGCAAACGCTGCCCGCCGCGGCCGCCATGGCGTCCCTGATCCGGACTGAAGTCGCGCCGTACCGCTCCCTCACCCAGGTTCCCGCCAACCGGCAGCGCCAACTCCGCAGCGACATGTATCTCACCGGCGAAGCCCTCAGCCTGCTGGATCGCGCACCCCGGGCGCATTTCACTCCCGCCCAGTCCGCTGCTCTCGAGACCTACCGCGGCGAGCTCGACGATGCCACCCACTTCATTCCCACCTGGGTCAAGGTCGCGGTCGCCCTCGCGCTGGGGCTCGGCACCATGGTCGGCTGGAAGCGCATTGTCGTCACCGTCGGCGAGCGCATCGGCAAGCAGCACCTCACCTACGCTCAGGGCGCCGTCGCGGAAATCGTCGCGGCCGTAACCATCATCGGCGTCAATATGCCCGTCTCCACCACCCACGTCCTTTCCTCCGGCGTGGCCGGCACCATGACCGCCAACGGCAGCGGACTCCGCAAGATCACCATCCGCAATATTGCCCTCGCCTGGGTGCTCACCCTGCCCGCCGCCGCGCTGCTGGCCGCCGCCATCTTCTGGGTCCTCCATCTCTTCGGATGATCCCGGGCATTCACCCCTCAACCTTCGGTAATATCCAAACAGCGCCGTTTGTCCCCGCGCGGAGACCCCCGTTCAACGACATGAGCCTGAAGGCCAGAATTGAAGCCGTCATCTACGCCGCCGAAGAGCCCGTCACGCTCGCCGCGCTAGCCTCCCTTTTTCGCGAGGAAGCTCTCGCCCTGCGCCCCGCCCCCCAGCCGCCTGAAACGCCCGACGAGCCGCCCCCGTCTGCCGATCCGGAACCGCCCATCGCCGGCGAACCGAACCAGGTTTCGGACCAGGTTTCGGCCGAGGGTCCGGCCGAAACTTCGGCTCAGATTTCGACCGACGCCGCCGCCCCCAGCGAAGAAGCCGAGCGCGCAGCAGCGCGACGCCGCGATCGCGAGGCCCGCGACGAAATCCGCCGCCTCATCGACGAGCTCATCCAGGACTACTCCGCCCCCGACCGCGGCATCGAAATCCGCGAAGTCGCCGGCGGCTTCCGCTTCGCCACCCGCCCCGAAGTCCACGACGCCGTTCGTGCCTTCGTCAAAAGCCTCAAGCCGCCCATGAAGCTCTCTCTCCAGGCGCTCGAAACCCTGGCTGTCATCGCCTACAAACAGCCCGTCACCGCCCCCGAAATTGGAGAAATCCGCGGCGTCGACTCCGGCGGCGTCCTCGGCTCCCTCGTCGCCCGCAAGCTCATCACCACCGCCGGCCGCAAGCAGGTCATCGGCCGCCCCATCCTCTACAAAACCACCAAAGAATTCCTTCTCCGCTTCGGCCTCAGAGACCTCAACGAGCTCCCCTCCATCGAGGAATTCGAAAAAATGGCCAGCGAACTCGAGGAAGAGAACGCGGAAGCCGAAGGCGATTCGCCGTCCGCGCAGGACCTTCCCTTCGCCCAAAACGAAATCGATGCCGTCGAAGAAAACGCCGAATCGGCTCCCGACCCCACTCCCGAATCACCCTCCGGCGAAGCCCCCACATCCGAGCATGACGTAGCCCTCGAAGAGCATCAGCCATAACTCTGCCCCGCTTTGCAGGCGCGCGCCTTTCACCGCGTGGCCCATGCAAGCCCCCTGTTGGCTTGAGTGGACAAACGCAGCCGTCCCAGCAGCCAACACCCTCACCCGCGCTCTGTGGACTTCCCCGGCGCCAGCGCAATCAGCACCACTCCGATCACCGCCAGCACCGCCACCCCCACCAGCTCGGCGTGTGCCACCATGTGGCGCCATCCCTGAAAGCCCATCACCGCCGCATGCGCCAAACTGGACCACGCCGCGAACGCAATCACGCTCCGGCTCCCCGCCGGGTTCCGGACCGCCAGCAGCAGGAACACGCCCAGCGTGACGTAAAGGCTAAGCATCATTGACAACGCCGGCTCCTGGCGGACAAACACCACCATCGGATACGCCATCGCCACAAACAGAAGGCCCACGACCACCAGCACAATCTTCAAAGCCAGTTCTCGCCGCATCGACGCCTCCGCGCACGATCATACGTCCCCGCCCGGAGCGGGGTTCCATTCATCAGCGCTGGGTGGCCCATTCAAGCCCGTTTTTATTTGAGTGCGGCAGAGGCCGTCCCCGCAGCCTCACATTCAGGAGCGGCTTTCAGCCTCCGAGCCTTGTATCAGGGCACGATTCAGGAGCGCGCTAGAAATACACAAGTTGCTGATTCTTCGACGCTCTAAAGGCACAGAAAGCACAAGAAGCACAGGTTGGCCGCACAATTTTGCACAAAATTGGCGCAGAACGGCTCCATGCACCGACCGAAACTTCCCAATTGCCGATATTTCGGCCGGAATCGCCGAACCCCTCACCCACGCACACTGTCATCCTGACGACTCGCAAAGCGAGGCGGAAGGATCCGCGGTTGCTTTTCCGCCTGCCCGGAGGTTGAAACTTCCGGATAGCCGACGATCCACTCGGAAACGCTAAAGGGGGCAATGGTATCCGGTCTGGATACCCAAGCTATCCGTGTTAATGTCATAGCCGATGCCTCGGTCCGGGACCCGCACGACGCTTTACATTGCCAGTTTCGTCACGATCTGCGCGTGTGCCGTCGCACTTTTTCATAGGCAGATCGAAATGCTCTTCGTTAGTCGCGTGATCTTTGGAGAGGCACCTGGTCGCCTTGAAATTCCCAGCTTGCCGCATGCCATGGTCGCGGGAGAAGCGAACCAGATTCCGCTCATTCTGCATGGAAATAGGCCGCGCTCTGCAACCGTGGAGTTGAGCTACTACGTTCCCGATCTTGCGCTGTTCCAGTATGACTCTCTGACCGACCAGACAATCCTCTGGCGAGCCGACGGGATCCCCTACGTGGAAGTGATGCCCGTGAGACGCGGGAACGTCCGTATCACGGTGACGGTCATCTTCGCCGATGGCAGGAACGACAGCGCCTCGACCGGCGTGGAGGTTGAACTTCCAAAACACAAGCCGATCTCCTTTCGCGCTCAGTGGCCTGGGGAGCCCTATAACCATCCACGGGACAGGATTGTGATGGATTTAGCTACGCCGGGAGAGTACAGGGTCTTGCAATTCGCGGCTTTGTATCGGGCGGGTGATCCTCCCGTCCGAGTAGAAGCGGGAAACGTGCACTTCAAGGTCATATCGGCCCCGGGTGAACCCCCGCCCGTTTCGGTGGGCGGCGGATTCATTTGGCCTAAACTCCCTGGACATGCGCTGATCCTGTCGACGTACGACGGCCTAACGGATCGGACCTGCGTTACGGTTACGAGGCAGGTATCAAAGGCGGAGGGCTTCACCTGCGATGAGTTGGTCCCACCCGACACGAGTTCAGTGGCGACGGGGACGAGATGATGGCTGCGTTGGCTTCCGAGACAGTGGTGGAGTCCACGTGACGCAGGGCGAACTGTCTGGAAAACCGGCTATACGGAAATTTCGGTTGTAAGAAGCTCGCATTCACATCCCGGCAATTGCCCGTCGCACAAATTCCGCGCAGGAATCTTCAGGCGCTCTGTTGGTTCATGAATTCGATGGGGTTACGGGTCGGGTCTTGTATCAGGGCACGGCTTTCACAGCTTGCGGAAAAAGTATCGCAGCAGGCACTGGAAGTGCACAGGCGAACCTGGTAGACAGATAAGTATGCGCGGCGACGACGAGCAGCAGGGAGCGGTATTCAGCTATATCGGAGTGGAGCA
>JBAUOP010000099.1:0-1518 GCA_049579805.1 Acidobacteriaceae bacterium
GTCCTGTACTACCCGGCCGCCTACGAGCAGCTGCACGCAGCAGCGCGGAGCGGCAACCCCAACCGGCTGGTTTCCTGGAACAACTGGGTCCTGCCGCGGGTCACCGATTTTCAGGACGTGTGGTTCGGTGAAGGCAGTGCGGGCCAGAGCCAAACCGGCAGCGCCGCGCCGGGCGGCAACGGCGTCTTCACCAGCGGGCCGTATCAAGGACTGTTGCAGCACGGCATGTTCACGATGGACGGCGACTGGGGCGTGCACACACAGAACACGAAGATCGCGACAAACTCCGGCATGACGAGCAGCGGCGCGATCGGCTGGGCCACCAGCGCCGTCTCGCGCAGCGTGCCGATCAGTTTCGACCTGATGATGTACGAGGACGGCACAGTCGCCGCGAGCGACCTGGCGATCCTCAACGATGTGCGCCAAGCGGTCCGCGGCACCGCGCCGTCCGTTCCGACCGGCACGACGACGATCAACGACACCGACTCTGGAATCTCATACACCGGATCCTGGACATACGCCTCGGGCCGGAATGCCGGTGACTATGACAATGACGTGCACTGGACCGCGACGAATGGGAACTCGTTCTCATACACCTTCACCGGCACCGGAATCGACGTCATCGGGCCGAAGAGCAATGTCAGCGCGCTGTTCAGCGTCACGATTGACGGCGCGACTATCGGGCAGTTCACTCAGTACGCCGCGACCTACAGTCCTCAGACGGTGCTCTACGGCGCCCGGAATCTCGCACCTGCAAGTCACACCATCACGGTGTCGAAGGTGAGCGGAAGCTACCTACAGCTCGATGCTCTGCGCATCGTCCCGAACCCGACGATGCTCAACGACACCGATGCCTCGATCACTTATGCCGGAACCTGGACCCACGGTGCGAACCGCAATGCGGGCGACTATGACAACGACGTGCACTGGACCGCCACCAACGGCGACTCGGCGACCATTACGTTTACCGGCACCGGAATCGATTACATCGGGCCGATGGAAACGGCCGACGGCACAGCGAACGTGATCCTCGACGGAGTCCAGGTCGGCACTACCCAGGCAAGTTACAGCGGATCCTATACGCCGCAGCAGTTCCTGTACCAGGTGAGAGGGCTGGCAGGAGGCTCACACACGCTCGAGCTGGCCAAGACTGGCGGGTCCTACCTCCAGATCGACGCCTTCCAGATCTGGCCCTGACCGTCGCCGCGCTACGCGGCGCACGTTGCCTCGTGCTGTTCCGCCATCGGGCATCGCCCCGACGGCAGGCCGGAAGCGGCAAGGCGGTTCACGCCTCGGCGCGCCTTCAGGATGCGCCATAATTCTCGTGTGCACGCCCTGGACAAAAGGGGCGGCGGCGATGCTCATCAGGCCGGAGGGCGCCAGCTCGTGAACAATGCGCAGGAGCAGGACAGGCTGGCCGCTCGCGGGCTGGACGTCACGGTGCCGAACGTGGCCCGGATCTATGACTATATTCTCGGCGGGAAGGACAACTTCGACGCCGATCGTGCCGCCGCCGCG
>JBAUOP010000100.1:0-25559 GCA_049579805.1 Acidobacteriaceae bacterium
CCATTGCGCAAAATTCCCCACTGCTGCCTCCCGTAGGAGTCTGGACCGTGTTTCAGTTCCAGTGTGTCCGTGCGCCCTCTCAGGCCGGATACCGATCATCGTCTTGGTGGGCCATTACCCCGCCAACTAACTAATCTGCCGCGACCCCCTCCTCAAGCGGATTGCTCCTTTGACCCGTAGGTGTTATGCGGTATTAGCCCGGGTTTCCCCAGGTTATTCCCCACTCGAGGGTAGGTTAGTCACGTGTTACTCACCCGTGCGCCGCTTTACTCATGGATTGCTCCACTTTCTCGCTCGACTTGCATGTGTTAGGCACGCCGCCAGCGTTGATTCTGAGCCAGGATCAAACTCTCGTTTGAAACCTGATGATTCCAACCGCAGGACGGAGGTCCGCGGAGGAATCGGCTTCATGGCGCTCGAAAAGGCCATGAAGCACTAACATTGTGAGAATGATCAAACCAGATCTTTCCGTATTCTCACGACTGGCATGTTCAACCTGATTGTCAAAGATCCTGACGGCACTCCGCCTGAGCGGACCGTTTTGGATCGAAGACCGCAACTTACCCCGGAGGGCACGCTGCGCGTCCTCGAACTTGTTGCGCTCCATTTTTGCGCGAACTTTCCGAGATTATCCGAACTCGGCTCCATGTGTCAAGCGGATGAATCCTGCTGATCAACATGGGGTTCGCTGCATACAGGTCAGTCCCCTGTGTCGGGACGAGACCGGAGAAGCGCCAAACTTAGAAAGATCGTTCCGCGAACAAAACTCGCGGGGGTGGCTAGCCACCCTTGGGAAAATTGGAGGCAAACAGCGCCCGCAACTCCCTGTCCTGCAATGGATTTTCTGTCGGGCTACGGTGCGCACTCAGCGCTGCGTCGGTCGAACAGAGCCACTTCGCTTTTCACCACTTCCGGGGTTCATCAGATCCCCTGACAGCGAAGCCTTTCCCACTGCTGCAATCGATCCTTACTATAGCATGCGGGCACTTGCCGTTGCAACCCGCAGCCGTTCAGAAGCGACTTGTTGATCCTACGTGAGAGTTGTCGATGGCGCAACCGTGGAAAACTGCGGAAAAGCGTGGAAAACCCCTGAGATCAGTGCCGGGCAATCAGCCCCGGATCCCTCAATCCATTGAGATAGAAATGTATGGCCAGTGCTACCATTCAGGACGCGCTGCCAACCTGAGAGGAGCGAGTCTCATCCAGGGGAGCAAATCGCGTTCATCTTTTCATGGGAGATTGCTCACAGTGGCCGATAGTTTTCATCCCTCGCGTCGTCGTTTTCTGGAGTTTGGCTCCGCCGCGCTTGCGGCGGGCGCGTTGGGAGGCGCAGCTGAGTCGCAGACGAAAGAGCAAGTCGAGCAGGCGGAACACGGCCCCAGCTCGAGCCTGATTCTGGGGCAGGATAACCCGGCTTTGCACGCGGAGAACCCGGACTCGGTGACGCCGCCGGCGACGGATCACGGGAACCCTGGATCCTTCAAGTACCCATTCTCGTTTGCGCATAAGCGGGTGCAGCCCGGCGGCTGGACGCGCCAGGTGACGATGGCCGATCTGCATGTCTCGAAGGAGATTGCCGGGGTACAGATGCGTCTGGTGGCGGGCGGCATCCGTGAGTTGCACTGGCATAACGCGTCGGAGTGGGCGCTGATGCTGGCAGGCGGGGCGCGGATTACGTGCATCGATCCGGACGGACGCAGCTTCGTGGACGACGTAAAGGAGGGCGATATCTGGAATTTCCCATCGGGCTACCCGCACTCCATCCAGGGACTGCCTCCCGACGGCTGCGAGTTCCTGCTGGTTTTTGACGATGGAAATTTCGACGAGTACGAGACGGTGCTGCTGACAGACTGGATGGTGCACACGCCGCCGGAAGTGCTGGCCAAGAACTTTGGCGTGCCAGCCACAGCATTTCCTCCCCTGCCTCCGGAAGGCCGATACATCTTTCCCGGAACCATTCCGGGGCCGCTGGAGGCGGACCGGAAGGCGGCGTACGGCAACCTGGGTCCATCCCGGCTGCCGTTCGATTTTCGCCTGATAGAGATGCCCCCGACACACTCCGCGAAGGGCGGAGAAGTGCGCATCGTGGACAGCAACAACTTTAAGGCTTCACTGCAAATCGCCGCGGCCCATGTGATTCTGCATCCGGGCGGGCTGCGGGAAATGCACTGGCATCCGAATGCCGACGAATGGCAATATTACGTGAAGGGCAAAGGGCGCATGACCGTCTTCGCCGCTGCAGGGCGTGCCCGCACGATGGATTTCCAGCAGGGCGACGTGGGATACGTCCCACGGAACTTTCCCCACTACATCGAGAACACCGGGGACACCGACCTTGTGTTCCTGGAGATGTTTAAGGACAGCTACTACCAGGACGTCTCGCTGGCGAACTGGCTCACGCATTTACCGCCGCAGTTGGTCGTCGATCACCTGAAGATCGGCCGCGAAACGCTGGATGCGTTTCCCCACGAAGAGAAAGTCGTTCGACCGTAAGATAGGCGGCGTGGATCAGTGCCGCGCAATCAGCCCGAGATCCGTCAGTCCGTTGACGAAGAACTGCATGGCCAGCGCCACCAGCAGCAGGCCCATGATGCGGACGAGGATGCGGATGCCGGTTTCGCCGAGGAAGATCCGGATGCGGCCGGCGGCGCTCAGAACCAGGTAGCTGAGGAAGGCGGTGAGGGTGATGGAGCCGAGGATGGCCAGCATTTGCCAGTGGTTGGGCGCCTGGCCGACCAGAACCATTACGCTCGAGATCGCTCCAGGACCGGCGAGCATGGGAATGCCCAGGGGCACAATGCCCGCGTCTTCTTTGGCCGCGGCTTCCTGCGTATCGTCCTGGGATTCCTGGGTCGGGGAGCGTTTCGCCTCCATCATGTCGATGCCGATGAGCAGGAGGATGAGGCCGCCGGCGATCTCGAAGGCGGGTAGCTTGATGCCAAAGAGGCTGAAGATGAACTGACCGGCCAGAGCGAAGCTGATCAGCACAATAAAGCATGTCAGCGCGGCTTTCCACGCCATGCGCCGGCGCCGAACCGCATCCACGCCCGAGGTAATGGCAATAAAGGAAGGGATGGCGGCGAAGGGATCGACAAGAAAGAAGATGGAACTGAGCGCGAGGAGCGAAAACCTCACATACGTCGAGTCCAGCGCCTCCCTGGCGGCAGACGCGGGCGAGATCAACGCCGCGAGTTGGAGCCAATGACCCATTTCGGGTGACTGTAAACCATTCTTTCGATGTGCATTTACGGCCTGGGATGCAAATGCGCCAGCACCTAAAGGAAAATCTTGCCCGACAGCGGAGTGGAAGTACCGGATCCCGGGTGGTTGCCCGCTTCGGATTATTCCATAACCCTCCTCAATTCAGCTGAACAAGCAGTCTTCTATTGCTTTGGCCAGGATCGTGCTCCTTTACCGCGACGTGTGTGATTTACGAGGGATTCCCTCTCACGCACGGTTTCCGAACCGCTCCACCGGCTTTCGATCAGGCAGACACGTCGCCTGAACCTGTGGAGACGAACGGTGCGGAAACCAGACAACTCAAGCAAGTTCATCGCGAAAGAGGAGAAATCAAGCCCACTATGATGACCTACGCGAACGAGGAACCTGGGCCCCGGGCCAACGCGTCGATCCTGCTGGCCAGCGATTCGGAACGCCATGGAAGCTCCATTCACCAGTTACTCAAGGAGGAGGGATTTGCGATTGACTACGTCGGCGACTACTCCCGCATCGATCCGGAGATTCATGCAAAGGAGTTTGACGTGGTGCTGCTGGATGTAACGGGAGAGCACGCGGTGGAATTGGCCGTGGAAACCGCGCTGCGTCTCAAGCGCGCGAATGCCTCTCAATTTGTCGGCTACGTGGCCGATGCAAATCTGGAAGCCAGCGGGCTGGCGGGAGACGCCGTGTTTCCACGCAATGCGGCCCGGCTGCGGGAGGCGCTGCGCCGCCTTCTGGCCGAGGGCGAACTGGACTGAGCCCTTCGAGCCAGGGCGACAGCCCTGAACCGTCTCTTCTTCAGCAAAAATTCAGCAAGGCGGAGTACTCTGGCGGCGCTTGTTGTGCAGGCAAGGAGAGTGTGCCGGATGACATTTGATGGAAAGAAGATGTGGAGCTGCGTGACCCTGGGAGGTTTGCTGCTGGTGGCGGCGGCCGGCGCTGCGCCACTGCGCGCGCAGGAAAGCAGAGGGCCTTTCCACGTGCAGGCGGAATGGAAGATCGGGGGCGACGGATTCTGGGATTATCTGGGGGTCGATCCTGTCTCGAAACTGCTCTACATCACGCACGGGGATCGAGTGATCGTCGTGAATACCCGCGAGGGCAAGCAGGTGGCGGAAATCACGGGGCTGCATGGCATCCACGCCGTGGTGTTTTCGTCGGATGGCGTGCACGGATACATCACGGATGGCGGCGCCAATCAGGTGGTCGAATTCGATCGGAAGACGAACACGATCGAGAAGACAATTCCGGCCGGCATGGGTCCGGACGGAGCGGTCTTCGATCCCTCGACGAAGACGGTGTGGGCGTTCAACGGGCACAGCCACAACGCCACCGTGATCGACACCCGGACCAATACGGTGGTGGCGACGGTGGCTCTGCCGGGCAGGCCCGAATTTCCCGTGGCCGACGGGCGAGGATACGTCTACGACAATATCGAGAGCAAGAGCGAGATCGTGAAGATCAACGCGAAGACGCACACGGTGGAAGCAGAGTGGTCGATTCTGCCGTGCGAGGGGCCGTCGGGTCTGGCCATCGACCGGAAACACCGGCGTTTGTTCGCGGTCTGCGACGGGACCATGGCGGTGGTGGATGCGGACAACGGCAAAGTGGTGGCGACGCCGAAGATCGGCGAGGGACCGGATGCGGCGCGGTTTTCGCCGAAGGACCAGTACGCCTTCAGCTCCAACGGGGAGGGCACGCTGACGGTGGTGCACGAGGACAGTCCCGACCATTACACCGTGGTGGAGAATCTGACCACGAAGCGGGGAGCGCGGACGATGGCGATGGACCCTGACGGGCAGCGGCTGTTTACTGTCACGGCCGAGCTGGGACCCAGACCGGCGCCGACAGCGGATCATCCCCATCCGCGGCCGACGATTGTGCCGGGGAGCTTTGAGGTAATCGCGATCGGGAAGTAGCTCCAGCCGGTGGCTGGGAGCCGGTAGCTGGGAACTGGGAGCTGGGAGAAAAATGATGCATTTTGCGGGGTCAAAGTTTTCCGTAAGTCATTTGGATGGTATGAGTTGACGACAAGCCCATCTCTCAGCACTAAACTTTCATCGGCTGAATCCATCTGAGCGCGCCACATCAGCCCGATCTGGGGCCAGCCGTGGAGGAAGATCATCAATGGCCCGTTGGCCGGCCCTGCTTCCAGGTAGCTTGTTGTGTGACGGGGCGAACTGAAGGTGTGCCGGGTCAGGTTCAGATCGTGGGGACGGCTCATGATTGCGGCTCCAGTAGATCTTTGCGACGTTCAGCGCTTTGCTCTGGCCAATTCAGGAAAGATTGATCGTCCGCAGGAACTTCAGAAGCTGGTCACTAACTTCTGCAGACGCTTCGTGCTGAATCCAGTGGCCCACATTGTCGAGTTCGAGACTCCCGATCAGACCGGGCAGTCCAACACGAAGTTGGTCTTCGTTCATCGGATAGAGCTGTTTCAAGCCATCCGCCTTACCCATGATGAGGAAGGAAGGCTGGTTGATCCTGGCGCCTTTGAATGCGGCCGACAAGTAGAAAAATGGTTCGGCAGCGCGGTAGTAGTTGAGGCCGCCGTGAAAGCCTGTGCGCTGGAATTCAGCCACGTTCTGTTCAACATAATCTGGCTCTGCCCACGACGGTAAAGGCCCGGGAGCTGCACGGTGAAGGCTTCGTGCAGGGTCCAGCGGACTCCATCGCGTGCCGGCCGGAGCAGAACCGGATGCCCAATAGAGAATGCCTGGAATGGTCACGGCGGCGTCGGCCCAGATCTGATCCGATTCCGGTCGAATTTGTTCGAACATGTAGAAATCGTTTTGATGTCCCGATTTCCGCATCTTGTCGAAGACACTCACGTCTCCCCGAGGAACATAGGGCACGCTTAAACAGAACACCGCTGTGAATCGATCCGGCCGCATCAAAGCTGCGTTCCACGCATGAGTTGCTCCCCAGTCGTGACCCACGAGAACAGCGGTAGGGATCTTCAGCGCATCAAGCAGACCAACCATGTCGCCAGCCGTTTGCAGTGGCGTGTATAAGGATGCATCTGCGGGGGCTGAGCTTCGCCCGTAGCCGCGCATATCCGGAGCGATTGCGCGGTACCCAGCCGAAGCCATTGCCGCCATCTGTCGACGCCATGTATAGGACGTATCCGGAAACCCGTGGCAGAACAGGATGGTTGGCCCATCTCCTTGCTCCGCCACGTGCAGGGAAATGCCGTTCACCGCGATGTCGTATTCCCTGAAAAGGGGCATAGGCATATTCTCAACGACTTTCGTCGCGCTCGTCGACCCACCCATAGCCCTACAACCCAACTGAAACGCCCGGATTGCCGAGAGACATGATCGCCTGGCGTTTGGGGGGGCGGGGGGACGCAACGCCTGAGATTTTTATCGGCGAAGTCTTGAGAAAGTTGCGGCGGTTGAGCATCGGGAGAGCGCCTCGTTTGTTGGACGGCCCAGGTGTGCCGAGCCGAGTGCGCGAGAACCAGGGTGGAAAGCTAGCGAGGGATGTTTTCGGGCGGGCGCGTCGCTCGAATCTCCTACACTGGAACGACTGCCATGGGCGCCGCCATCGAGTTCCGGGAAGTGAGCTTCGCGCTGCCGCAGGGCCGGCGACTGCTGGAGCGAATTTCGCTCACGGTGGACGAGGGCTCGACGACGGTGGTGCTGGGACGAAGCGGCTCCGGCAAGACGACGCTGCTGCGGACTGTGAACCGCATGGTGGATGCGACGAGCGGGACGGTGCTGGTGGGCGGCGAGGATGTGCGCCAGACGGACCTGCCGCGGCTGCGGCGCGGCATCGGGTATGTGATCCAGGAGACGGGGCTGTTTCCGCATATGACGGCAGAGCGCGATGTTGGTCTGGTGCTGGAGGCCGAGGGACGGCCGAAGGAGGAGCGCCTGCGGCGGAGCCATGAGCTGCTGTCGGCAGTGGGCCTCGATCCAGAGGCGTTCGCGCGGCGGTATCCTCATGAGCTTTCGGGTGGACAGAGGCAGCGCGTGGGTCTGGCGCGGGCACTCGCCGGCGATCCGCCGGTGCTGCTGATGGACGAGCCGTTTGGGGCGCTGGATCCGCTGACCCGCGCGGAGATGCAGGACATGCTGCGCGGTCTGCTGCGGCGACTGCGCAAGACGGTGCTGCTGGTAACGCACGATCTGGATGAGGCGCTGCTGCTCGGCGACCGCATCGTGCTGCTCGAGGCGGGTCGCGTCGTGGCGGACCTGGAACCGGAGGCGTTTCTGCAGTCGCGCGAGCCGGCGGTGACGGAGTATGTGCGGGCGTTTCATCGGGGCGAGCATCGGACGGCGGAGGAGCATCGGGCGGCGGAGGAGCGGCGATGAGCGGGTTTCTCGAGCGGTATGGCGGCGAGATCGGCATTCTCACACTGGAGCATCTGTGGCTGACCGGCGCGGCGATGCTGTGGGCGACAGCGATTGCGGTTCCGGCGGGCGTGTGGCTGACGCGGCGGCCGCGCTGGGCGAAGCCGGTGATCGGCGTGGCCAACGTGCTGCAGACGATTCCCTCGCTAGCGATGTTCGGGTTTCTGCTGCCGCTGCCGTGGCTGGGCGAGCGCGCGGCGCGGGTGGCGATTGTGGCGCTGACGGCGTATGCGCTGCTGCCGATTCTGCGCAACACCTATGCGGGCATTCAGGGCATCGACCGGTCGCTGATCGAAGTGGCGCGGGCGCTGGGGCTGACCGGGAGGCAGCGCTTCTTCAAGGTGGAGCTGCCGCTGGCGGCGTCGTTCATTCTGGCCGGGCTGCGGACGGCGACGGTGACCTGCGTGGGGATCGCGACGATTGCGGCGGCTGTCGGCGCGGGCGGACTGGGCGAGCTGATCTTTCGCGGAGTCGCGTCTCTCGATAACGGGCTGGTGCTGGCGGGGGCGATCCCGGCGGCGCTGCTGGCGCTGGCGGTGGATGGAGCGCTGGGGTTGCTGGAGCGGTGGTTCCGCGTGCCCACGGTGCAGGCGGCGCCATGAATCGCCGCGAATTTGTGACGGCGACGGTGGCTTTTTGCGCCGAGGCCGCGGGCTGTTCCCCTCCCCGGCCGAATCATCCGGTGATTGGGGCGAAGAACTTTACGGAGCAGGTGGTGCTGGGCGAACTGCTGGCTCAGGAGATCGAGGCCAAGGCGCATCTGCCGGTGGAGCGGCGCTTTTATCTGGCCGGCAGTTACATTTGCAACCAGGCACTGGTGGCGGGACGGATCGACGCGTACGTGGAGTACACGGGGACGGCGCTGACGGCGATTTTGAAGCAGCCGCTGGATCGCGATCCGGAGCAGGTGCTGGCGACGGTGCGCCGGTTGTATCAGCAGAAAGACCAGGTGACGGTGGAACCGCCGCTGGGTTTTCAGAACACCTTCGCCATGGTGATCCGAGGGGACGAGGCGCGGCGGCTGCACCTGACGACGCTGAGCCAGGCGGCTCAATTCACGCCGCAGTGGCATCTGGGTGTGGGATACGAGTTCGAACAGCGGCCGGACGGGCTGCCAGGACTGGAGCAGGCCTACGGGCTGAAGTTTGCCGGGCCGCCGCGGGTGATGGATCTGGGACTGCTATATCGGGCTCTGAACGATCGTCAGGTAGATATGATCGCGGCAAACTCGACGGACGGGCAGATTCCCGAATTTGGGCTGACGGTGCTGGAGGACGACCGGCATTATTTTCCGCCGTACCAGGCGGTGCCGCTGGTGCGGGATGCGGCGCTGCGGCGCTGGCCCGGAATCGGAGCAGCGACGGCGGCTCTGGCCGGGAAGGTGAATGCCGACACGATGCGGGCAATGAATGAGGCGGTGGATGCGCAGCATCGCGATCCGGCGGAGGTGGTGCGGGCGTTTCGGACGAGCCGGGGATTGTAGGTGAATGCGGGTCTGGAGCGGTGCGGAAAAAGGATGTATTTTGCGATGTCAACGTTTTATGTAAGTCCTTTGACTGCTGCGAGTTGCAGAACTATCGAGAGGGCCCCTTCGCGCTGGTTGATTGAAACGAGATCACTTCGCAGGGGGCTCCTCGGTATTCCCTCTGGCGAAGCGCTCGACACGGCGAAGAAAAAGCCCGCGCGCGGCGGGCTGACTCCGCGATGATGCGCTCACTTTTGCGGGCTGTCGTCCAAATCGGAGAATCACTGAATGCCGGACCTATTATGATTACTCCTCGTTGAACAAGAGCGACCTCGTGAAGTGGAGTGCGGAAATGTCGTCAGAAAAACAGCCTTTGGTGACCATTCGAAGGGCCACAGCCGAAGATGGCCCCGCTTGCGGGCAGATTTGCTACGACGCCTTTGCGACCATCAGCGGAGCTCATGGGTTTCCCTGTGACCTTCCCGCGCCTGAAGCAGCCATCGGCTTGCTTTCGACGATGTTTTCCTCCCCAGGCGTCTATGCCGTGGTGGCGGAGAGCGACGGCAAAATCGTAGGCAGCAATGTCCTCGTGGAGCAGGGTGTTATCTATGGCATCGGACCGATCACCATCGATCCCCGGATACAAAACGCCCGCGTCGGCCGCAAGCTGATGCAGGTTGTCATGGATCGCGCACAGCAAAATGGAGCCGCAGGTGTGCGACTGGTCCAGGCTGCCTTCCACAATCGATCCCTCTCGCTTTATGCATCGCTCGGCTTTGACGTACGCGAACCTCTCTCCTGCATGCAGGGGCAAACGCGGGAGCGAAGCATTCCTGGATGCGAAGTGCGTCCCGCCCAATCTGCGGACGAGGCTGCCTGCAACGCGCTGGCGCAACGTGTTCATGGATTCGATCGCAGAGCCGAGTTGGCCCACGCCGTCCAACAGAATACTGCGCGCGTGGTGGAGCGCGGTGGCCGGATCACCGGTTACACGACTCATCTCGGCTTCTTTGGCCATTCCACAGCGGAGACGAATGTGGACATGCAGGCTCTTCTTGCCTCGGCAGAATCATTCGCTGGGCCCGGTATCCTTGTTCCCTCACGGAACAGTGGCTTGTTTCGCTGGTGTCTGGCGAATAGCCTGCGGGTCGTCCAGCCTATGACCCTGATGAGCAGCGGACTCTATAACGAGCCTGCCGGCGCCTGGCTGCCATCTGTCATCTTCTGAAGCGAGCTGAAACTACCCCGAATCCCGATCATGTAATCAGTGTTGAGGAACCGAACCTGGAATGCCGGATTGACGACAACAGGCCAAACCGCTCATCGACCCGGTGAGCGTTTGGCCGGCAAACCGGAGGTTTCGGGCGAGACGACGGACTGAAGCCCTTTTATCGATCCCGATTCAAGGGCTATTGGCCTATCGGATGGGGCGCAACTCCCGAGTGGGCGATGAACGAGGCCCGACAAGCAAGCCCCACCATCGTGGGCCCCTTCGCCGCCACGGCCCGGTCAACTCGAAGCCTGCCTGCGCGACTTTCTCTCTCTACCTGACTTCCCGTCATATACTCTCGTCACATCGATTCGCGTGTTCCCCAGGGTCGCATGCTTCGCTTTCGCCTCGTCTTTCTCGCACTCCTGACGGTGGTCACCGCGGCCTTGCCCGCATCCGCGCAACAGGTGGACGCCTCGGCAACCGGCGGTCCGACATCGCTGGACGCGCCGTGGCGTCTCTACTTCGGCGACGATCCCGCCTTTGCACAGCCTGGTTTTGACGATTCGCACTGGATGCTGCACCTCATCGATAAGGACTGGGCCAGCGAGGGACATAAGGGCTATGCGGGGTATGCGTGGTACCGCATGCGGGTGGTTCTTCCCACGACCAACCAGCCGCTGGCCATCGCCCTCTACCCGCCAGCCAATGCCATTGACGTCTACATCGACGGGACGCTCGCGGGCACCGTCGGCCGCATGCGTCCCAAGCCGGTGTGGACGTACCTCCGCAGGGTCTATGCCATCCCCGTGCCTGCCGCGCTCGATGGACGTCCGGTCGAAGTCGCGCTTCGCGTGTGGGAAACCTGGCAGGAGGCTTCGGCGCTGGGCGCAGGCGCCGCCTCGCACCCTGCCCTGCTGGGAGACGCTGGCGATGTTGCGCGCATCGTCAACCTGGGCAACGAAAATCAGTGGCTGGCCGAGATCCCTGACTGGGTAGTCGACCTGACAGGCCTTTGCGTCGGCTTGTTCAGCTTCGGCCTTTTCCTGTTGCAGCGCCAGGCGCGCGAGTACGCCTATGCCGCGGTCTACCTCTGCGGTTCCGCGGCCCTGGATGTCCTGTTCTGGATTTTCGAACGAGGGGGAACCGACGTTCGCTTTGCGGCGAATGCGAACAATATCTCGGTTTCCGTCCTCCTGTGCTTTTGGCTCCTCTTCACCTGGGGATTTGTGCGCGCCCGCGCCGATCGCCTGCTCTATGCCTGCCTGGCCGCGGCATGGATGAGCGCCATCGCCGGCCCTTCGGTGGAGCTTCGCATTATTCCGCTGGCTGGCTTTTTCTGGATTGTGGCGCCGATGTATCTGTTTCTCTCCGTCGCCGTTTTCGTCCGCCTGTACACGCTGGCGCGGCAGGGCAATCGCGATGCGCAACTGTTCCTGATCCCCTTCTTTCTCAGCATGGTGGTGCAAAGCGTACTGGATGTGGTATCCGCCTTGTACGTTTCCGGCGTGATCAGCTTCCGCAGCAACACGATCCTCTATCACGGGCCGCAGTTCGATGTGACGTGGGAGCAGTTGTTCACGCTTCTGTCCTATTTCGCCGTCGGCGCCGTGCTGGTGCTGCGGTTTGCCCGATCCGCGCGCCAGGAGCAGCGGCTGCGCACGGAGATGGAGGCTGCCCGCCGCGTGCAGGGCCAGCTTGTGCCCGCCGAACTGCCGCGGCTTCCTGGTTTCACGTTCGCCGCCGCGTATCGAGCAGCCAGCGAAGTCGGCGGCGACTTCTACCAGGTCTTCCCGCGCTCCAACGGCTCCGCGCTGGTCCTGGTCGGCGATGTGAGCGGAAAGGGCTTGCGAGCCGCCATGCTCGGCACGCTCATCGTCGGCGCGGCCGGAGCCCTGGCGCAGGAGGACCTGGCTCCTGCCGAGATGCTCAATCGCCTCAACCGGCACTTGTACGGGCGCGCCGATGGCGGCTTCGCCACCTGCCTGTGCGCTTTGCTCCTTCCCGATGGAGGGCTGGCGGTGGCTAACGCCGGACACCTGCCGCCCTACAACAGTGGCCGTGAGCTGGCTTGCGAGTCCGGCCTCCCGCTTGGCATCCTGCCGACCGCAACCTACACGGAGACCCGCCTGCAACTCGCCCCCGGCGATGCGCTCACGTTCCTCTCCGACGGAGTGGTGGAAGCACGCAACGCCGGCGGCGAGCTGTTCGGCTTCGATCGCACGCGAGAGATCAGCGGACAGCCCGCCGAGCAGATCGCCGATATCGCGGCCCGATTCGGTCAGGAGGACGATATAACGGTGCTGACCATCGCGCTGTCGCCCGTTCCCATACCGGTCTGACGCACCTGAGGCCGCGACTGACGATTTTTTCGAATGGCTCATCGACCCGGTGAGCGTTTGGCCGGCAAACCGGTGGTTTCGGGCGACGGATGCGGAGCGAAAAGGCAGCTGCAGATCCTGCCGGTTCGCGGTGCGAAGCGTCAGGATGACAGCGCGGGTTTGTGCTGAGAGATTCGCGGTACCGGTTGCTCCCCTGAGCCCGGTGATCCGGGGGGCGAGGCGGGGGGGTTCGAGCGGAGGGGCCGGTGGGATGGAAACCGCAGCGATCCATGAAGCTCCATAAGGAAGGCTCCATGAGGCCTGTTAGCTACTGAAGGCCCGCTCAGGGACAGGGAGCACAAAAGAGAGGCAAAAAGCAAAAGGCCGCGCGGGGCAGCCTTTTGAATTGCCGGGCCACCCTGTCGCGAAAAACCGCGACGAGGGTGGCTCCCGAATGGGTTTAGCTTCCGGCGGTGACGGGCACGGTCTGGATGGGGTGGTTGCCGTGCGGGACGGCGGTCACGCAGGTGGCATGGCCGATCGCCTTATAGGGCGCGTTCTGAATGGTGGAGAGAACACCGGTGTTGGGACTGAGCTCGCCAGCCTGAATGTAGTTGCCGACGGTATCGGTGGTGTAGACGAAGCGGCCGAAGGCGGGATCGACGACGATGCAGGTAGGTCCTGCATCGGCGGTGCCGAAGGCGGAGCTGGCGAGGCCGGAGGGCTGGCCGGTGGCCTGGGAAATCGTGAACTCGCTGATGGTGGAGGCGTTGAAGTTACTGACGTAAAGATATTCGTCGCGCGGATCGACGGTGACGCTCACCGGGAAGGTGCCGGTAGTAAACGGGCCGTTGACGAGAGGCACGAGCGCACCGCCGCTGATGATGTCATAGACGATGAGCTGATTCTGCACGCTGTCGGTGGTGTAGACGAAGCGGCTGGTCTGATCGACGGCGATGCCGGTCGGCGTGGTGCCGGCGGCAAAGGGGCTGCCGGCGACGGGGGCCAGCGATCCCGAAGAAGCGACGGAGAAGGCCGAGATGGTTCCCTGGGCGGGGCAGGCGGCCGGCAGGGCGGGCGGGGTCGCGGTGGTGGGCGGCGAGGTGGTGACAACCACGGCATTGGTATTGGAGACGTAGGCGTAGCTGCCGTCGGGTGTAACCGCGACGCCGCCGGGGAAGCACTGCACGCCGCTGTAGGAGAGCCCGGCGCTGGCGACGGGCGTGCCCAGGGAGCCGTCGGCGTTAACGGGATAGACGACGAGGGCGCCGGGACCGGGGGTGGTATCGCTGAAGCCGGGCGCGTAGTAGTCGAGGACGAAGAGCAGCGTGCCGGTGGAATTGATGGCGAGGGAGACGGGCTCGGTGCCGGGCGTGGTGTAGGTTTTGCCGGCGGCCAGCTGGCCATCGGTGCCGATGGTGAACATGGTGATGTTGCTGGAGTCGTGGTTCGCCACATAGAGGTACTGCTGGTTGGGCGAGGCAACGAGAGCGACGGGGTTGGATCCCTGGGATGGGTAGGGCGAGCCGGCGACGAGGCTGAGGGCGCCGGATACGGAATCGACGTGATAGGAGGAGACCTCGCCATTGGTGGTGCCGGTGGAATTAGAGGTGACAAAGACGTAGTCAATGGTCTGGCTGGGGCTGCAGGAGGTGACGCCGAGGCTCATCCCCAAACACGTGGTGACGGCCAGCAAAGCCTGACCGATGGTTTTGCACTTCATGCTGATCCTTCGTCCCTGATGGGAGCTGCCTTTGCGGGATTGCTCCCGGTCATTCTAAATTCCGGAAAAACGTCTCCGGAGAAACTGATAGCCTCCGCCTCTAGAGCCCGTGGTTATTGCCGCCGACGTGGGTGATGGCGGCGACGCAGGTTGGCTGTCCCGACGTGGCATAGGGCGAGTCCTTATTTGTAATGAGTGTACCGTTGGCGGGATCGAGTTCGGCTCCGCCGACGGCGCCGCCAATATAGTTGGCGGTGTAAAGATAGCGCAGGGTATTGGGGTCGGCCAGGACGCACAGGGGTCCGGGAGCGCCGGAGCTGCTGGTGGCGACGAGGGACGGCACGCCGGAGGCCAGGGCAAAGACACTGAGGGAGCCGCCGGTGTAATTGCTGACGTACAGAAAGTTTGCGCCGCCGGAACCGGGGACGATGGTGCCGCCCATAGGCATGGCGCCGGTGGCGGTGGTGGCGGAAAGAGAGAGAGCGCCGCCCGACTGGATGGCATAAGAGTAGAGCTGATTGAGGGCGCTGTCCGTAACGTAGAGGGCTCCGTTGCCGGGATCGGCGATGACGCCGGTGGGCTCGGAACCGGTGCCGGTGGAAAAGGGGCTGCCGGCGAGCTCGGTGAGTCCGGTGACGCTGCTGGAGGAGCCGGAGACGGCAAAGCCGGAAACAGTGCCCGAATCGGGGCAGGCGGCGGGGAGCGTGGGGACGGTGCCGGTGACGGGCGGAGAAGTGGTGACCACGACGGCGTTGGGATTGGTCACATAGACGTAGCTGTCATTGGGGGTGACGGCGACACTGCTGGGGAAACACTGCACCGGGAAGTAGTTCTGGGCGCCGGTGGCGAGCGGGGTTCCCAGATTGCCGGTGGTGGGATCGATGGGATACACGATGAGGGCGCCGGGGCCGGGATTGAGATCGGTGTACGAAGGCTGGCCGGGAGCGGCGGGAGCGTAGTAGTCGAGCACGAACAAAGCGGTTCCCGCAGCGTTGATGGCGAGAGACACGGGCTCGGTGCCGGGGGTGGTGGTGGTGCGGAGGGGATAGAGTTTGCCGTCGGTGCCGATGGCGAACTGGACGATGGTGTTGTCGTCGTGATTGGCGACGTAAAGGGCGAGGCCGTTGGGTGAAGTGACCTCGTAGACGGGGTCGCGGCCCCCGGAGGGATAGGGCGAATCGGCGATCTGGAAGAGCTCACCGGATTCGGAATCAACCTCATAGACGTTGATCTGGCCGGGATTGGCCACGTTCGAGGTGACGTAGAGAAAGTCGATGGTGTTGCTGGCGCCGCAGGAGAGGATCCCCAGCGAGATTCCCGCCACCGATGCGATGGCCAGCAACCGCCTTCCGAATTGCCTGAACTTCATGGACTTCGTTCCTGCCGGCATCAGTCTGTGGTGGAGCTGTAGAGGCACCAGGTGGGCGTTCCCACGGTGCCGAAAGTCGAGCCTTTGCCCAGAACCGTCAGGGTGCCGGAGGTCGGATCGTACTTGGCGCCCGTGACGGAATTGCTGACGGATCCCGCCGTATAGATGTATTGCTGGGAAGGATCCTCGAAGATGCATTGCGGGCCGGCGCCGGTAGGATAGGGGTTCACGGCGATGGCTGAATTCGCGAAGACCGTGGGCACGCCGCTGCCGGGCACGATGTTGAAGATGGAGATGACGCTGCCGGGCTGCCCGAGTCCGGTGGACGCTTCGTTCGCGATGAAGAGATATTTGTCGCTGTTGTCGCTGGTGAGAGAGGTCATACCGGAAGCGCCGGTGATGTTGGGCACCGCGCCATCGGCAACGGCGGAGAGCAGGCCGTTACCCCCCTGGGTGTAGGTGTAAATCATGTTGGTGCCGTTATCGAGGATGTAGATGTACTTATTGTCCTGAGTGGCCGAGATGACGGCCATGTTGCTGGTGCCGACCGGCTGCGCGCCGCCAGGAACCTGAATGAGTTGGCCATTGGTGGCATTGACGCTGTAGGCGTAAACGACCTGATTGTTGCCGGTGGCGGGGTCGCTGGCTTCGGCGCTGTAGAGGTAATTGCTGCCCATATGAAAATCAATGGGACCGCAGCCGATGGGGAAGTAGCTGAGGGGCGTGCCGAGGGCATTCTGCTGTTGCTGGTTCTGCAGGAGGAAGAGGCGGCCGGTGGAGGGGTCGATGGAGAAGGCGGTGATGTCGCCGGCGGGCCGGTAGACGTGGTTGGCGGTATCGAGGCAGGGGGTGGAAGGGGTGGCAGAGGTGGTGGCGGGCGTCACATTCGTTGTCGTGCCGGGCTCGTACTGGTCGAGGACGTAGAGGTAGGTACCGGTCGAGCTGAGGGCGAGACGAATGGAACCCAATCCCTCACTGGGATAGGAGAGCTGGAAGGAGAGGGAGCCATCGCCGCCGATGCTGAACAGCGAAATATTGCCGTTCTTCCAGGTGATGTTGCCCGCTGCATCCATGGTGGGCTGGCCTTCATTCAGAACATAGACATAGCGGCCGCCGGGCAGCAGGACGGCGCGAATGGGATTGACACCGTTTGAGGATGTTGGGGTGTGAGGCGCAAGCGTGAGGGCGCCGGTCTGGTTCTGTTCGCGGTAGGAGGCGACCTGGTTGTACTGCGAACCGGTCACGATGATGTAGGCCTCGGTGTAGTAGTAGCAGGATTGAGTGCCAAACCCAATGAAGAGGGATGCCGCCGTGGCCAGAGCAATCCGGCCGAGTTTCCTAAACTTCATGCGCTTCCTTCACGCCTGGCCGCGGAGGAGACGGCCTGGACAAGCTGTAGGGATAAACCTGGTCCATTGTAAATGGAACCGAGGCGTTGCGGGAGAGCCCAGGAAAACCAGCCGGGGAGGAAAAAATTGCGCCGATCTCCTGGTGCTTAGACGAAGCAGAGCCGGGGTGATCACCCGGCCCGACGGATCACCAGATCCGGTATGCGTTTTCAGGCATCATGGGCCCCAGCGCGCCTGATCGGCGGGGATGGGATTGTTCTTTCGCCAGTTGCCGCAGGCGTACTGATAGAAGTCGACGCAGGGATCGACGCTCTTGTCGATGGCGCTGAGGTCGAAGCTGTGGGGAGCTTTGGGTCGACCGGGTTTTGACTGGAGGCTGAATCGGAGGGGGTGAGAACCTGCTGGGCAAAGAGGGTGCCGGCGCTGAGCAGCAGCGCCATGCACGCAGAGGAAACAGCTCGCATAGACTCCTCGGCGGGCGAACGAAGGACCCGGGGCCCGCGATTGGTATGGGTGAAACGATATCACGCGCGATGGGGGAAAGGGACGCGAGCCCACCACAGAGAACACGGAGAGCGCAGAGGACGGTCGCCCATTGCGGAGGCGGATTCTCTCGGGTGTCAGTGCTGAAGTTGAAACGCGCCGGAAAGTGGGATTCTTCGCCTGTGCCGCTCAGAAGATCTTGAGATGGATGGTGAGGTACTTCTTCGGATCTTTGCGGATGGCGGTGATGAGATCGGCGCTGTCTGACATGACCTTGTCGGCGTGGTCGTAGAGGCGGCGATCTTTAAGCAGCTGGCCGATCGTGCCCTGGCCGCTGTTCACCTGGGTGAGCACCGCGTCGAGCTGGTTGACGGTGTCGGTGAGTTTCTTCGCGAAGGCGGGATCCTTATAGAGCATGCCGATGCTGCCCTTGCCGGAGTTGATGGTGGTGAGCATTTCGTTCAGCTGGTGGGTGGAATCCTTCAGATTGTTGTAGAGGGTGGGGTCTTTGAGGAACTTGCCGGCGCTGCCCTGGCCGTTATCGAGGGCGGTGGTGATGCGGTCGGCTTTGGCCACCATATCGTTCAGCCGGTTGTACATGGTGTCGTCTTTGAGCAGCTTGCCGATGGAGCCCTGGCCGTTGTTGACCTGATCGACGATGGAAGAAACCTCATTGAGCGTCGTAAGCGCCTTCTTATACAGCGTGGGATCGTTGAGCAGCATGCCGACCGAGCCCTTATCGGAATTGAGGGTGTCGGCAATGGTGTTCACTTTGGCAAGGATGGTGTCGAGCTGCTGGATGGTTCCCTGGCTGGCCTGGATCACGTCCTGGATGTCGGGGGTCTCGGTGGTGGGCAATTCGGCGTCGTTCTGGACCTGGGGGCCTTTGGCGAACTGGCTGGAGATATCGACGACAGTATCGCCGAGGACGCCGACGGTGGTGAGGCTGGTCTTGGAATCGGTACGGATGCCATCGGCGTACTTTTTATTGAGCTTCATGATGACTTCGACCGGCGTGGGCTGGCGCGACGGGACGATACGGATGGAGGCCACATTGCCGACGGTGACGCCTTCGAGATTGACGGGGGCGCCGACCTTGAGACCCGCGGAATTTTCAAAGAAGGAGTGCAGCTGGAGATGGCCGGACCAGAAGCCGCCGGTGCTGCCGGTCATCAGGAAGATGAGCGCGATCAGGGCGCAAAGAGCCACGATCACCAGGACGCCCACTTTCAATTGTGACCATCGGACTTCCTGTTGACTCGGCACAGAACTCCCCGGAAAGGATTCGCAAGAGTCGCTGCGCAGAGGATAACATCCCGGCAGTCGCTCAGAGGGTTCGATGGTGGGAGTGAGCGAGGCGTTGCAGAAATGATGGCGGGAGAACGAGTTCCGGAGGCGGACGGTCGGCAAACCGGGGATTCCGAGTCCCACAAAGGGCATCGTTCGCCACGGAGATCACAGAGAGGCTTCGGAAAGATTGCGGCGTTAGCGTATGGTGAAGCCGAGAGCGGCGGCCAGGACGCCGATGAGGCCAAAGGCCATGCCGATGTACCAGTAGCTGCGCTGGCGGGTGAGCAGCGTGATGGCGGCCACGACAAGGCCGATTTCGAGCAGAGCTTCGCCGAGGTCGAAGCGGTCGGCGCGGCGCTCGGCTTTGGCGACTTCCGCCTCCTGATCGCGAGCGGTCTTCTCATCGACGGCCAGATCCTGGGCCCATTTCTGGAGATGGGCTTTGTAGCCGCTGACGATTTTGGCGGCCGCGGCGGGATCGTGCACGGTCAGGGCGCCGATGAGGTCGGCGGTCAGCTGGGTGTTGTATTGGCGGATCTTCTGAGCCTGGTAGAGATTCCACTGGTCGCTGGCGCGGGTCTGGGCGAGGACGGCCTGGGTGTGGGCGCGATGGCCGCAGACGGTGACGATGGCAACCAGCACGGCGAGCACGCTGATGGTGAAGCTGACCGGGTGCAGACTTTGGTCGTGGGCGGCGTGCTCGTGATGCTCCTGGAGTTCCTGAGCCTCGGTGGGTTCCATAGGGTGCTAACAACATACATCAGCAGGGCGAAGCTTCCCAGACGGAAGTGGCGGGCAGGGCGGAGCGAAGGGAGTGGGGGGCTCAGAAGTTGAAGTACGCGCCGATCATGGGCTCGGCGGTATGGGTGAAGGTCTTCGTCGAGGAGAACAGATTCGTGACATTAGGCGCCTCATAGAGATTCCCGCGGTACTGGAAGCGCAGGCCGAGATGGGGGAGCAGGCCCCAGTCGAGTCCGGCGCCATAGACGTAGACTTCCTCGGTGGAGGTGCTGGTCGGGCTGTTGCTGGTAGTGACGCCCGTTGTGCAGAGAGGACAAGTTGTATAGACCGTCGCCTGGCTCTCCGCCGGGACGTCGAGGAGCAGCCCGACGCCGAGGACGCCGAAGGGGCGGAAGTTGGCGATGCCGAGGGAGGGCACCCAGTCGGCGGTGATCTCGTGAGCATTGGCGCGCACCGTTTCCGTGGGGATGCTGCAGCCCGACGTCGGGCATGGAGGATTCTCCAGGTCCGTAGAGTAGGTTTGATTGGCGCGATTGAAGGAGTAGGTGGCCTCAAAGCCGAGGAGGGGATTGGCGATGTGGCGGAGTTCGATCATCCCGCCGGCCTGGTTGGCGGGGCTCTGGCTGGTGCCACTGCCGGTGGTGGTGCCGCTGAAGGCGCCATAGCCGCTGAGGGCGACGGAGGTCTGGGCGAAGGCGGGGGCGGCGAATGAAACGAGGGCCAAAGAGAGGGCGAGGATCAGGACCGACGGAATCCAGTTCGTGCGCATGGGGATCTCCCGGAGATAAGGGCATCGGCAGCGGATGGAGTGGATTGGGTCCACTGCCCTCCGGGATTGGACGCCAAATGGGGAAATTTAGTTTTGGTGGGGAAAAAAGAGGTGTCGGCTCCGTCCATAGAAGCAACCGGAAATCAAAGCTATACTCGGTCGCATTCCAAAAACTTCTGAGGTGGACGCATGGCTTCTGTTTGGCAGGCTCGTTTGGTGACGCTGACTGTATGCGCGGCGGCAGTGTGCACGATGGGTTCGGCAGGCATCGCGCAGGAGAAGGGGCATGAGAGGGGTGGCGGAGGCAGCGTCGGAACCGCGTCGACGGTGGCGGCGCCGGATGCCATCACTGAGGGGTCGGTGACGATCAACGGGCAGCCCATCGCGTACAGGGCGGTGGCGGGAACGATCACAGTGGGGGCGACGGATGCGCAGGACGCGACGCTGGCGCCGGACGGGAGTCTGCTGCCGGATTCGGGCGTGAAGCCAGCGGCCGATCCTGCGGAAGCGCCGCCGACGGCGCGGATGTTTTACGTGACGTACTTCCGCAAGGACGCGACAGACATGGATCACCGGCCGGTCATGTTTATCTATAACGGCGGGCCGGGCTCGGCGACGATGTGGCTGCATCTGGGCACGTTCGGGCCGAAGCGCATCGTGACGCCGGACACCGAGCACCAGGAGGGCGCGCCCTACACAATGGTGAACAACCAGTATTCGCTGCTGGACACAACGGATCTGGTGTTCATCGACGCGCCGGGGACGGGGTTCAGCCGGACCTTCGGGCGGGACAAGGCGAAGGCCTTCTATGGCGTGGACGGCGATGCGGAGGCGTTTACGCGCTTCATCCACAAGTTTTTGACGAAGTACGAGCGGTGGAATTCGCCGAAGTATTTGTTTGGCGAGAGCTACGGAACGCCGCGGTCGGCGGTGCTGTCGGCGGATTTGCAGGGCGTGGATCTAAACGGGATCGTGCTGCTCTCGCAGATTCTGAGCTTCGACAACTCAGTGGACGATCCGACGCGGAATCCTGGGGTGGATCAGGCGTACGCGCTGGCGCTGCCGACGTATGCGGCAACGGCGTGGCACTTCCACAAACTCCCGAACCAGCCACCGGCGCTGAAGCCGTTTCTGGCCGAGGTGGAGAACTACGCGCTGACCGACTATATGGAGGCGCTGCTGCAGGGGAGTGAGCTCACGGACGCGCAAATGCACGCGGTGGCCGAGAAGCTGCACGGGTATACCGGGCTACCGGTGGATTATCTGATCCATGCCAACCTGCGGGTCACGGGCGGGGAGTTTTCCAAGGAGCTGAAAGTGGACGAGGGCACGACGATCGGGCGGCTGGATACCCGATATCAGGGTCCGGATGTCGATCCTCTGAGCGAAGGCGCGGAGTACGATCCGCAGAGCGACGCGATCACCTCGGCGTGGGTAGCGGCAATTAACGACTATCTGCGCAGGGACCTGAAATACGGGACGGATGAGGCGTACTGGCCCTCGGGCCGGTCGGGCGGCGATTTCACCTGGAGCATGCAGCATCGGATGCCGGGGCGGTTTGGACGGGGCGGCGGCGAACAGGAGGGCGGCACGAACGTGATGCCGGATCTGGCCTACCGGATGAAGATGAACCCGAAGATGAAGGTATTTCTGGGCGGAGGCTACTTCGATCTGGCGACGCCATTCTTTGAGGGCATGTACGAGATGCACCACCTGCCGATGCCGAACTCGCTGCAGTCGAACATCAGTTATCACTATTACGAAGCCGGGCACATGATCTATGTAAATGAGAACGCGCTGCGGCAGTTCCACTCCGACGTGGAGAACTTCATCCAATCCACGGAAAGCGGAAAGTAAAACTCACCGAAAAGGGAAAAAGGGCAGGGAGACTTCCCTGCCCTTTTTCGTTTTGGCTCCCGAAGTTAGTTCACGGTCAGAGAGAGCGTGGTGGTGGCGGTGGTGCTGGAGTTCGACGTGTCGGTGCCGGTGAGGGTGAGGGAGTAAGTGCCCTTGGCCACGTCGGTGCTGGTGGAACCGCCGGAACCGGAGGAGTTGCTGGAACCGCCGCCACAGCCGGTAGAAAGACCCAGGACGGCGACCAGCAGGAAACAGCTCAGGAGCATCCATGCATGGCGGCGGATTCTGCGGAAGCCGATGAAGAGAAGACCGGCAAAGGCAGCAGCGCCGAAGGGGATGGTCCTGCCGAGCGGCGGATGGTGCTGCGAAGCAGCGATGCTGCCTCCGCTCCGGGCAAAGGGGTGAACCGCGCCGCCAGTCGGGCTCGTTACCGCATTGCAGGCGCTCTGCGAGGTATAGAGCGTCAGCGTGGAGGTAGCGGTTCCACCGGCCGCCAGGGTGGCGTTGGCGATGGCGTAGCAGCCGTTATTCTGCAGGGAAGAACTCGTCGTACTGAGGGTGAAGCTGACGGTTCCGGCGTAGGAATTCACCGAGGCGAGGCTCACGGTGGAGGTGCCCGAACTCCCCTGCGCGACGGAGACGTTGCCGGCCGACAGCGTGAAGGTTCCGGCGGTGGCGCTGCCGGCGACGGTCACGGTGACGGCTCCGGAGGATGCGGCAAAGGTGGAGTCTCCGGAGTAGTTGGCCAGAATCACATGCGACCCGGCGGTGGCGGAGGAGAAGGTGTAGGTTGTCGCGCCAGCGGAGAGGGTCAGCACCGGCGACCGCACGGTGCCGTCGACGGTGATGGTGACGGTTCCGGTAGGCACGGTGGTGACGGAACTCAGACCGGGCGCGACGGTGATGGTGATGACATCGTTCGCGCCCGAGGCCGGTGTTGCGGTGGTCGCCGAGACGGTCGTGATGGTGCCATCGAGGCTGCTGTTCGAACCGGCGGGCCAGGCATTCAGCAGGTTTTCGAAGTTCACGGAGCCGAGGCCGCTGGCTTCGTCATAGCCGGTCGTGGCGGCATAACTCCCGGCACCGGCGGTAGAGCAGTAGGTGGTTCCGGCGGTGCATTTGTTGCTGCCGCTGGTGGTGTCGTGGAAGGCCGAGGCGTAGGTGGTGGCGTTGGCAGCCAGGGTGTAGAGCGTCGAGTTGACGAGGCCGAGGCCGGAGGCGTTCTCCTTCTGATTAATGATGGCCAGCAGGCCGGCAAAGATGGGCGTGGCGAAGCTGGTGCCGCCGCCGATGGTGAGGTCCTGGGTGCTGGAGTCGCGGAAGCCGCTGTTGCAGCTCGCCTTCTGGCCGCTGCTCCAGGACGACGAGTCGCTGGTGCAGTAGAGATAGCCGGCGTTGTCGGCGGAGGCGTCGAGCGAGACGTCGGGGACGAGACGGTAGCTGCCCGAGGGAATGCCGGGGACGCCGGTCTGCCAGGAGGGACGCGCCGCGAAGGTGCTGGCGCCGCCGCCGCCGGCGGAGAGCGCGTACTGTGCGCCATACTCGCTGCCGATGGTGGCGCTGTCGTCGTTCCAGACCTGCTCGGGGATGTAGGAGAGGGCTGAGCTGATCACATCGCTGCCGTTCGAGGACTCCCAGTAGGTGGTGTTGGTCGAGGCCACGTCGGCGGAGGGGAACTCGGTGCCGCCGATACCGGTGGCATAGGCGCTGGAGGCGGGGTAATTGACGGCGAGGGCTTCCTGCTGCGCCTGGGTCAGGCTGGTGTTCCCGCCGGGATCGAAGCAGGCGGTGGAGCCGGTATCGCCGGCGGCGGCGAGGATGCTCTGGCCCTGGCTGGCGCCCTGCTCGATGACGGCATCCAGGCTGGAAAAGTCGCTGGCGCTCAGCTCGGTTTCGCAGGTGCCGTAGCTCATGCTGATGACGCTGCCCAGCTTGTTATCGACGGCGTACTGCAGGGAGTCGTAAACGTCGTAGTTGGTGTTGTTGCCGGTGTAGACGAAGTCGATGGTGGCGCCGGTGGCGATGCCGCCGGAGTATTCGATATCGAGATCGGATTCGGCCTCATCGCCGGAGACGACGGTGGCGGTGCCGGAGCTGGGAACCAGGATCGTGTTCGGATCCTTGACGGTGAGGCCGGCAGCGGTCTGGAAGGCCTCGATGTCGGCATTAGAGATTTCGGACTGGCCGACGACCACGATGTGCTGGCCGGCGCCGGTATAGCCGGAGCTGTAGGCGGGGCTGATGTCGTAGATGGTGGCGACATCTTTGGGGGTCAGGTAGTGGTCGCCATTGGTTTTGTCGGTGAATTGCGGTGTTGCCGTGGGGATGCGGATCTCGGGTTTGGGGCGGAAGTCGTTGAGATTGCGCACCGACTGGAGAATGCCGCTGAGCGCGGCGGGGATTTGCAGATCGGTGGCGTTGGCGAAGTGGGTTTCGCCGTCGACCCGATAGCGCTCCAACTGTGTGCCGAAGGCGGCTTCGACCTGAGCGGCGGTGCCGGAGACGGTGATGCTGTTGTGGCTGTTGGCGACGCGGTCGATATTGAATCCCTGGGAGTTAAGCCAGGATTCGACTTTGGCGATATCGGCATCGCTGAGGCCGAAGCGGGCGGCATAAATGGCGGGCGTGATCCAGGCGTGGTAGAGCGGCGAGCCGGGGGTTTGCTGGGCCTTGACCAGCGCGTCGAGTTCCGCCTTCTGCGCCGGAGACGGCTGAAAAAACAGGGTGATGCCGTTGAGGGGCGTGGCGGGATCGAGCGGGCCGAGGTCGGTGGCGTTCGCCAGCCGCGGGCTCACCGAGCCGTGGAGGGTGGCGAGCGTGTTGGGATCGATCGCCTGGGCGATGCGGCCGATGGGTTGCTGTGCGAAGAGCGGGACCGACACCAGCAGAAAAACGAGGAGGCGAAGGAGGCTTGACATGGAACCTGTTAGACGTTGCGAGGCGCGTTTGTGTTTACCCGAAGGCGAGATTTGGCGTTGACAGGGCTACTGAGACGGGGAGCCGAACGTGTAGTTGAAAACGACCTGTGTCGTAAAGGGAACGGGGTGGCCCTCGACCAGCCAGGGGCGATAGCGCCACGAGCGAACCGTATTGAGGGCAGCGAGTTCCAGCAGGCCGGGTCCGCTGACGGCCTGGACGGACTGGACCGCGCCGTCGGCGCCAACGGTAAGGGCGACCACGACGACCCCCTGAATCCTGGCGTTGTCGGGAGGTGGATCGCCGGAGATCTTCATGGTGCCGGCGATGACGGGATCGACAGGGACCGGCTGGGTGGGGAGCGGCGGTGCTTTTGCAGGAGCAGGCGCGGCGTGGGGGGATCCGGCCGGAGAGCCGGCGCGGGAGACGGGCGGGGCCTCGCCTTTCGGCGGCGCCGGAGCGGCCGCGTGGGACGGGGTCGGGGTGACC
>JBAUOP010000101.1:0-9246 GCA_049579805.1 Acidobacteriaceae bacterium
CAACAATGCGGCGAAGGATACTAACTTCACCCGACGCCGTCTGAGATCCCCGCGGGCTGACCTGCCCCCGGATTCTCATCCATTCATAACTGGAGATTCTCGGTTGAGGTTTGACGTCGAGATTTGCTCGTCGCCGCCGAGGCTGTGCAAATGTGGGAAGCGTCGTTTGCTTTCCACATTTGCACAGCCTGTTGTTGCCCGTCGGAATTCCTCCGGCGTGCGATAACCCAGCGAACTATGTGGCCGTTCGCAGTTATACTCCTGCCGCCAGGCGGCCAGTGTAACCCGCACATCGTTCAGGATGCGGAACCAATGAGCGTTCAGGCACTCGTCGCGCAGCCTCCCGTGGAAGCTCTCCACATGGCCGTTCTGCATCGGCCTACCCGGCTGGATGTGCACCAGCGCGATCTTCCGCTCCTCGGCCCAGCCCAGCATCCGGCGCGAAGTGAACTCCGGGCCGTAGCACCACACGAAGCACGTGGAAAGAGGAGTTTTGCGGAGGGCAGCTGATCGGATCGAGGGAGCGTAGCGACCGAGATTCGATCAGCTGGGCCATGGCTGGCCGTAGGTCTCCTAAGCTGAACGTATGCCTACTTTCAGTTCAGGAGAGAACCAGCCATGTCCCTTGTCCAGCCTACTCAGGCGCCCGCCGTTCTGGTAGCCATCGATATCGCGAAGCTGCGGCACGACGTTTTAATCGAAGCGCCGGGGTGGAAGAACCGCAAGCGCCTTGTCCTGCCCAACACAGCAGCCGAGTTCCGGCTGTTTGCAGATTATCTCCACAGTCTGAGGCAGCCGGTACGCGTGGTCTTCGAGGCCACAGGGAACTACCACCGGCCGCTTGCGCACTTCCTCCAGGCTGAAGGCTTTCACCTGGAGTTGATCGCGTCTTTAGCCGTTGCACGTACGCGTGAGGCGATGCATAACTCCTGGGACAAGAACGATCCGAAGGACGCTCAGGTCCTGCTTCATCTGCTCAAAACAGGCGTGACCCAGCACTACCATGACCCGCTCGCGAACCAGATTCATGACTTTCAGGAGCTGTCGCTGACGTATGCTCAGATTTCGCTGGAGAAGACGCGGACGCAGCATCGGCTCCTGACCCACTACCTGCCGCTGTACTTTCCGGAGATCGAGCGGCACTACCATGCATCGCGTTCTGAGTGGCTCCTCGCATTCCTTCAGGTCTTCCCGACACCTGCTCTGATTGCACGCCTTTCGATGGAAGATTTCGTCCGGCAGGCGTGGACCGTTGTCGGACGGAAGGTCAGTAAACAGCGGCTCCTTGAGGATATCTACCGCACAGCCCAGGCCTCCATCGGTATCCCCGTAGACGAGACTTCAGAAGCGGTTGCGATGTTCCGAGTCGTGCTCGGTGAGATGATCCGCCTGTGCCAACTGCGCGATCAGCTTGAAGAACGGGCTGCGTGTCACCTCAGGGATAACGCCGATTTCCGCCGTCTTCAGCAGATCCCCGGCATCGGTCCCATCCTGGCACTCACGATCCTTGCAGAGGCCGGCGACCTGCGCCGCTTCAGCCATCATCGTCAGTTCCTCAAGTTCTGTGGACTCGATCTCTCGACCCAGCAGTCGGGCCAGTTCCGCGGCACCACCAGGCTGTCGAAGTACGGCAACGCACGGCTTCGTTGCGCATTTTGGATGGCTGCTACAGTAGCCGTGCGCCTGCGCGAGAACAGTTTTCGGGACAAGTTCGAACGATATCTCCGGCGCGATCCTCTGAGTGCTGATCGCAAGCGCATGGCCTATGTGGCTGTCGCTGCGAAGATGGCACGAGTAGCTCATGGGATCATCAAAACCGGAACCGACTTCCGCTGCTTCCATGAAGCAGCGGCGCCAAGTGGAAGAGCCACTTCACCCTGGGCCGTCGAGGCCGTAAGGACCTCGTAGATAATGATCCGGCCTTCCACTTGGTTGAGATTTCATTTTGAGTACAGTGGAGACTGCGCATTCAGGCAGATCTCGTGTCGCTATGGTCGAACGCTCAGCCCTTGCTCGTGGAAGCCACTTGGAGGTACAGTCGTCGTCAGGAACATCCCATACGGGATGCTGAGGGATCTTCTCTTCTCCCCAGCTTTTCTTTCCTGTGTTAGTACGTTGTCCGAGCGCAGGGTCTCCGGGCACCCCTGCTCGGCGATCACCTGTTCCAGCACGCGTGTCACCCGCCCGCTACCCAGAGTCACGTCCGGTTCCAGCGCCAGACACTCCCGCGTGTATGCATCGACGACGCTCAGGATCCGCACCATCCGTCCGTTCGCCAGCCCGTCCACGATGAAGTCCATCGCCCACTCCTGGTTGGCCCGCGTCAGCCGCGCCGAAGCCAGCGGATCGCGCACCAGCCGCTTGCGCCGGCGCCGCCGCACCATCAGGCCCGCCTCGACATACAGCCGGTACACCCGCTTCACGTTCACCGCCTGGCCACGTCGCTCCAGAATCGCGTGCAGCCGCCGATAGCCGAACCGCGGCTTCTGCCTCGCCAGCTGCACCAGTTCCTCGCGCAGCGCCGCGTTGCGGTCCGGCCTCGGCTCATAACGGTAACTCGATCGATCCACACCCAGCAGCTTGCAGGCCGTGCGTTCGCTCTGCTGAAACTCCGTCGACACGAACGCCACCTCTTTCCTCAGCTCGGCAAGCTCCAGCCGTTTTTTCGGATCACCGCCTTCAGCATCTCCTTGTCCAGGCTCAGATCGGCCACCAGCTGCTTCAGCCGCCGGTTCTCGTCTTCCATCTGCCGCAGACGTGCTGCCTCGCTGACGTCCATGCCGCCGAACTTCGACTTCCATCCATAGAACGTCGCTGCGCTGATCCCATGCTCGCGGCACAGATCGGCGGTCTTCACGCCCGCCTCGTGCTGCTTCAGGATCCCGATGATCTGCTCTTCCGTAAACCGGCCCCTCTTCATACCCAGTCCTCCCGTTCAATCTACGAGAGAACTCCAGTTTTAGCTGGCTGAGTTTTCCGGGGGCAGGTCAGGCGGGAAGCATGTGGGGCGCGGCGGGATGCGGCGCATCACGGCCACGATCTGCCCGACAACTTCCACGTCGCGTCCGGGGAGAAGCACCTCAGGCGATCGCGCTCTGTCCGATTCCGGATAGAGCACAAGATTCTCGCCCTCTAAACTGCAACAGGCGCATCGGTGCTCGCCGTCGCGGTCAATGAGAATCCAGGCTGGCTGCTGCCACCCCGGCTGATTCGGCAGACGATGGGGCTTCTTCCTGCGGCGATCCACCAGAGCCAGCATGCTCCCCCGCGTGTGCGCCGGGAGAAACGGCTGGTCCCCTGAGAGGCAGTAGAAGTCGCGGATTGACAGGTGCTGTATCCCCGAGATGCGCTCGATCGAACCGGCCAGAAACCAGGGCACCTCACCCAGGTTCTTCGGCAGAGCAGAGGCTGTACCGGGTTGCACTAGGGACGAGTTTTGCCGCTCCTCGTGTTCCTCGTCAGGCGGCAACCCTGAAATCAAATGTGGCGGCATCGACAGCCGGCTCGGATCGACCTGTGCGGTCTCCGAAGCGGCCACCAGATCACCCAGCCTGATCCCGTAGATCAGACACAGAGTGACCACTTTTTCGAGATGGCGTGGAGGGGCATCCTGGGCTTCGTATTCGGACAGCGTACTCTGTGCGATCGCGTACTGCGCGCGGTCGAGATGCTTCGCGATCTCCTGCGAGAGCAGGGAAGCCTCCTCGATAGTCAGGCCCGCTCTCACTCTCGCCTGACGCACAAGGTTGCCGAAACCCGTCGCGGACCGATTGAGAGGCTTCGGAGCCTGGTACCGAGAGAACGCCCTGGGCACCTTCGGCCATTCGAACCGATGCAGCCATCGGATTTCGAGATCGACCACGCCGACGATGCGCGCCTCGAGGGGAACCCGGAACACGCTCTGTGCGTAAGCCAGATCCGCGGCGGCGGCATGGATGGCTCCGTCATCGGAAACGTGGAAGCGGCCACACCAGAGCCCTCGTTCGTGCTCGATGAGTCGCAGTGGCGGATCGCCGTGATCAGGGGCGATGTTTGAATGCGGCTGCAGAGCCACTCGAACGATGCTGCCCGGAAGCAACTCGGGCCAGGCAAAGGCATCCTCGGAGCCGATTTTCGCGAACAGGGATCGATGCTCGGTCACCTTCTCAGGCACGTCGTTCGACCATTGAAGAAGCTGGCCCAGCGGGAAGACACTGTGCACGGGGCGCACTCCTGTCCACCCTGAGGGACCGCCCGTCCGGAAAGCGGACCGGTTGTTCAGCGGCTCGAGCAGTCGCGTGCGTTTCAGAGGCAAAGCCGCCTCGATCTCGGCGACCCGCCCGAGGTCGATGCCCAGCACCTCCATCCAGTCTTCGAGCCTGTAACCGGTAATGCGGCTCAATGCACAGGTCTGTGCCAGGCTTGGGCCGAAAACCTCCGAACCGGCCAGAGCATGGTAGAGCGTGTGGGGGATGTGGGAGGGGGAATTCGCCCCGTAAAGCCGGGCCGAGGTGGAGGAGACCTGATGGAGGCTGAGGCTGCGAGATGCGAGCACGGCCCGGACGCGGGCCGCGGTTCTTTCTCCTGTCTCCCACCGTATCGTCTCCACCATACTGCCACGTACCCCGCCCGTTGCCTTCAGGAGACCGCTAGTGGCATTCCCGAGACTCGCGGGAGATGGCATTATTGAACTGGCTGCCCTCGCGGGAAACGAAACAAACGGAGCACCGACGTGCATGGCAGCCGGGGGCACAAATTGCCTTGAAGCGCGCTAATATGTCGTTTTAGCGAAGAGGGGCTCTGGTCGGATAGATAACCACTTCAATACGTTTTCAAAGTTGCCAATACGAACTTTGGTAATGATGAAGGCGGGCAGTTCCGGAGTGTGATTCATTTACAGCACGGTCCGGAGAAATCTGCAGTTCAGTACCTGTCGATGTCTGCCTCCTCCCCCAATCCGAAAGCCGGACGACGCCTGCGCGCCGTACGCGAACGGCTGGGTCTTTCGACCCGCGATGTTGAGCGGATGAGCCGCGTCCTGGCGGACAGCAAGCAGAATCAGGAATATTACATATCGCACGCGTGGCTTTCGCAGATAGAGAGAGGGGAACTGACCCCGGGAATCTATAAGATCTACACCCTCAGTACGATTTACCAGCAACGGTTCGATCATGTACTGGCGTTCTTCGGTATCCAGATCAGCGATATTGGCCGTGAACAGGTGCGCCAGCCACTCCCCAATACGGAATTTGTCGGGGCTCCCCGCGTGCCGGCGACTGCCGGTCCGGCGGCCTTCGACTCCAGCCAGACAGAGAGGACTGACCTGGTATCCCGCATGTTTGCCGGCCTTGGACGACCTGAATCCAGGCTTTTTCCGCAAAGTTCGGCCGGCATGTCCGTGTACGGATATATCGGCACCAGGGACTTCACCCTCTACCCTCTGATCCGCCCTGGCACCTTCGTCGAGATCGATCCGTTGCAGCGCAGGATTGAGAGCGGCCGATGGGAGAACGTATTCGAGCGCCCGATTTATTTCGTCGAGCTTAGGGACGAATATGCCTGCTCCTGGTGCGAAGAGAAAGGTGGCAGCATTGTACTGATCCCATACCCTCAGTCCGGATGCCGAGTACGCGAGGTCCGCCATCCGGCGCAGGCCGAAGTCATCGGCCGAGTCACAGCCATCAATATGCGGATTGCGGAATCGAGGGAGAAACGATCGGGACTCATTGCTCGGCCCTGACCCGCGCGTGGTCGAGACACAGAGCACAGCCAACCGCGTTGAAGACAGTTCTGCGCCTTACCTCGAACTGGCGGGACGCAACCGAACCCCGCCGGCATCATTTGAAACAGACGGCCGAAAGCCGATAACAGGTAACAGGTAAGAGGTAACAGGCGATGGTCGGCGCCTTCATGCGCGGGGATGTCCGCAACCCCGACCATCATTCAGAAAAATCGTCCGAATATGGCGCTCTCTCGCAGAATAAGAGAACCGCCCGCTCCGATCGAACCGGGAAGCTCGGGGAGAACCGGACGGGTGGTGCACGCGCAGACTCGCGGGACGGGCAGCTGGGCCTGCCGCAGCGACAAACCTTAGGAACGTACGATCAAAACTCCAGATATTCCCTATCTAGATCCTGAGCATGTCAGGACAAGAGGTGAGGTATGTCTTCCTCCTCCATCGATTCCACTCCGAAACGCCGAACCTGGCGGCGATTTCCGCCAGAAGCTGTCGAGATCGTGCGCCAAAAGAAACATCCGGTCTCCATTTGCGAAGAGCTGGCCGCCCTGACCGGGAGAGACAAGCGCGCTTGCTGGGATTTCATGACCAGCCACGGAATCGAGCGGCCCGGGTCTGTATCCCGGCACAATTTCGACCCTAAAAAGTCAGACGAACTGGTCGAATACATCTCCGACCACGGCGTCCACGCCGCCGCACTTCGATTCGGTTGCAACCCGAAGAGTCTCTACAACTGGCTTTACCGCCAGGAACACACCCACCTCAGCAGAGACGCGCTGAGCCTGCGCGAGGTCTGTACCCACCTGCGCATCAGACGCAGCCAAGCGACCCGGTGGATCGAAATGGGGCTGCTCAAGGCGATACGACGGGAATCGAGGACCGGTGCCGTGAGCTATCTCATCGAGTTCGATGCCCTTCAGAAATTCTGCAAGGAACATCGAAATCTGCTGTTCACGCGCCGGTCATCACCGAACCGAATCAGGTTCCTTGAGGAATTTGTCTTCGCGCCCAAGCATGCCGAGCTCCTTCGAACGCGCGAGAGCAAGCGCGAAGCCGAGGCCTTCGAGCGCGGAGAATATCTGGAGGATACGAGGGGCTCTCAAAGGAGCGCCTGATCGCACAGGGACCGAACTCCACAACCGGTACACCGGCCGCGGTGATCGTGGTTTCGATTCGCCGACAACCGCGCCCGCGCAGCCTGGGCCTTATGGATCGTTTGGAGAAGCCATTGACGCCGTTCCTCCGTGAACTCGACTTTCCGGACCTGTTGTCCGGCATAGAGGACGAGCGCATACGGCTTCAACTTCTCCGAGCGAACGAGTTCCCGGGCTCCATCCTTGACCTTGATACTGGAGATCGGAATTGATTCGGACTCTCGGTTTTCCATATTCGAACAGGTCGCGCCAACCTGGAATAATCAGGCACTTCAGCGATGATACGCGCAGCCGACCGCCGTTTTGAGCAGTGCTAAGGTGAAATAGAACATGCGTCGTGGGTCTTCTCTACTCCTCTTCCTGATTGTGGTAGCGGTCTTCCTTTACCTCCATTGGAGCCGAACTTCGGCACTAGACCGGCGAGGGGATCGCACATTTGAGTCTTCTCCGCGCGAGAGTCGGCCGGAGCACCGGCGTTCCGACAGCTCCGGACGGGAAGTGCGGATGCAAGCTGAATGCTCGCAATTCGGCGTTTCCTGTACGTCTGATTATTTTGGTTCATGGCAGACGCCGGGGGATGGAGCCTGTTCGACGACCCTGCGCCGCGGCTATCCGGTTCCCGATCCACGATGCACACCCGGAGGAATTGACCCGAGCGTAACCGCGGATGTCCTCAGGAATCGTGCCTGGAAAACCGGATGCATTCGCAACTGCCAGACGAGCGAGGCGGAGAAGCATATTACCTACCGCTGGTATGGGATGCGAGTGCCGCGCAGGAACTATGGCGCAACGCAGGTTTGCGAATTGGATCACCTTGTGCCACTGGAACTCGGCGGAGCGGACGGATTGGGCAACATTTGGCCGGAATGCGGGCCATCGACCGTCGCATTGGATGAAAGATACTTCGAGATCAAGGACCGGGTCGAGAACTACCTTGCTGACGAAGTGAAAGCCGGCAGGATGTCCCTCGCAGCAGCACAGCGAGGAATCGCGTCCGACTGGACCCAGTACCTTGACGCGGCGAACCGCTATTGTGCGGCCGGAGGACGGTGCGACTAGTTCTGTGACCGCATAGAGAGGTAATCAGGATAGCCACTTGTGGGAGGCATGTTCCGGGGATATAGCTGGAGCATGAGCGAGCGCAGGGGAGTTCGCATTCGTTTGTCGCGGCGGGAGCGGCAGGCGGTGGATCGACTGCTGAGCGGTGGGCTGCAGCCGGTACGCACGGTGTTGCGGGCTCTGGTGCTGCGGCAGATGGACGAGGGCAGGTCGGCGCCGGAGGCGGGAGCCAGCGTGGGGCTTTCCGCCAAGGCCGCGTGGCAGATCGCCAGGCGGTTTCAGCAGGGCGGACTGGAACGGGCGCTTTGGGAAGCGGCGCGGCCGGGGAAGGCTCCGGCTCTGGATGCCGAGCAGCGGCAGCGGATCATAGCTGTGGCCTGCTCCTCGCCCCCCGAGGGGAGGTCGCGCTGGACGGTGCGGCTGCTGACCGAGGAAGTGATCCGGCGCAAGCTGGTGCCGCGGGTGGGCAGAGAGACGATCCGGGTCCTGCTGGAAAGCCACGATCTGAAGCCGTGGCGGGAAAAAAATGTGGTGCGTGGCGAAACTGGATGAGGAGTATATCGCCCGCATGGAAGAGGTGCTGGAACTCTATGAAAGACCTCTCTCCGCGGAAGAGCCGGTCGTGTGTATCGACGAGAAGCCAGTCCTGCTGCATCGCGATCTTCGTCCCTCGGCGCCCATGGGTCCGGGCCAGCCAGCCCGGCGCGACTACGAGTACAAACGCTGCGGAACCGCCAATGTGTTCTGTGGAATCGAGCCGAAGGCAGGACGGCACTTCCCAAAAGTGACGCCGACGCGCTGCTCGGCCGAGTTCGCCGACTACCTTCTGGAGATCGCCGCCCGCTATCCCGGGGCCAGAACCATCCATCTGGTGATGGACAATCTCAGCACCCATCGGCCGAAGGCGCTGGTCGATTCCTTCGGCGAGAAGATCGGCGGCTGGATCTGGAATCGCTTCACGCCCCACTACACTCCGAAACACGGAAGCTGGCTCAATCAGGCCGAGATGGAGGTGAGTCTCTTCTCCCGGCAATGCCTGGGCGGGCGTCGCCTCGGCGATATCCTCACCCTGCGCAGGGAAGCTCAGGCCTGGGGCCGACGCACCAACCGCAACCGGACCACCATCGACTGGACCTTCACCCGCAAACGAGCACGCCGCAAGCTCCATTACACAATCACGCGGTCACGGTACTAGTACTACTGTGTTATAAGAGTAGATACCTTTGGTGCGATTTTCCTGGCCCGGAGGAGGGGATGTCGCTAACCTGGGCCCATGAAGCGCCGCCAGCAGATTTCCAGCGATCAGTCGCAGCGTTT
>JBAUOP010000102.1:0-2152 GCA_049579805.1 Acidobacteriaceae bacterium
CTTTCTAATGCAAGTAATAGTCAGCCGAGCGAATAAAGCGCTCGTACTGCCGCCCGAACCGGCGGCGCTCTCGCTTTTCCCGGGGGCGCCGCAGTTACAGGGCAGCGGTAACATCATCGTGCCGCACGGCATTCGCGAAACGCTGATCATGCGGCACCTGGGCGTCGAGGTCCCCAACCCGATGCTCGCGTATTATGACTGGGTAGGAGGAAAGCCTTATGCGGTCCAACGTGCCACTTGTAAGCTGCTCACTGAGCATCCCCGTGCGTACGTTCTCAATGACCTGGGGACCGGTAAAACTAAGACGGTCCTATGGGCTTGGGATTACCTTCACAAGTGTGGCTTGGCGAAAAAATTGCTGGTGGTGGCTCCGCTGTCCACGCTTAACTTTGTCTGGGCACGGGAAATCTTCGCAACTCTCCCCCACTGCAAGTGTGTGGTCCTTCACGGCACAAGGCAAGAGCGTCTTGACCGCCTTGCGACTGACGCCGACATTTATGTCGTCAACCACGATGGTCTTAAAGTCATAGGCGAGGCGCTGCAGGCGCGTGCCGATATCGATACCATCGCCATTGACGAACTGGCAGCGTACCGCAACAACAGCGAACGCTCGAAATACATGCGCAAGTTTGCGGCGCGCTTCACGTATGCGTGGGGCATGACTGGCAAGCCTATGCCGCACGAGCCGGTGGACGTGTGGGGCCAGTGCATGATCTTGACGCCGCACACCGTGCCGAAATATCGCCAGCGATGCAAAGAAATCTTGATGGCGAAACAGAGCACATACGTGTGGACGGCAAAACCGGACGCCGTCGAGCGCGCGTTCAAGATGATGCAACCGAGCGTGCGCTATACGCTGAGTGACGTGACTGAATTGCCCTCTATGAGCTATCGCGACATGGACGTGGGCATGAGCACCGAGCAGGCGAAGGTCTACAAAAAGGTGTCAGGCACGATGCAGGCCATGATCAAAGATCGCCAGATCACGGCAGTGAATGCCGGCGCCGCGATGAATAAGCTGCTACAGATCGCCGGGGGCTGGGTCTATACGCAGAACCCGGACTTTGTTAGATTAGACCCTACTCCAAGAGTAGTAGCGTTAGCGGATATCTTGGCCGACGCCACCGAGAAGGTGCTGGTCGCAATCCCCTACCGGCACATGATCGAGGGGATTAGCAAAATTCTCAATATGAAAGGCGTGGATATCGATCACTGCGTCGTCCACGGCGATACCAAGGATCGCGACACGATTTTCAACCTGTTCCAGAACACGAACAAATACGACGTGATGCTTGTCCATCCGCAGTGCGTGGCGCACGGGCTCACGCTCACGCGGGCAACCACGATCGTCTGGTACGTGCCGACCACGTCGCTGGAAATCTACGACCAGTTCAATGCGCGCATCCGGCGCATCGGCCAGCAGTTCCGGCAGCAGGTGATCCACCTTTTCGGGACGCCGGTTGAAAAGAAAGTCTACCGCATGTTGCGCCAGCATCAGAAGATGCAGCAGATGTTCCTGCAGATGGTCGAAGACGCCACAAGTGACGCGGTCTAGGAATATAAGCCCGAGCCCAACGCGGCAAAGGTAGGATAGCGGGAGAAAATAAATGGACATAGACCAGAAGGTAGGCCAGTTCATCCAGCTTCGCGACCTGAAAAAGACCCTCAAGACCGCATGGGAGGACAAGAACCGCAAGGTGGAAGCCGCCATGAAATTGATCGAGGGCGAGCTATCCGAGTTCATGCGATCTAACAAAGTTCAGAATTTAGCAAGCAAACATGGTACAGCATACCGCTCGACGCGCTATAGCGCTTCATTGCAGGATGCCGATGCCTTCATGCAGTTTGTCATTGCCAACAACCAGTTCGATCTGTTAGACCGTAAGGCGAACGCGAACGCCGTGCGGGATTACATCGAAGCCACGAAGGTAGAACCCCCCGGGTGCAAACTCAGCGCTCTCGAACACGTCGGTGTCACTCGGCCGGGCAAGAAAAAGTCTGACGCCGACGAGTAACAGCCGCTGTAACACAGGAGCCCATTATGGGACAGGAACTGACACTCCCGGCCAACTTCAAAGGTCCCGCAAAGGCCTTCGCCGCGGCCGGTCTTAACGCGCAAGACGATAATTTAGCCTCTGGTATCGGCCAGAGC
>JBAUOP010000103.1:0-48081 GCA_049579805.1 Acidobacteriaceae bacterium
CGGGCGGTGGCAGCGGCGGCGGAAGCCGCGGTAATTCCTAACCGGCGCGACGCTCTGACTATCCACATGCAAGGGCCGGACGGCAGTCGTCCGGCCCTTCATTTTCGTGGAGATTTCGTGCGCCAAACAGACCTGCTGACCCGTCCAACACCAAGAGGAAGTGAACCTTTTCTGTTAGTTACTGATCTGGCAACGACGCATCCTCTCATCGCTTCCGGGCATCCTCTCATCAGGTAGACTGTCGCCAATGAGCGCATCGATGTACATCGTGGTGGAGGGCGAAGACCCTGGTTACGACATCTTCGTGAACGGCCATGCGCTGGCCCGCAACGAAGATTCTCTCGAAAAACTGTCCCTGCGCCTTGGGGTCAAACCGCTGCTGGAATTCTTCTCCGCCGACGAGAATTCCATGGCTCTGCTGCTGGAGGAAGGCGCAGGGGACCCGGAGTGGGCGCGCACTCTGCCGCCGCCGCAGTGGTTCTCGCCGGAAGACGGCCTGATCACGATCTGCACGCTGCACGATTTTCTGCGCGAGGCGCCCTCCGCCCTGGGCGCCGAGACCGCCGCTGTGGTTTCTGAGCTGGAGGAGTACGAGCGTGTGCTGCGCAAGACGGCGATCCGCAACCTGCGGTGGCAGCTCGCAGTCAGCTGGAAGTAAAGAAAAGCAGGGAACAGGAAATAGGAAACAGGGAATAGAAAAGCGGCCGCAACTGGCCGCTTTGCTGCTTCAGCGGGCAGGCTCAACAACCCATACAACTACAAACGCCTACCACTGCACGCCGGGGTAGAGGCTCGGCAGGCGATCCACTTTGAACTGATCCTGACCCGGCGTGGTGCCCTGCCACACCATTTGCGATGCCGAGCCGTTCAGTTCCTGCACGATCGTGCCCGAAAGCGGCCCGCAGAAGTCGATGTGCAGATCGCCGTTGGCCAGATTCTGCACGTCGCCGCCGAAGAAGCTGAAGTAGTTGTTGGGCGGGACATAGTGGGTCACCAGCGTCGCCGTCATGTCGGTCTCGTTGATTTCCAGCACCGGCACCGTCGAATAGCACTGGGATGTTGTCGGCGCATCCGGCTTGCACTGTACCTGGCCGCTGGGAAAAATGCGGTCGTTGCCGTTATCCATCAGCCCCAGCCGGAACACACCGGTCGTGTTCGGCGTGAAAAAGTTCATGCCGTGCTGCGCGTAGAACCAGTCGGTGGGATCGACCCCGCCCACCAGCTTGAAGTCGCCGCCCTCGCCCAGGTGCCACAGGATATTGCCCGACCCAGTTCCATCGTTGAAATCGATCTTGACGATCCAATTCTGGTGACGGATCGAGAGCAGCAGATCGTGATCGTCGCTCGAATAAAGCATGTCGTTGGAGTGCGTCCAGTCGGGAAAATTCATCGGATGGCGGTTGATGTCGAGATGGTCGAAGGCGCTCCAAACCCAGTCGGGATTGCCGTTCGCATCCACATCCACGATCACGTCGCCGAGCACGCCGGTCGTGCCCGGATATCCCGGCAGATTCGTGAAGTTCTTCGGATAGGCCGTCAGCAGCACCCAGTGTCCGTTGGGCAGCGCAAGGACATTGTGATGGAAGCTCTTTAACTGGTAGGGCGAGCCATCGGAGTCGTGGAAGCCGGCGGCGGCCAGCCTCTGGTTGAGCTGGTCCATCGTGATCTCGCGCACGGTGTTCCCCGCCAGGTCCACTTCGCGCACCAGGTTGAGGGTGCCCGGATTCGCGCTGGCCACGCCCGCGGTGAGTGAAGACAGATAGGAGATCACCATCAGGAAATCGCCATCCGGCAGCAGTTGCGCGCCCTGGATCGTATCCAGAATGGTGCCCTGGTAGGTGTAGGTCCAGATCACGTTGCCCTGCAAATCCGTCGCAAAGAGCTGCGTCTGGGTCGCGGGGAGGATCGTGTTCCAAAGCTCAATGCCCGATTGCGGTGTGCCGGGACTCGAGATGGTGATGGGACTGGTCGCCGGCGGCGTGCCCATGGTCAGAGGCAGTCCGGAGGAGAACTGATCGTGGTCGATATCGGTGAACGTGGCGCCATCGTTCAGCACAATCTGCGCGCGCATGTGGTAGGTCGTCTGCGCCAGCATGCCGGCTACCAGAAGATTGATCTGTCCGCCATACGAAGTCGGCGTGCTCACCTGCCAGGTGTTGCGGCCATAACTGGCCGTGGGGCCGAACTCCACCGAGACTTTGCCCGGCGCCGGCAGATAGACGGTGTACTCCACGACCTGCGGGTTCTTCGTGGGATAGATCAGGCCCTCGTCGATGATCGAGGCCACCGCGGTGGCCTGGTTTTGCTGTGGAGAGGAGGTCAGCTCCGCAGTGATGCTCACATTGATGCTCTGCGGCAGCGATCCCGGCGCGGTGTAATTACCTGTGGAGTCCACGGTTCCGAAGGCCGCGCTGCCCCCGGCGACGCCGTTCACCAGCCAGGTCAGTGCGCCCCCGGTGGAGGACGACGCTGTGAATTGCTGGCTTTCTCCCGGCGCCAGCGCCACATATTGCGGGCTGATGGTGACCGAACCAAAGTTCGCTGCCACGGGAGGCGGCTGGGTGGGTGCCGCCTGGGGCGGGGGCGGTTGAGTCCCCTGCGTGACGCCGCAACCCGCGATACTGAGAGCGAACAGGCCCAACAGTGCGATCGCGGAGACGATCCCGCGGTATTTCTTCACGAATCGAATTCCGGTACCTCGAAACCAATCAGGCCGGTAGGGGATCGTCGATGCCGTCGATCCGCGGTGTGGGGACGAGCGGCGGAACGAGATGGTAGTTTACGGGCCGGCTCGCCAGTCTCCCGAGAGACGAGGGACTGGCGCACCGCCGGGTTACAAAGCTAGAAACGAATGCCGAGGGTCACCGGAATCAGACCCTCCGTGCCTTCTCCGTTGGTCGTAGGGGTTGGCTTCGGGGAATCGACCCAGACGTAGCGCGCCTCGGCAAACAACTTGGCGTTGCTGCTCTGGCCGAAGGCCTTCCAGTACCCGCCCAGGCCGATGTCGAAAGCTCCCTGGGTGCTGGAAAAGTTGGCTACTGTCTCAGACTGGTAGCCGTAATAACAGAAGTAGTAGCACTCCTCGGACTCTTCAAGATCGGTGAAGTTGGTTACCTTGCGGGAGAATCCTCCGCCGCCGGTCACGTAGGCGCCGGTGGAGTTCCGTGAATAAAAGTAGTAAATCGGGTCGAAGAGGAACAGGTGGCTGTTGATGTTGCCGCCCATGGCGCCCACCTCGGCAATCGTGGCACCGGGGATCTTGTTCCGGTCAAACTGGTACTCGAACAAAACGCCGAACTTCTTCGAGAAGTTCCAACCGCCGCCAAAGGTGAGATTGTAGCCCCAGGTGTCAAACCCGTTCGTATCGTTTCCGATGGGGCCGGTGAAGCCGCCCCCCGCAATGACGGCGATGTGGCTCATGCGGCCCTGATCGTTGGGGTAGCTCGGATAGCGGCTATTGTTGTGGCCGCCGTACTGCGGCGAGCCATCCGCCGCCGCCAGTGAGAAGTGGTAGGGAGTCGTGGAACCACCCAGCAGCTCGTCCGTGCTGAGAGACGCCTGATACATCACGGAGCTGGAAGAGCTCTGCGCATCGGTCGTGAGATTCGGAGTGGAAGTGTTCTGGGCGACTGCAGGAAGAGTAAAACCGACAGCTACAGCGGAGGCAACAATCAACAGGTGCCGCAGAAGCGGGCAGTTCCGATCAGAGTTCGCAAGCATTTGGGAACACCTCAGAGTCGTTGAAAGTACGAAGCCGGAAAAAGCAGGCGCGGGGCCTGCCTCATTGCACATATTGGACACGGAAATTCGTCCTAAGTTGCACGGTAAGATGCATTTTCCCAGAGCGAAAGCCGCTTTTGGGGACCGGAGCCCACAGCGCCAGAATCGGCCAAATCGGGCCTGGCCCCGGGAGACCAGGCCCACTTCGGCATTTTACCCCTGAATGTCGAACTGTTCGGGCGGCAGGGCAGGATCGCTCTTCACCATGATCGTTTTGCCGATCATCTCCTCGAGTTCGTTCAGCCATTTCGCGTTGTTGGCCTTCAGCACCTTCACGACGTCCGGATGGACCCGCAGCAGCACGTCGTTCCGCTCGAAATGCCGCATCATTTTGCGCATCTCGGTGTAGATCTCGTTGGCCACTGTCGCCGGACTCTTCACCATGCCCGTGCCGGTACAAACAGGGCAGGGCACGCTGAGGGTCCGCTCCAGCGACTGCTTGACGCGCTTACGGGTAATCGCTACCAACCCGAAATCGTTGAACTGCAGCACTTTAGATGGAGCCCGGTCGGCCTGAAGCGCATCTTCCAGCGCCTGGGTCACCTTCTGCCGGTTACGCCGCTCGTCCATGTCGATGAAGTCGATCACGATGATGCCGCCCAAGTCGCGCAGGCGAATCTGCCGGACGATCTCCGGGATGGCGTCGAGGTTCGTCTTCAGAATCGTATCCTCGAGGCGCGCCGTCTTGCCCACGTATTTACCGGTGTTGATGTCGATGGCCACCAGCGCTTCGGTCTGGTTGATGACGATCGAGCCCCCGGACTTGAGCCATACCTTCGACTTGAGCGCCTTGCTGATCTCTTCCTGAATGCCGAACTGCTCGAAGAGAGGCATCTCCTTGGTATAGAGCTTCACCCGCCGCACCAGTGACGGCTGGAAGCGATTGAGGAAGCGCAGAATGCGCTCGTACTCCGTCTCGCTGTCCACCCAGATGGTGGAGAAGTTGTCGCTTACCTGATCGCGCAGGATGCGCTCGATCAGGTTCAGGTCGTGATAGATCAAGGCCGGCGCTTTCGCCGTATCGGAGCGCTGCTTGATCTCGTTCCACAGGTTGATGAGGAAGCGGAGATCGGCGCGGAGATCGTCTTCGCTGGCACTCTCGGCAGCGGTCCGCACGATGAAGCCGCCGGAAGCGCTTCCCTTCTCGCTGACCAGGATCCGCTTCAGCCGCTGGCGCTCCTCATCCGAATCGATCTTGCGGGAAACGCCCACGTGGTTCACCGTAGGCATGAAGACCAGGAACCGCCCCGGAAGCGCGATATGGCTGGTGATGCGCGCTCCCTTGCGGGCGATGGGTTCCTTGGCAATCTGCACCAGGATTTCCTGCCCCGGCTTCAGCAGTTCGCTGATGATGGGCAGGTCAGAGGTTTGCATGTTCGGCCGGCGCCCCCCGTGGCGTCGGCCCGGCTGCTGACGTCCGCGTCCGCCGCGGCGGCCAAAGCGGCGATCCTCGCGGCGCGCCGGGGTTCCGGCGGCTGCAGCCGGCGCTTCCCCGGATTCTTCGGCCCCTTCCTCGAACTCCTCTTCGGCACCCTCTTCACCGTTTTCTTCCGTCTCGGCAAAGCCGGTCTGGAAGTCGTCGGCCTCTTCGTCTTCGCCCGGCTCGGCCGGTGTGCCGTAAGCAAGCCGCTTTTCCACGTGCTCGTCCCGCACCGCATCTTCGATGGTCGCCGCCTGATCGAGCGTCTCCTCTTCCATCTCGTCGCTCAGGTGCTCGTCGTGCTCGCCAGGAATCGGCTCAAAGTCGTATTCGTCCTCGTCGATCGTCTCCTCTTCCAGAACGCCGGCCCCCGGCGCGTAGCCAAAGAGCTGGCGCACCACTTCGCTTTCCGGGGAAGGGTCGCTGGCCACGGCTTCTTCGGCTTCGTCGACAGCGAAGGTCTTCGCCGTTTCACCCTGCTGCGCTTCAGGCTGGGCAGCGGCCTCATGAGTTAACGCTGCCTGCTCTTCGATCTCAACTTCTTCCGTCTCTTCGGCAGGCACGGAGAAGCGGAACTCGCTGCGCGGCGTTTCCACGCGATGGGAAGCCGAAGCTTCTTCCGGCTCGTACTCATGCTCTTCTTCAACGGTCTCCTCTTCGACCGTCTCCTCCAGCACCGGGAGGCTCGGTTCCGGCGCGGGAGCGTTGTGCTCCGTAATCGGTTCACGGACCTCCGCAATTTCCGCGCCCGGCGCTTGAGCAACCGGCGCTTCGATTGCGCCCACGGATTCCTCCACGGTCGGCTGCAGTTCAGGCTCGGGCTCAGCCACCGGTGCGGCGCTGGCCACCGACTCCGGCGCCTGTGCACCCCGGCGATGCCGAGAGAGCGTCTCACCCGGCAACACCGATCCGCCGTCCCAGCCTTTCGGCACGTCGACGAGCGTTGACGGCTTCGAGGTACCCCGGCTTACCGGCACGGCGCCGCGTCCTGACGGGCCGTTCGATGACGGACGCGACTCCGACGGCCGCCCGCCATACTTCGACAGCGACTCGCCCGGCAAGACAATGGGAAGGTTCTTTGCCGGGATGCCGCCCGGCGCGCCGCGCTCCGGCAGGGCAACCGGTTCGGCGCTGATTGCCTCTGCGACGACTTCCGGCGACTCGAGGGTGCTGCGCGTCTGAGCGCGCTGGTCGGACCGGCCTTCGCCCCGTTCGCCGCCCCGCTCACTTCGGTCTCCACGTCCGCGGAAACCGCGTCCCCGGCGCCCGCGCCAGCGGCGCACTCCGGACTCACCGCCCTCGTCACGCTCCTGCGGGCGCTCGCGCCTCTGCGGGTCTCCAGCAGCGAACAGTTCCGGCTCCGCTTCCTGCGACCGCCCACGCGGCTCGCCCCGCGACTCACGGGATTCACGCGGCTCGCGTGCTTCCCGGCTCTCGCGCCGTTCGCCGCCTTCGCGGTTTTCACGACCCGGCCGGCGCTCGCGGCCATTGCCGCCGTCCACGCGCTCGTATTCTTCGGATTCTTCCTGTTCTTCCAGGAAATCGGTCACGTACAGGAACGCATCGCGCTCCAGGCCCACGTCGACAAACGCCGACTGCATGCCCGGGAGCACGCGCGTGGTTTTCCCTTTGTAGATGGATCCGGCTAAGGTGTATTCGTTTTCGCGCTCGTAGTAGATTTCTGCGAGCTGATCGTCTTCAAGAATCGCCAGCCGCGTCTCATGCGGCGTGCTCGATATGCAAATCTCTTTCGCCATTCTGCCTCAAATCGCCAGGGCAGACGGCACGGGACCCGGAAAAGATCAGGAGACGCAGGACGATGGACCGGTATCGGTCGCGCGCAAACCCCTGCCGCCCGCTCGTGGACCGTCTGGGAACCGTCCTGGTGGGGAGACCGGTGAAAGTGTGCTGAGGATATTCATATCTTCCGGAGAGTCGTCCGCGTGCCGAGACCTTGTGACCGCTCCTGCCGATCGCTCTGGCGGGGTCGTTGCCCGTCTCTGCACGCTCATTCCTGATCCTGCCCGGCCCGTGTCCAACTCCCTGGCCGGTTATCAAATTCGTGAAACTCAACTGCGCCCGCCCTGCGGGCCCAACTATGCAAAACCTGTCTGCCGCTTAGTTCACAAACCGGCTCATCCGGACGTTCATCACCATACCGAGAGCCAGAAACGTGAACAGCACCGATGAACCCCCATAGCTCATTAAGGGAAGAGGGATACCGGTTACCGGCATCAGCCCCAGAACCATTCCGACGTTGACGGCGATCTGAAAAATCAGGACGGCCGCCACGCCCATCACCAGGAACGAGCCTGGCAGGTCCGCGGCTGTCTGAGCGTTTTGAATCAAACGCATCAGTATTAAGAAGTATATCAGGAGCACGAGGATCGCGCCCACGAAGCCATGCTCCTCGCTGAACGCGGCGAAAATGAAATCCGTATAGGGAATGGGCAGAAAGTCGCCCTGGGTCTGTGTTCCCTGGTTCGCGCCGCGCCCGAAAACGCCGCCGTCGCCTACCGCGATCTTCGACTGCAGGATTTGATAACCGGTCCCCCGCGGGTCCGCGTCCGGATTCATGAAGCTGGTCAGCCGCGCCTTCTGGTAAGGCTTCAAAAGCTTGCCGCTCTTCCACACCACGCCCACCGACAACAGCAGCACCAGCACCAGAATGCCGCCGCGTTTCCAGTCAATGCCGCCCAGGAACAGCCCCAGCAGCAGCACCGGCGTGTAGGTCAGAGCCGTGCCCAGGTCCGGCTGCTTCAGCACCAGCAGCATCGGCACCGCCACCAGGCCGATGGCCTTGAAAATGTCGCGCCAGGTCAGTTCCCTGCCCGCCATGTTCGAAAAGTAGCGCGCTACCAGCACGATCAGCACCAGCTTCACCCACTCCGATGGCTGGAAGTGCACGCCTCCCGGCAGCTTGATCCAGCGCTTCCCGCCGTTCACTCGCGTGCCCACCGCCAGCACAGCGATCAGCGCCAGCAGGCAGAAGCCGTAGAGCCAGTAAATGGCGCTCAGCAGCTTGTGATAGTCGACGATCGACATCACGAACATCGCCGCCAGCCCGCCGGCGATCCACAGAATCTGCAACCGCTGGAAGCCGTGAAACTTGGTGTGCAGCGTGGCTGAGTAAATCTCGAAGACGCTGATCACCGACAGTGTCAGCACAAAGGCCAGCAGCGTCCAGTCAAAATCGCGGAGGGAGAGAAAACGGCGCATACACCTGCGGCCAGTTCGTCGCCGACGGAGGCCTGTTCAAAATACTCGCCTGGGAGCTTGGCTTGATTATCGCACCCCGGGAACGCCCTTTCGACCGGAGAGCGTCCCCCAAAGGTGCAGGAACGATGGCGAAATGGGTGGACTTTCCTTCGGAAAACGCTGCAGCGAACGTTGGTGGGCAGTGCAGGGCTCGAACCTGCGACCTCCTGCTTGTAAGGCAGGCGCTCTAACCAGCTGAGCTAACCGCCCCACCGCAGCGCGTGCGCAACTTCAGATCGCACTCGCTGGATATCCCCGATTCTACCAGCGGCGCCGGTGCTCACCCTGCTGCAAAATCCCTGCCCGGCGCGTCTATTCCATAAGGAAGGCCCCGGAACTCCGGCCTTCCGGAGCATCCTATGCGCATGCGTTTTCGCCTGGCGGCAATCAGCGCGGGCCTGCTTATCGTCTGCACCGCCCTCGGCCAGCCGTCGGCAGCCGGAACCCCGCCTGCGCCTGGGAATCAGACGAGCGATCAGCCCGGCTCTACCATCACCTTCTCGCCCGAGCCGGGCGACTACGACCACCCCGTGACGGTTACCATCCAATGTCCGTCCGGCCTACGTTGCTTCTATACCACCGACGGCACGCCGGCCAACATCGCCTCCACGGAATACACCCATACCATCCTTGTCTCCGCGGCGGAAACCATCAACGTCATCGCCGCTCGCATCGGCCAGGCCTTCCAGAACACTGGCGCCTCCTCGCGCGGCTGGAAATGCATCAACCCCGGCGGCGGCGCCTCGGATGGCATCACCTGCGGACCCGGCGGAGGTGTCGGCAACCAGCAGCCCTCCGCGTGGGACTGGCAGTTCGGCGAGCCCATGACGGAGTCGCTCTCCACTACGGCTTCTTCCGGCGAAACCCAGCAGTTGTTCATCTTCGGCGGCCCCGGCTGCTACACCTGCACGCTGCTGGCGCAGGACAAAATCATCCAGCCCTCCGGAGACACACCCTTCATCGCCAACAATGAAATGGACGCCTACCTTTACGATCCCATCGATCAGAAAGAAATGATGTGCGGCCTGCAGTGCAACCAGCAGCATCGCTGGCTGCAGTGGCAGGTGGACAGCGGCGCCGGCACCGGCTGGCAGGATACCGGCATCCGCACGGGCTGCCCCCTCTCGACCACCCAGCCTACCCACGTCTCCCTTACCTGCCATCGCCTGCCGGACGGCACCGGCTGCGGCGGACGAGGTTGCGTCTATTACGATGACCTTTGCATCAACGGAACCTGTACCTCTTTGAATATCGCGCAGCCGCTGAAGAACAATCCCGGCCGGTATAAGGCCATGGGCATCCAGGATCAGATCGACCTGACCAACACCCGTACTTCCGGCCTCGATCCAACGACGGCCACGCGGCGCGTCTGGAACAACAATGTCAGCGCCGGATTCTACGGCACAACCACAACGGCTTCCGGGACGTGGGTTATTCGGTAAGGGTCAGTATCGGGTCGAACGCCACTTCGGCGGTCTGCTCATCGCGTCGCGTCACGGCTGCACGGGCATATTGCCGGGCCACCCCCACAGCCACCAGAGCCATGCCCAGCATGTTGAACGCCAACCAACCAGCAACACCAATCTCTGCAACGCGCTCGAACCCGTACACCAGCTTCCCCCTCACTGCGGATTTGGAAACGGTAACTCCATTGTAGGTGCCCTTCGTGGGATCTCCCATAGCACCGCTGGGGCAAAAGCACGCGGAGGTACCTGGATGGAATCCCCTTTGCCGAGTGCCAAATCGGTACAAACTATGAGCGCGATATCGGCGGAGGGATGGCCTGCGTCTCGGTTTCGTGATACGCCGCCGCCAGCAGGGCGCGGACTTCCTCATCTGACGTCTGGTCAAAATTCCGGTAGAACTCGCCCACCGCATGGAAGGGATCCGGCGTTTCGAGGCACACCAGAGCGTCCACTTCGCGCCGCAGTTCGTCACAAGTGGCCCCAGCCGCCACCGGAACGGCCACGAACACCCGTTGCGCCAGCGGACGCAGCGCACGCGCCGCCGCCCTCATGGTGGAACCCGTGGCCAGCCCATCGTCGATCAGAATCACCGTCCGCCCTTCGACGCGCATCGGCGGCCGGTCTCCCCGATAGAGCGCCTCGCGCCGTGCAATCTCCTGCAGCTCGCGCGCTGCCGCCGCGTCGATCGTCCCCTGGGAGATCCCAAACGCCCGCACCACATCTTCCTGGGTCACCACCAGTCCCCCGCTGGCCACCGCGCCCATGGCCAGCTCTTCCTGACCCGGCACCCCCAGCTTGCGCACGACAAAAACATCCATCGGCAGATGCAGCGCCTGCGCCACTTCAAACGCCACCGGCACTCCGCCCCGCGGCAGTCCCAGCACGATCGCGCCGGATGGATCCAGTCGCTCGCGAACGGCGTGCGCCAGCGCCCGGCCTGCATGACGGCGATCCTCGAACACGCCCATCATAAAAATGCGATGCGAAGGCTTTGCTCCGCGAACACCCAGGGGCGCCACGCAGCATGGAACCATCCCGCAATCCACCGCGTATTCTAAGCCAGTTACCCATCCCCGAAGCCTCTTCTCTCATGAACACTGTGATCCCACAAAACACCGCAACCACCACCCGAGAACACAGCTTTCGCCGCTTCCTCTGGATTTGCCTCGCCTTCGCCGGCCTCAAGCTTGCCATCCAGGTCGTTGGCAACATCCTCGCGCAGCATGCCGGATACGGCATCTTCCGCGACGAGATGTACTACCTGATTCTGGGGCGGCATCTTGCGTTTGGCTACGTGGACGAGCCGCCCCTGGTCGCGCTGCAGGCGCGCGTCTCCGAGCTGCTTTTCGGCTATCGACATATGTGGTCGCTGCGGCTGATCTCCGCGCTCGCCGGCGCCGCCACCGTCTTCCTCACCGGCGCGATTGTCTGGGCTCTGGGCGGCCGTCGAGTGGCCGCCGCGCTGGCCATGCTCGGCGTCACTGTGGCCGGCGTCTACCTCGGCCTCGACAGCTTCCTCTCCATGAACTCCTTCGACCCGGTCTTCTGGATGCTCTGTATCCTCGCGCTCATCCGGATCACCGCGGAGCACGGTATCCCCGATCGGGAAAACTTCGTCCGCTTCTGGTGGATCGTCCTCGGCATCAGCGCCGGACTCGGCTTCGAGAACAAGGACTCCATCGTCTTCTTCCTCATCGCCGCTCTGATCGCCCTGCTGCTGACGCCGCAGCGGCGGATCCTCGCCAGCCGCTGGTTCGCCGTTGCCATGGCGCTCATCGTCGCCATCGCGCTCCCCAATCTCCTCTGGCAGATCCACTACCACTTCCCTACCCTGGAGTGGCTGGTCGACGTCTCCCACAGCAATAAGGATGTGAAGCTGCCTCCGCTCGCGTTTCTCGGCGGACAGATCATGATGCTCACGCCCTGGACCGCCGGCCTCTGGATCACCGGCATCGTCTGGCTCCTCGCAGCGCGCCGCACGCGGCCGTTTCTGTTCCTCGGCGTGCTCTACCTGGTCTTTCTCGCGCTCATGATGGCTCTCCACGCCAAGGACTACTACCTCGCGCCCATCTATCCCGTTTATTTCGCCGCCGGCGCCATGTGCTGGCTGCCCGCCCCTGCTCCTGACAGGACTCCCGCCGGCCGGGGCAGCCCGCTGCGCGCAACGCTCGTCAGCGCCTATGCGCTGCTGCTCTGCGTTGGATTTGTCCTCACCGTTCCGTTCTCCATCCCCGTGCTCCCGCCGCGGCAGATGGTCGCCTGGATGAAGACCATGCACTACCAACCCACGGAAACCGAGAACCACGCTCCCACGGTCCTGCCGCAGTTCTACGCCGACCGCTTCGGCTGGCATGAGATGGTCGAGAAAGTCGCCCAGGTCTACAACGCGCTGCCGCCGCAGGAGCGCGCCATCACCGGCATTCTCACCGGCAACTATGGCGAGGCCAGCGCGATCAATCTCTTCGGACCGAAGTACGGCCTGCCCGTCGCTATCAGCGGCCATCAAGCCTACTGGCTCTGGGGTCCCCGCGGCTACACCGGCCAGGAGATGATCCTCATCACCCATGAGACTCTGGCCGACCTCAAGCCGTACTACGCTTCCTGCCAGGTCGCCGCCCGACTCGACGATCCCCTCGCCATGCCCTGGGAACAGAACAACGTCTACCTTTGCCGTGGCAGATTCCACACATATCAGGCAGACTGGAAGGACTTCAAGTACTACTACTGACGTGGAGCCGTCCCGCGTTTGCAAAGCATTCCTGAACTGACCCCGCAACGCACGACCCCTCACCGGCCCGGCGACAGTTCCGCGCCCGACCTGCCCCGCGTCCTCAACACATCGCACGCTACCGCCATCGTCGTCGGCACCATCATCGGCAGCGGCATCTTCCTCGTTCCCGAGGAAATGATGCGCGCCACCGGCTCCTCCGGCTTGGTTTACCTTGCGTGGATCACCGGCGGCCTGCTCTCTCTTTTCGGCGCCATGACCTACGCCGAGCTCAGCACACTGCTTCCCTACGCGGGCGGCGAGTACGTCTACATCCGCGGCGCTTACGGTGACATGCTCGCTTTCCTTTATATGTGGACGTGGTTCGCCGTCGCTAAGCCCGCCTCCATCGCCAGCGTCACCACCGGCCTCGCCCGCGTCCTCGCCATCTTTCCCTCTCTGCGATGGCTCGACGGCACGGCCTTCCACGTCCCCTTCGCCGTCGAGTGGTCGCAGATCTTCGCCATCGCCGCCACCTGGCTCATCACCGGGCTCAACTATCTCGGCATGCGCAAAGCCGGCGGATTCCAGCTCATCTTCACCTGGCTCAAAGGCGTGCTCATCGCCGTCATCGCCGGCTTCTGCTTCTTCTCCTTCAGCGGCCACTGGACCAACTTCACCACCCACTTCCTCGGCGCGCACGGCGGCTTTGGCGGATTCATGATCGCCCTCATCGCTGCCCTCTGGGCCTACGACGGCTGGAACGACCTGACCATGGTAGCCGGCGAAGTCCGCAACCCCGAGCGCAGCCTGCCCATTGCGCTCCTCGCCGGACTCGCTATCGTCGGCGTGCTCTATATGGCGACGAACGCCGCCATCCAGTACATCCTGCCCGCCGCGCAGATCGCCCACGACCCCCGGCCCGCCGTCAGCGCACTACAGGCCATCACCGGACCCTGGGGCGCGGGACTCGTCTCCATCGCCATGGCCGTCAGCATCATCGTCACCCTCAACGGCACCATCATGTCGGGCGCGCGCGTGCCCTTCGCCGCCGCCCGCGACGGCCTCTTCTTCCGCCGCATGGCCGACATTCATCCGCGCTTCACCAGCCCTTCCACGTCACTCATCGTGCAGGCGCTGCTGACCACCGTTCTGCTGCTGGCCGTCGGCCGCTTCCAGCAGCTCTTCGAACTCGCCATCTTCGCCGAATGGCTCTTCTACATGATCACGGCGACCACCATCTTCCACTACCGGAGACGCGATCGCGACGCAGCAGCCGTCTTCCACGTCTGGGGCTACCCGGTCATCCCCGCGCTCTTCATCGCCGCTGCCGCCGTGCTGCTCGTTTACTCGTACGCGGAAAACCTGAAGAACTCCCTCATTGGCACGGCACTCATCCTGTTCGGCCTGGTTCTGTATCCACTTTTCCGCAAGCGTCAGCCGCAGCGCTCAGGCGCCCCTTAAAAAGCACCGCTCGGTTGCTGAGCCGTTCCCGCACTGCCGCTCATCCAAATTAGAGAATCAAAGGGAGCGGGGTGTATGGCTGCATTTTGCGGATGTTGTGGCGCGGAGATCACCGAGCGGGCCGAAGCCTGCCCCGTCTGCGGAACCCCTCGCCATGGGATGATTCCGGCCGGTTTGCCCAGTAGCCTCAAAGATGAAGCCGGCGCATCGTGCTGCCCGGAACAGCCACTCTCCACGGATGCCGAGATGCTCGCCCCGCAAACCGGAAGCGCACGCATTCACGGGCACCTCTTGTGAGCTAACATCGATCCAGCGGCCGCGAGGGGATGAGCGAGACCAGCAGCGCAGCGCTGCCGATGGTTCTCGCTGTGTCCCCTGTCGTCACGTTCACAAGGAGCGTAGAGACATCCTGGCCACGATCCCTTTTTTCTCCTGCAACCCCGGTCATCCGGTGTTGGGTCGCGGCTGGTAACTGGACATGCGCAAAGAGCTCGAAGAAGCGATCCGATTGTTGCGCAAGGGCGATGCGGCGGACATCGAGCGGGCCTTAGGGCTGCTGCAACAGACGGTGCTGTCGTTTGGCATCAAGGTCTGCGGACATCGGGAGGACGCGGAGGACACGGCCCAGGAGGTTCTGGTCCACGCGCTGCCGCACCTGGCCAAACTGGACGATCCGCGGGCGCTTTCCGCCTGGCTGTATACGGCGGCGAAGAACCGCTGCTGGCAGGGACGGCGGCGGGCCACGTATCGCAACGCGGTGGCGCTCGAAGATCTGATTCCCGACGATGCCGACTTGCATGCGCTGCTGCTCGCCGACCCGGCGCCGAATCCGGAGCGCGAGGCCCTGAGCCGGCAGGATCACCAGATGCTGCACCAGGCGGTTCTGGCTTTGCCTCCACAGTACCGGATTGTGCTGGTGCTCCACGATATGGAGGAGATCGATACCGAGTTGATGGCGAAGATTCTGTCGATCCAGCCTGGAACCGTGCGGGTGCGCCTGCATCGGGCGCGGTTGCTGGTGAGGCAGGAGATGGCCCGTCTCCTGAACCGCACAGCAAAACCGAAGAAGCGGCAGAAAGCGAAACCTCACCGGCCTGAGCAGTGCCTGGAGATATTCGGCAACCTGTCGGACTATCTGGATGGCAAGCTGGCGCCGGAAAGCTGCGAGCGGATGCGCCGGCACATCGAAGGCTGCCCCGCCTGTGTGGCGTTCATCCAGGACCTGAAGCGGGCCATCGACCGCTGCCATGCGCTGGACGTGTCTCCGGAAGGGGAAGCCCAGCCTGTGCTGCGGCGGCTTTTGACCGAAGAGTATCTTCGCCTCAAAAATTCTCCTGCAAATCTGTAACGCTCGCCCACCTCCTGTCGTTTAGTGAAGTGAAGGCATCCCAAAGCGGCATTTCTCCCGCACCAGCGGAAGCGCGCAGCGGATCCACGCAGCCGAAAACAGCAACGTGGGCGTGCGCCGAATTCTGCCCGGATGCCGGCCGAGGTTTGCAGAAGCATGAGGATTGCACGCTGGAAGATAGGGTTGGCCCTGCTGCTGCCGGGACTGCTCCCGGTGACGGGCTTCGGTCAGCAGCCATCGCTGACGCTGCGTCAGGCGATTGATCGAGCGCTGGGTCAGAATCCGCAGATTGCCGCAGCGGGAGCCGATGCGCAGGCCGCGAGCGCGGGCGCTTCCATGGCTCGGACCGCGCTGCTGCCGCGGCTGAGCGCGACGGAAGATCTTTCTCGCGGCAACGATCCCGTGTATGTGTTCGGCACCAAGCTGCGTCAGCAGAGCTTCACGCAGAGCGACTTCTCTCTGGATTCGCTGAACCGGCCCACGCCCACTGACAATTTCGCGACGCGCCTGAGCGGCCAATGGATGTTGTTTAACGGGTTCGAAACCCAGCAGCAGATCCACGCGGCAAAGCTGGGCGCCGCCAGCGCCACGTCGATGAGCGGAGCGGTACGGCAGGGTGTGGTCTTCCAGGTCGTCGAGGCCTACCAGGCCGTGCTCTACGCACAGCGCCGGCTGGAAGTAGCGCAGCACGAGCAGCATACAGCCGAGGCGCTGCTGCACGATGCGCAGACCCGGGTGAAGGCGGGCCTTGCGATCGATTCGGACCTGCTCGGCGCCCAGGTCAACTTATCGGAACGCCAGCAGGAAACGATCGCGGCCGAGGGCGCTGTAGAGACAGCGTGGGCCGAGTTGGAAGCGGCGATGGGAAGCACCCTCGATCCCCACCCCGAACTGAAGCCCCTGGAGCCGCGAAGCTATCCCGATGGCAATCTGGCCTCGGACATTGCCGCTGCGGTCAGGGCGAGGCCCGATCTGAAAGCGCTGGCCCAGCAGAACGCCGCACAGGAACAGGCGGTGAAGGCCGCGCGCTCCGATTTCTTCCCGCAGGTGAGCGCCTACGGGAACTGGGAGACGGATCGGCAGACTTTCGCCGGCAACGGAGGCAACAACTGGGTCGCCGGTGCGCAGCTGAACCTGGATATTCTGCCCCTCAGCAAGCGGGCGCATCTCGAACAGGCAAAAGCAGCGCAGCAGAAGGCAGCGGCACAGGAGCGCTCCCAGCAGCAGCAAATTCGCCTCGCAGTGAGCCGTGCCTTCACCAGCCACCAGACCGCCGAGCGCATCGCGGCAACGGCGCAGGCTGCGATGGATCAGTCCACCGAAGGCCTGCGCATCCTGCGCAATCGCTACGATGCCGGCCTGGCCACGATGACCGATCTGCTGCGCGCCGAAGATGCGCAGCGCCAGAGCCAGAACAACTACTGGCGCGCTGCCTACGGAAACACCGTTGCTTATGCCGGGCTGCTCTATGCCACCGGCCAACTCACACCCGATTCCGCGGAGAACCTGCAATGAAACGCGCCCGCAACCTGCCTGTCTGGTCCTTGTCTCTTGTTCTGCCTGCCGCGCTGCTGCTGGGCTGTTCGCACGGCGGCAATCCCGCTCCCGCACCGCCGCCCACAGTGCAGGCGGCCGTGGTCGAGAGCGTCTCCGCGCAAACGCCGCAGATGATCCAGACCACGGGCACGGTTCATGCGAAGGAGACGGCAATGATCTCCCCACAGATCCCAGGACACATTCGTCAGGTGCTGGTGCAGGCAGGTGACCGCGTGCGCACGGGACAGCTGCTGGTGACCCTGGACGATGCGGCGATGCAGTCGGCCCTCGATCAGGCGACCGCCGGGGAAACCGCTGCGCAGAAGCAGCAGATGGCCGCGCAGACGCAGGCTTCGCTGGCGACGCAGACCCTGGCCCGCTATCAAATGCTTAAAGAGCAGAAGAGCGTCAGCCCGCAGGAATTCGACGAGGTCGAGAAGCGCTCTGAGGCGGCACAGTTGCAGGTAGCCGCCTATGCGGCCGAGAGCCAGCAGGCCAGGGCGGCGGTGGCCGGCGCCCGCACCCAGCTCGGATACACGGCGCTGCGCGCTCCTTTTGCTGGCATCGTCACCGCGCGCATGGCCGATCCGGGCACGATGGCGGCGCCCGGGATGCCGGTTCTCCAGATCGATCGCGACGGACCGCTGCAGGTCTACGCAACGGTGGATGAGTCTCTCATCGGCTCTCTGCATGCCGGGATGAAGCTTCCGCTGAGCATCGATGGGATCGATGCGGCCAGCCTGAACGGAACCGTCGCCGAGATTGTCCCGGCCGCCGACCCCTCGAGCCGCAGTTTCCTCGTCAAGCTCGATCTTCCGCCGGTGCAGACTCTGCGTGCCGGGATGTACGCGACCGTCGGCATTCCCGGTGGCGTAAAACCCCTGATCCTGGCGCCGCAGTCGGCGGTGGTCATGCGCGGCTCGCTCCCGTGCGTGTATGCGCTTGACCCCAACGGCATCGCGCAGCTGCGCTATGTCACGCTCGGCAGCCGGCACGGCAATCAGGTGGAGATTCTCTCCGGACTTGCCGCCGGCGAAAAGCTCGTGAATGATCCCGGCGATCGCGACCTGTCCGGAGTTCGCATCGAGGCGCAGTCATGAAGCTGGCGTCCAGCGGGCAGCATTCGCGCGGCATTGCCGGGCGCGTGGCCCATGCCTTCATCAACTCAAAATTGACGCCCCTGTTCGTGCTCGCTTCGCTGGCGCTGGGCATTTTTGCGGTAGCAGCGATTCCCCGCGAAGAAGACCCGCAGATCCTGGTGCCCATGCTCGACGTCATGACCGCCATGCCCGGCGCCACCCCGAAGGAAGTCGAGGAACGTGTCACTAATCCCGTTGAAGGCCTGATGCACGAGATTTCCGGCGTCGAGTACGTCTACTCGATCTCGAGCCCGGGGCAGAGCCTCGTCATCGTGCGCTTTAAGGTGGGCACGCTGGAAGAAGACGCGCTGGTGAAGGTCTACAGCAAGCTCTACTCCAATGCCAGCGTGCTGCCTCCGGGCGCATCGCAGCCGATGATCAAAGCGCGCTCCATCGACGACGTCCCCATCCTTGCCCTCACGCTGTGGGGCAGCAATTACAACGGCTATCAGCTGCGCCAACTCGCCGACGAGGTGCAGCACACGATCCGGCAGATTCCGGATGTCTCCGAAACCACGGTCATCGGCGGACAACCGCGGGCCATGCGCGTGATTCTCGACAGCACGAAGCTCGCGGCGTTCGGCTTCTCGCCGGGCGACGTGGTTGGCCGCCTGCAGGCGGCCAACGCGCGCACCCAGGCCGGCCAGTTTGCGGAAGGCAACCAGGAGATTCGCGTCGATGCCGGCAATTTCTTCCGCGACGCGGAAGATGTGGGCGGTGTGGTGCTCGGCGCTCCTCACGGCCAGCCGGTTTATCTGCGCGATGTGGTGGCAAAGATTGTCGACGGCCCCGCCGAACCCGACGACTACGTCCTCTTTGGCACCACCCAGAAGAGCGCGCACGGCGCGCCGGCGCGCGAATACCCGGCCGTCACCATCACCGTTGCCAAGCGCAAAGGCACCAACGCCACCGACATTGCCAACGAGGTGCTGGCGCGCGTCCAGGCGATGAAGGGCGTGCGACTGCCCGCCGATCTCACCATCACCACCACCCGCAACTACGGCGCCACGGCGAAGGAGAAGTCGGACACGCTGCTGAAGCATTTGCTGCTGGCGACGATCTCGGTGACCATCCTGATCGCGCTGTTCCTCGGATGGCGTGAGTCGGGCGTGGTGCTGCTGGCCATCCCCGTCACCCTCGCGCTGACCATGGTCATCTTTTATCTGATGGGCTACACGCTCAACCGCGTCACTCTGTTTGCTCTGATCTTTAGTATCGGCATTCTGGTCGACGACGCCATCGTTGTCGTCGAAAACATGGTGCGTCATTTCCGCATGCCCATCAACCGTGGCCGCCCGCTCAGTGAAGTGGCCGTGGATGCCGTGGCGGAAGTGGGCAATCCGACCATCCTCGCCACCCTCACGGTCATCGCGGCCATCCTGCCCATGGCGTTTGTGCGCGGGCTGATGGGCCCCTACATGCGGCCCATCCCGGTCGGCGCCTCCATGGCCATGCTCTTTTCCCTGGTAGTGGCCTTCGTGGTGTCGCCGTGGGCGGCGATGCGCCTGCTGGGTCGCAAACACCTGGCTGGCGCGCACACGCTCACGCCGGAAAAAGAAGGCTGGCTGACCCGCTTCTATCGCCGCATCATGCACCACCTCATCGACAGCGCCCGCAATCGCTGGATGTTCCTGGGGGTTGTGGTTCTGCTGCTGCTGGCAGCCTGCGCCCTGGTGCCGATGAAAGCCGTTCTCGTCAAAATGCTCCCCTTCGACAACAAGAGCGAGTTCCAGGTGGTCATCAACATGCCCGACGGCACGCCGCTGGAAGAAACCACCCGCGTGGCCCAGGCGCTGGGCGACCACCTCAGCCGCCAGCCCGAGGTCGAGAATTACCAGATCTACGCCGGGACTTCCGGCCCCTTCAACTTCAACGGTCTCGTCCGCCATTACTACCTGCGCCACCAGCCCAACCAGGCGGACATCCAGGTGAACCTGCTGCCGGCCGACCAGCGCAGCGCGCAGAGCCATGCGATTGCGCGGCGGCTGCGTCCGGATCTCGACCGCATCGCCGCCGTCTATGGCGCGCGGATTCAGATTGCGGAAGTTCCGCCCGGGCCGCCGGTGCTGCAGACCCTGGTCGCGGAGGTCTACGGCCCCAGCGAGGCCGGCCAGATCGCCATCGCCGGTGAGGTAAAGAAGATTTACCAGCAAACGCCCGGTGTTGTGGACACCGACTGGTACATGCAGGATCCGCAGCCGCAAATCAATTTCCGCGTCGATGAGGTCAAGGCGGCGCTGCACGGCATTCCTGTATCCGCAGTGGCGCAGACCCTCGCGCTGGCTACCTCCGGCTCTCCGGCCGGGCTCCTGCACGTGCCCGACTCACGCGAGGCGATTCCCACCGTGGTGCAGTTCTCTCGTCCCGAGCGCTCCTCCCTGCAGGGTCTCGAAGATATCCGGCTGCGCGGCGCGGACGGCGGCATGGTTTCCCTGCGCGAGCTGGTCGACGTGGAGCACACCACACTCGAGCCGGACATCTACCACAAGAACCTCAAACGCGTGGTCTACATCACCGGCGACGTGGCCGGCAGCGAAGAAAGCCCGGTCTACGCCATCCTGAAGATGAATCGAGCGATCCATGCCCTCGTTCTTCCCGACGGCACTCATCTCGCCCTTTACAACTCCGTGCAGCCGAAGTCCACCGACTTCTACTCCATGAAGTGGGACGGCGAGTGGCAGATCACCATCGAGGTCTTCCGCGACCTCGGCATCGCCTTCGCCGCTGTGCTCCTGCTCATCTACGTACTGGTGGTGGGATGGTTCCGGTCCTTTGCGGTTCCGCTGGCCATCATGATTCCCATTCCGCTCACGCTGGTCGGCATTCTGCCAGCTCACGCCATGCTGGGCGCGTTCTTCACCGCGACCTCGATGATTGGCTTCATCGCCGGCGCGGGCATTATCGTACGCAACTCCATCCTGGTCGTCGACTTTATCGAGCTGCGCCGTCTTGAGGGCATGCGTCTGACGGAAGCCGTCATCGATGCCGGCGCGGTGCGTCTCCGCCCGGTTCTGCTCACGGCGGCGGGCGTCATCGTCGGCGCCAGCGTCATCCTCGCCGATCCCATCTTCCAGGGCCTCGGCCTCTCGCTCATCGCGGGCGGCGTGGCCTCCACCTTCCTCTCGTGGCCCGCCGTGCCGGTGCTCTATTACATGCTCAACGCCGGCAAGGCAAAGGCCCCGATCACCGCTCCGCAGGAGCATCAGGAGGTAGCCTCATGACCGTCGAACGCGCGGTTCGACTGCTCGCCGGAGTCGTGGTTCTGGTTTCGCTCGCCCTGGCTCACTGGGTTTCCGGGGAGTGGCTGTGGCTCACGGCCTTTGTCGGGCTTAACCTGCTGCAGTCGGCTTTCACCAACTGGTGCCCGGCCATGGCGATCTTTCAATGGATGGGCCTGCCCTCCGCGGTCGCGGTGCGGCGCCCGGCAGCCTGACAGCAGGCAGAGATGCGACCTCGCAAGCTGTCCGCACGAACCGTCGACCGCCTAAAGGACGAGGTGGTTCGCCAGATGCTGCGTCTGGAAGGCGGCCGACCCGCGGCCCAGCTCCTGCTGGCTGTTGCCGTACTCAATGCGTGGATCACGTTTGAGGAACAACCTCCCGACTGCGAGCCGCGACAGTGGCTGCGAAAAATCTCCCCCGTTTGTTTGCGCATGATCGAGGAGGCCTGTCGCGCCAGTCGCGACCCTTTGATCGCGGAAGATCTCGCCAGCGCCGCGGAGCCGTATTCGCCATCGGAGAAAGTGCGATGAGCCGTTATGATGCATGAGCGAGGAGTCGATCCGTCACATGCTCCTCTGCTCGATAATTCCGGAGCGGAAGAAGTGCCTTCCGCTCGATTAAGTGATCTTTCCGCGCGGCAGCGCATTCCATTACCGAGATTCATGACTCCTCGAAGTACCCTGTTTGCCACACTTGCAATGGCAAGTAAAATAAATCCTTGAAAATACCTGCTCGCTCCCAACATCACCGAAGTTTCTCTCGAAACAGAACAGGATTCCCACGCCGCCGCTCGAAAAGCAACTGCTTTGGTAACATAAGACCAGCATCAGAGTAAAAGAGCCGCGGCGGCGCCACACGCAGCGGCTGACCTCAGGGTTACTGGCGTTTTGGCGGTCCCCCATTCGGAGATTGACGCCACAAAATCAGGCTGGTACGGTTCTGGGGTCAGCCCTTAAGCCGTTTTCTTCTGCCTGTGGGCCCGCTGAAATAAAAAGAGATCTTCCGGGCATATTCCGGAGGCGAGACGTTGCGCAGACGCTACTACATCATCTTTGTCGCTCGCGAGAAGGACGGACCTCTCCGCAAGATCCCTATCCCTCTCCACTACGCGGGCATCTTTGTCGCCGCCGCCGTGGTCGGCGCGTTTACCATCACCGGTATCGCCGGCTCCTACACGCGCATGTTGCTCAAGACCGCCAGCTTCAATCAGCTGCGTTCCCAGCGCGAAGCGCTGCGGGTGGATTACAACCGGCTCCAGATCGTCGCGCACGAAAAGGAATTGCAGGCCGCTTCGCTGGGCTCTCTCGCCAGCGAAGTCAGCGCCCTCTACGGACTTCGCCAGAATCGCATGGCCAAAGCCGCCACCGCGACGGTCGTGCCCGGCAGTTCCGATTCGAACACATTCAGTGAACAAGCCTACGCGCAGTCGCTGAACCAGCTTGCGCAGCTACGCAGCAACGCCCTTTCCGGCCGGGTTGAGTCGTTCGACCTCGGGCTTGCTCCGGCCGGCGTCAAAGACTGGGCCTCTCTGGCCGGCGCTCCTGAACTGTGGCCGGTCGTCGGTCCCATTACCAGTTCCTTTGGCGAGCGCGAGGACCCGTTGCGCATGGGAGAAGGCGAGTTCCACACCGGCGTGGATATCGGCGTCAGTTTTGGCACCCCCGTGCGCGCCGCCGCCAACGGCGTGATCGAGAGCGCTTCGGTGATCAGCGGCTATGGCCGGGAAGTCACCATCAACCACGGCAACGGCATTGAAACCCTCTACGCCCACCTCTCCGGGTTCGCGGTCACTGCCGGGCAGCAGGTGAGCATCGGCCAGGTCATCGGGTACGTGGGACTGAGCGGCCGCACCACCGGCCCCAACCTGCACTACGAGGTGCGCATCCACAACACGCCGGTCAACCCGCACCGCTATCTGCGGGAGACCATGCAGCAGTTCGCCAGCGCCGCCCAACTCGCCGACAACGCGAAAACCGGGAACTAATCTCTACTCGGCCTCCGCTCCGGACCGCTCGTCCGGCTCGGCCTGCAGCGTGGTCGCCGTCGTCTCGACTTCCCGGAAGAACCGCAGGAAGTTCAGCCCCAGAATCTTCCGGCAATCCTCCGCCGAATAGCCTCGCGCCATCAGCGCCGCAGTGATCTTCGGCAGGTCCGCTGCCGAGTCAATCCCGTCGACCGAGGACGGAATGCCGTCGAAGTCGGATCCGAGCCCGACGCGATCGATCCCCGCCACTTTGGCGATGTGGTCGATGTGGTCGATCAGCATGCTGAGCGGCGGCCGCGGAATCTTCGCCGCCCACTGTTTGTCCAGCGCATCGGTCATCGCCCAGGTGATCGCCCTGCCCTCGGCTTTCCACCGTGCGATCTGAGCATTCTCGGCGGCCTGGCGTTCCGGCGCCTGCTCGTTCCAGGCCTTGCGCCACGCGTCGCTGATGAAGCCGGAGTAGAAATTCACCATCACCACACCGCCCTTGCTGTTCGGGCCGCCGCTCCGGGCTACCGCTCGCAGCATGTCGTCCGTCATGTTGCGCGGCGACGCGCACAGCGCTCGCGCCAACGAGTGCGACGCAAATAACGGCGCGCGCGAGGTGATGACCGTGCGGTAAAACGTCTTGTCCGACAAATGCGAGATGTCCACCATCATGCCGAGCCGGTTCATCTCGTAGACCACGTCCTTGCCGAAGTCCGTCAGACCGTCCTCGGTGTGCTTCACGTTCGGGTCGTCGGCATCGCCGGAGGAATCGGCCCAGTCGTTGGAGTTCGACCAGGTGAGCGTCATATAGCGCACGCCGAGCCGGTAGTAGTCGCGTAACAACCCGAGCGAGTTCTCGATCGAGTGTCCGCCCTCAATGCCCATCAGGGCCGCCAGCTTCTGCTCGCGGTGGGCTGTGAGGATGTCCTCCGGCGAGTACGCCATCATCATGCGGTCCGGATGAGCGAGCGCCTGCTGGCGGACCGCGTCGATCAGCTCCAGCGTCCGGCGCGCATACTGGCCTTGATAGAGCGTCGGTTGCGCCCAGATAGAGAAGAACTCCGCGCCGAGATTGCCGGCCTGCGCCGACGCAAAGTTCACCGAACCGCCAGCCAGCGGCTGGGTGAGGTCGTAGTGGTCGTCCAGCATGCGCTGCGTGGTGTCGGCATGCGTGTCGATGACGATGGCAGAGCGATGGACGGCAGCTGCGCTCGCGGTGGCGGATTTGTGGGTCACTGGTTTTGGATGATGGTGATGGGTTTGCAAGGATCGCGACAAACCGCTCGGGGTCAAGAGGGATTGTAGCAAGGTCGTCCATCGGGATGATGGCTTCGGCGATCTTCCGCGTCACGGCAAAGGCAGTCGCACCCACCGACGGGTCCCTGTTCCCACTCTCATCACTCCACTCGCAGCGCCTCCATGGGATGGACCGCTGTCGCCCGCTGTGCGGGCAGCGCGGCCGCCACCGTCACCATCAGCGCGGTCAGCAACACCGCTCCCACCAGCGCCACCGGATCCCATGTACTGACCCGATACAACTGGCTGCGAAAGAGCCGCGCCAGCGCGACAGTCGCCGGAAGCGCCACAAGCACTGCGCCGACCGCGATCCATACCATCTCCCGTAATACCAGTCCCACCACCGAGAGCCGCGGCGCCCTCAGCGCGAGGCGCACGCCAATTTCGCGCGTCCGGCTCTGTGTCGAATACGCCAGCACGCCATAGAGTCCTACGCCCGCCAGCAGCGCCGCCAGCACCGCAAACGCCATCGCCAGAATCGCCAGCGCCCGCTCGCTCGACGCGCTCATGTCCACCTGCGCCTCCATCGTGCGCAGCCCATCGACCACCAGCGTTGGATCCATCGTGTGGATCGTGCGTTCGATCTCCGGCTCCATCGCATCGGGCGCGCCGTGCGTCCGTATATAGATCTGCACGCCCACCGGATGCTTCATCTGCAGATATGGCTCATACACCTCCGGACCCGTGTCAGTGCGCAGATCCGTATGCTTCGTGTCGCCCACCACGCCCACAATCGTGGTGTCCGCCTTTTCGATGCCAATCCGATGCCCCAGCGCGTTCGAAGCCGATCCATAGAACCGCTTTGCGAATTCCAGGTTCACAATGGCCACATTCGGAGTGCCTGTGCGGTCCGCGACGGTAAAATCGCGCCCCACCAGCAGCGGCTGCCGCAGCGTCGCAAAATAGCCTGGAAGCACCAGCGGGGACTCAAAGTTACTCACTTCGTTCTCGGTGAATTTATGCCCCTGAACCACATAGCCATTCGTGTTCGAATCGCCAGTCAGCTCCGAGTCGGTCGTCGCGCTGACCGACGCCAGCCCCGGCAAGCCCTGCAGCTTCTCCACCGCGGTCCTTACGATCTGCGAGGTCTGCTGCTCGCCGTACCCGGACTCCGTCGGATCCAGCGTGAACGTCGCTATGTGTCTTGTATCCCAGCCCACCGGCTGCTCCCGCAGATTCTGGAGCGTCCGCACGAACAACCCCGCACCCCCCAGCAGCAGCACGCTCAGCGCAATCTGCACGCCCACCGCCAGTTTGCGGAAGCGCTGCGAGCTTTTCGAGGCGGTCCCCGTGCTCTGTCGCAGCGACCCCGCCAGATCCGGACGCAGGAAATGCAGCGCCGGCGCAATCGAGAACAGGATGCTCACCACCACCGACAGCCCCAGCGTGAACAGCAGCACCCGCATGTCGACGCTCGACGAATACGGCTCGCTCCCCGGATTCGCGCTGGTCAGCAGCCGTACCAGCATCAGCCCCAGAACCGGAGCCAGCGCTAATCCTGCCACGCCGCCGGCTAGGCCCAACAGTCCACCCTCGATCAGCAACTGCCGCACGATGCGCCCGCTCTTAGCGCCCAGCGCATAGCGCATCGCCATCTCTCGCATGCGCATCGTGGAGCGCAGCAGCAGCAGCGTCGCCACATTCAGCGTGCACATGGCCACCAGCAGCCCTGCCATGCTCAGCAGAATCACCAGCGGCGTCCTCAGATCCATGCGTCCCGGCGAGAATCCCATCGAGTCGTCCAGCACCGTGAACGTCGATTTCTCCACGTACCGTTCCTTGAATCTCTGCGACGCCTGCTTGTAGAGGGGCAGCTCGCTGGCGCGCAGCGCACGCCACAGCGGCAACATCGCCGCTTGCGCCTTTTCAATCGAAATCCCCGGCTTGCGCCGCGCCACAATGGTCAGCCATGCGGATTGCCGGTTGTTCATTCGATCGATGGTTGCGGTCCAGGGAATCGCGATGCCCACCATCGTCACCGGAATAAAAACCGCCGGCCGGTAGCCGCCGATCGCGGTATGAAAATTCTCCGGAGCCACGCCCACAATGGTGAACGGATGCCCATTCACCCGCAGCGCCTGGCCGATCACGGTCCGCGATCCGCCAAAGCGCGTGCGCCACTCGTAGTAGGCCAACACCGCGACCGGGTTAGCGTCGGCGGCCGTCTCATCCGATGAGGTGAACAGCCGCCCCACCGCGGGCCGCAACCCCAGTACCTGGAAATAGTTCCCGCTCACCAGCTCTGCGTGCTCGTCTTTGGCCAGGTTATGCCACGCGATCCCAACGCTGGTCCGATCCGCCGCCAGCATCCCGCTGAACACCGGATTGCGGTCGCGCAGGTCCTTGTACATGGGATAGGAGAAGTAGTTTCCCTCATCGCCTCCGAAGCTGCTCATATTTCCGGAGAAGCTTCCCTTCCAGTGGAAGCGCACCAGCTCCTGCGGCTTCTCCACCGGCAGGGTGCGCAGCAGCACCTGGTCGAACATCGTGAAGATGGCCGTCGTCGCGCCAATGCCCAGCGCCAGGGTGATCACCGCCGTCAGCGCAAACGCAGGCGAACGCCGGAGCTTTCTCCATGCGTACCTCAGATCTCCGAACATGTCTGCCGCCTTCTCCGTTACGAATGCCGGCCTGCCCTGACGGTGCGCCCAGTCGCCCGTCTTCCACAAGTCCGCGAGCAGGCGTTCCAGCGCCCCAGGACGCGCAATCAAGGTCCGTACTCCTGCACGGGCAGTTCCTGTTCCAATACGCGCAAGTGCCGCCATTCTGAAAACACGGTACTTACGTGGGCCCGCCGGACAGGACGCCTGTCCGCTCCCGCATTCCACTGTTCAGAACTGGACAGGACGGAGAGTGTTGCACGCCTCGCAACGGCCGCCCTCAGGATTCAGCCAGAGCCAATGAACGTTGGCAACCGGGGACTTGGGGACTGGGCACTGGGGACTGGCGACTGGCAACTCGCTACAGGCTGCCAGCTACCGGCTCCGCGTCACTTCTTTCCCTTGCGCAGGTCGTCCATCAGGATGATGGCTTCGGCGATCTCCCGCACCGGCCTGCGCTTTTGCCGGCTTTGCTTCTGCAGCATCAGGTAGGCGGCTTCCTCGTCGATCTTCAGCTCGCGCTGGAGCAGACCCTTGGCGCGTTCCATCACCTTGCGCGTCTCCAACTGGGCGGCGAGCTGGGTCTTCTCGAATTCCATGTGGGCCAGTTCCACCTCGGCGCCCACCAGATAGCCCATCATCGTAATCAGCCGGATCTCCCGCTTGGAATGATGGTGCGGCTCCCGGTGCTGGACGTTGATGGCGCCCACCAGCTTGCCCCGGCACAGAATCGGCACGGCCAGAAAGGCCTCGAAGCGGTCCTCGGGCAGCGAGCGAAAGCGCGCGAAGCGCGGATCGGCCCAGGCCCGCGCCGCCAGCGCCACCGTCTGCCTGTGCTCCGCGACCCAGCCGGTTACGCCCTGGCCGATGTCAATCACCATCCGGTCCACAACATCTTCATGGGGATTCTTCGAGGCCCGCAGCACCAGCTTGTCTTTCTCCAGCACGTACAGAAAACAGGAATCGCAGCGCACCGCCGCGGTCACCATCTCGATCACCTGCTCCAGCACCTCATGAAAGGGATCGGCGGCCGCCATGCGACTGCCGATTTCGTGCAACAACTCGATGTCACTGGTGGTGGTCTCTTCGTGTGTGAGCGCTGAATCGTCCAAGGTTGGCTCCCGATAAAAATCCAGCGCCGGAAAATCTCTGGGCTTGCTTTTTCCTCTGCGCTGTGTCTCAATGGATGAACAACCTTATCGTGACACAAGATGAGGTTCCGCGATCTGCCTTTCCTCGTTCGAAGGCACAGTTCCCGCGGTTTCCTTCCCCGTCGAAGAATTCCAGATTCAGAAATGCTGCGCACCCTGTGTTGCGCACTGACGCGTTGCAGCGCCGCTGCCGCGCCCGGATGGTTCTGCGCCCTCGTATCTCGGCGGCGCCGAAGCCTCCGCGCGTTCGCATCCGCGCCGTGCTCGAAAGCAGGCGTCCAGGCCTGTGCACTCGGCCTGCATGCCGAACAAGTTTTCTTCAGCCTCCCTGAAGAGCCCGTGGCTCAGTCTCCTGGCCACGGGCATTTTTTTGCCTCCGCGGGAATCGTGCCTTTCGGGCCTCCCGAAATTTTGCATTTTATGCTGGGGCCGCGAGCGGCTTGTTGGAGTCCCGGCTCGGGGAAGAGCGGAACGAGCGCTGATAGACGGGGTTCGGCACCCCTGGGTATGCGTGCTTTCAGGCACTTAGGCGGGTCCCCACGCGCCGCCGGATTCCCCAGGTAACCGGAAAGCCTCCACAGTCACCTGCCGGAGTATCGGCTGGGCCAGCCGCGGCTGACCCGGAACTGCGATTGCCCGGGGCAGGTGCTTTACGAGAGAGTGACACCAATCAGTACGAAGCAGCGCGGTCCCCAAACCCCTCCCGCGCAGCCCATTACAGGAGAGACCTTCACCACACTCACTTCACCACGCTCACCCATCGGGTCAGCAAGGAGTTCAACTGCATCACCGACAACTTGTAACTTTCCGCCGAGGCGACTCATTCGGCGCGGCACATGATCCGGAGAGAACTGCTATGAACCTGACTTCGTGGATTCTGCGGAAGCTGTCGAACGACGATAACTGTACGGATCTGATCGAATATGTGCTGATCGCCTCGCTGATGATCCTGGGCGTTGTCGCCACCTGCGACACGCTCACCACCCGGATCAGCATGGAATTCACTACGATCGCGAGCCGGATATGAGTTTCCGCCGAGGCGCGCTGTCGGAGTGAGTCTGCCGGCAGCGCCGCCTGGCGCGTTCTCCCTTCTCGATTCGAACCCGGGACTCGATGGCCCCTGTCAGCGAATGCTGGCGGGGGCTTTGAGTTTGGCCACCGGATCGGCGGCTGGCGCGCGGCGCAACCATGCAAAGAGCTGTTATTTCGAGGGCGCAGGGCCTTTTTCGAAATTGAGAGCGGCGGAGTTGATGCAGTAGCGGAGGCCGGTGGGTTTGGGGCCGTCGGGGAAGACGTGGCCAAGGTGAGCGCCGCAGCGGGCGCAGGTGACTTCGACGCGGCGCATGCCGTGGGTGGTGTCCTCGTGGGTTTCAACGGCGGCGGAATCGACGGGCAGGTAGAAGCTGGGCCAGCCGGAGCCGGAGTCGAATTTTGTGTCGGAGGGGAAGAGGTCGGCGCCGCAGGCAACGCAGCTGTACATCCCGGTGTCGTGGTTCAGGGTGAGCTTGCCGGTGAAAGGAGCCTCGGTGCCTTTTTGGCGGGTGACGTAGTACTGCTCGGGGGTGAGCTGGGCGCGCCATTCGGCGTCGGACTTTTCGATTTTGGCGGGGGTGGTTTCGGACATCGGAGTTCTCCCAACGGTTAGATGGAAATGCAAGGTCCTTCGCTTCGTTCAGATTATGGAAGGGTGGCGATGACTTCGATTTCGACGAGGGCGTCTTTGGGGAGGCGGGCGACCTCGACAGTGGAGCGGGCGGGGGCGACGAAACCTTCGGGGGCGAGGTATTTCGCGTAGACGGCGTTCATGGCGGCAAAGTCGCCCATGTCCTTTAGAAAGACGACGGTTTTGATCACGCGGGTGAGCTCGGTATCCGCGGCGGCGAGGATGGCCTTGATGTTTTCGAGGACGCGTGTGGTTTGCTCGGTGATGCCGCCGGGAACGATCTGGCCGGAGGCGGGATCGAGGGCGACCTGGCCGGAGGTGTAGACGAGGTTGCCGAGGCGAACGGCCTGGGAGTAGGGCCCGATGGCAGCGGGGGCGTGGGGGGTGGAGACGGCGGACTTGCGGGAGTCGTTCATTTCCTGATTCTGCCTGGAATACGGGGTGTGTGGCAAATGGGTGCGCAGGACGAGGGTGACACGGTAAAATAGAGCAGTTCCCATGAGCAAAGCGGTTTCGAGCATAGTGCGTCCGGTCATGAGCCTGGCGTGTGTCCTGGGCATAACGGTGGGGCTGGGGGCGCAGACGGCACCGGCTTCTTCAACAACGGCGGCCGCGGCGAGCGCCGTGCAGCAGCCGCCAGCGACGGCGAAGGGTGGGGCGCCGGGCACGCCGGGTTCCGGTGAACCGGGCGCGAATGACACGTCGACGCCGACGTTCAGGATCACCAGCAACGAAGTGTACCTGGTATTTGCGGTGACGGATAAGCATGGGCACTTCATCAGGAATCTGAAGCAGAGCGATTTCGCGCTGCTGGACGACAACCGGGCGCCGGCGCAGGTGTTCAGCTTTACGCGGCAGACGAATCTGCCGCTGCGGGTGGGGATTCTGATCGACACGAGCACGTCGATCCGGAACCGCTTCCAGTTCGAGCAACAGGCGGCGACGGCGTTTCTGCTGCAAATCATGCGGCCGTCGACCGACAAGGCGTTTATCGAGGGGTTCGACGTGACGCCGGATTACCGGCAGGACTGGACGAACAATCTGGATCTGCTCAGCTCGGGCATCGAAGCCCTGAGCCCGGGCGGCGGAACGGCGCTCTACGACGCGGTGTACAGCGCGTGCCGGGACAAGCTGCTGACGGCGCGCGGGCAGGAGCCGGTGCGGAAGGCCATTGTGCTGGTGAGCGATGGGGACGATAACCAGAGCCACGCTTACCTGGAAGACGCGATCAAGGAGTGCCAGCGCGCGGAGACGAATATCTATGCGATCAGCACGGATGTGAGCCCGTCGCGCGACCGCGGCGACGACGTGCTGCAAAAAATGGCGGTGGCGACCGGCGGCAAGGCGTTCTTCCCCCAGAGCCTGGAGGATATGCCGAGCAGCTTCAAACAGATTCAGGACGAGCTGCGGAGCCAGTACGCGCTGGTGTACAAGCCGGCGGACTTCAAGGCGAATGGGGCGTTCCGGCCGATCTATCTGTTCTGTCTGGATCGGAAGTATACGGTTCGCGTGCGCCAGGGATACTTCGCGCCCAAGGGCTAAAAGCAGGGAGTAGGGTGTAGGGAGCAGGGTGTAGCAACCCTGGCGTTGAGGGTTTCCCTGCGGCGCAGAATCATGCGCGGAAACTCGGACAGACGATCGCTAATCCGCGGCGGCGGCGGCTCCGGCACGGCGCGGCTTTGGGGAGGAGCGGACCGAGGGCGCAGCGGGCGCTTCAGCCCTGGGAATATCCGATACATCGGCCTTGCCTTCGGCCACCTGAATGAAGAAGTCCTGCGCGCTGAAAGCCGGCTTATTGGCGTCGCGGAGGCGGACATAGGAGCCGTCGGAGCGGAGGAGGCGTGCCTTCACCGTGTCGGCGAGATAGGCAGGGAGGATCTCGTCGCGGACGCGGGCGCGAATCTGAGGATCGCGGATGGGGAAGACCACTTCGCAGCGCTCGAAGAGGTTGCGAGGCATCCAGTCAGCGCTGCCGCAGAAAAACTCCTCGTCGCCGCCATTCAGAAAGTAGAAGAGGCGGCTGTGCTCGAGAAAGCGGCCGACGATGGAGCGAACGCGGATGCGCTCGCTCAGATTTTTCACGCCGGGACGCAGCGAGCAGATGCCGCGCACGATGAGATCGATTTCGACGCCGGCATGGGCGGCCGAGTAGAGTGCCTCCACGACACTTTGCTCGAGGAGTGAGTTCATCTTGGCGATGATGCGCGCCGGCCTGCCCGCAGCGGCGTGCTCCTGCTCGCGGTGGATGAGACGGATGAAGCTCTCGGCCAGTGTGAGCGGCGCCACCAGCAGCGGCCGATAGTCGTCGGACTCGGAATGAGCGGTGAGGTAATTGAAGACGCTGTGCACCGCGCTGGTGATCTCCGGATCGGAAGTCAGCAGGCTGAGATCGGTATAGAAGCGCGCGGTGTCCGGGTTGTAGTTGCCGGTGCCCAGATGACAGTAGCGGCGAGTCACGCCATCCGGGTCGCGGCGGACCAGCAGAGCCAGCTTACAGTGCGTCTTCAGGCCGACGATGCCATGGAAGACCTGGACTCCGGCATCTTCGAGATTGCGCGCCCAGCGGATGTTGGAGGCTTCGTCGAACCGGGCCGTGAGTTCGACGACGGCCGTGACCTCCCGGGTCTGCGCGGCTTCGGTGAGGGCCTGAAAGATGGGCGAATCGGCGCTGGTGCGGTAGAGGGTTTGCTTCATGGAGACGACGCGCGGGTCCTGGGCCGCGGCCTCGATGAAGCCCACGACACCGTCGTAGGAGTCGTAGGGATGATGCAGCATAATGTCGCGATGACGCAGCTCGTCAAACAAGTCGGCGGATTTGCGGTTGAGGCGCAGCTCGCGCGGCACGAACGGCTTGAATTTGAGATCGGCGCGGGAGGACGCGCTGTAAAGGGTCATGATGCGGGACAGATTGACCGGACCTTCGGTGTGATAGACGAGAGACTCATCCAGTTCAAAGTTGGTGCGCAGGCGTTCGACGATCTCCGCATCCGCAGTTGTGTCGATCTCAAGGCGGACGGCATCGCCCTTGCGCCGGTTATGGAGCTCGGCGCGAACCGTTTCCAGCAGCGAGCGCGACTCTTCTTCCTGAAAATAGAGATTGCTGTTGCGGGTGACGCGAAAGACGGCACGGGAGAGAATCTCGTATCCGCGGTACATGGCTCCCGCGTTGCGCTCGATAAGGTCGTGGAGAAAGATGAAGTCCTGCGTATCGTCGGAGGAGGGCAGGCGCACCAGTCGCGGTAAAGCACGCGGAACCGTGAGCACGCCGAGCACGGGACCGGCGGTGCCGCGACGCTTGCGGCGCAGCAGAAGGGCAAGGCACATCGCCTTATTCAGGACACGCGGAAAGGGATGGGCGGGGTCGATGGTGATCGGAGTGAGAAGCGGATCGACCTCGTGCTGATAGTAGTCGGTCGCGAATTGACGGGCTTCCTCGGACAAATCGCTCCACTGGAGAACGCGAATGCCGGCCTTGCGCATTGCGGGCAGCAGCTCGCCGTTCCAGCAGCGATACTGGTCGGCGACAAATCGCTGGGTTTCCAGCTTCATCTCTTCCAGCGAATCGCGGAGCGTAGCGCCATCGGGCGAGGCTTCGTTATATCCATCCTCAATGCGCTGCAGGACACCGGCAATGCGGATTTCGAAGAACTCGTCCAGATTGCTGGCCGTAATCGCCAGAAACTTGACGCGCTCCAGCAGCGGATTGGTTGCGTCCTGGGCTTCTTCGAGTACGCGCCGGTTGAAGCTCAGCCAGGATTCATCGCGGCTGAGGAGGAGATTCTGCGGTTGTGACTTCGCCCTGGGCATGGCAGACGGCCCACGATCGTTCGGGGTCGCACCAGGAAGTTTACCTGATTCGGTGGGGAGGCTGGCCACGGTGCTGGTATGAACAAACAGCAAAATTCCAGACAAAATGTCAGAGCTCCTGCGATTTGACGGCTCGGAACGGCTCGGCGAGGATAAGAGAAAGCCATCGTCCCTGGAGGTGCCGTCGTGGAAAGTCCCTGTTCCGGTGAGTCCAGTGAAGCCCTGAAGAAAGCGGAGAACGCCGCCGTGGAGATGTATCGGTTCGCGGCCCTGATGCTGGGCAACGAAGACGAGGCGCTGCGCCTGGTGGAGAACACCGTTACTACGGTGGAGATCGACCCCTGCGCGGACCCACGGGCGACCAAAGGACTGGTGCGCGAACGCGTGCTCAACGGTGCGCTGGCCATCATGCACCGGCAGGATCCGGCCTCTTTCGGCGATTTGCCGCCGGTCGAATCCGGATCCGGCTGTATTGAGGACGATGGAACGGCAGCTCTCTCCGGCGAGCAGCTTTCGGAACTGATGACCGGGGCAGGCCGCGGTCCACTGCGCGAGTGGCTGAATCGGCTGACCCAGGCGCAGCGGGCGGTGTTTGTGCAGCGAGCTGTTCTGCGCCGGACGAATGCCGACACGGCCAGGGCCATCAATCGGATTGCGCGGCCGGCGGTCTGGACGGCGGAGGCGGTGGGCAGCTTGTTCCGCCAGGCGCTCTGCTCGCTGGCCTCGGCGCTGGTGCATTCGGTGCCCGCCGCGCAAAGCTGACTTTTTACCGCTTTTCGTCGAAAACCACCCGCCCGTTCGAAAACCGTAACCCCACCGGTCTGCGTTTTTGGCGCTTTAGGCGAGACGCGATCCGGCGCCTTCGACTACTCTTATCTCAGACATTCTTTTGCATTTTTTGCTCATCGATGTGCATCCAAGGCGCAGTACTCGATGGGGCACGGTCCTCTATAGTTTCTTAGCGAAAGGCTCTTCCTGGTGGCGGAGGCTGCAGCAACCGATTTGAGATTTTTGTGCCTGAGGCATATGGTCCTGGGAGCCGTTCTCGGAGTGGTCGCCGTGTCTTCATGGGGCCAGGCGACCGGCAGTGGAAGCTCAGTCGCTACGCCTTCGGGCCCGGTGGCGATCCCGCAGCCGCAAATCGACTCATCCACCTATCAGGGGAGCGTGAGCCGGCAGGCGGTGCAACCGGGAGTGCTGCCCCTGTCGCTGGCGGACGCGATGCAGCGGGGGCTGCGCAACAACCTGGGACTCCTGCTCACCAGCCAGAATGTGCAGTCGGCGCAGGGCGCCCGGCTGGAAGAGCTACAGGCCCTGCTCCCGACGGCGACGGGGTCGGTGAAAGAGGCGCTGCAGGAAACGGACCTCCAGGCGGAGGGGCTGCGCATTCCCGGCTTTCCGTCCATCATTGGCCCCTACGGCTACACCGACATTCGTGGCTCGCTGAACTGGTCGCTGCTGGATCTGTCCGCGCTGCAGAACTACCTCGCGCAAAAGCACAATTTCGCGGCAGCCCGGTTGTCGGCGCAGGATGCTCGCGACATGGTGGTCCTGACCGTGGGCAATGCCTATCTCACCGTGATTGCCGATGCCGCTCAGGTTCAGGCCGCCCAGTCGCAGGTGGATACCTCACAGGTGTCCCTGAACCAGGCCGTCGCGAATCACCAGGCCGGCACGGCGCCGCTGCTCGATGAGCTGCGCGCGCGCGTGGACTACCAAACCCAACAGCAGACGCTGATCGCCGCGCAAAATGCCTGGGCGAAAGACAAGATCGCGCTGGCGCGCGCGATCGGGCTGCCGCTGGCCCAGCAGTTCGAACTGACGGACCCGACGCCTTACGCGTCCCTCGATCACCTGGATCCCGACGCCGCCGTGCGCGAGGCGCTGGCCAACCGCGCCGACCTGAAGGCCATGGAGCAGCAGGTGCTGGCGGCGGAGCGGGCGCGCAAGGCCGCCACCGACGAGCGGCTGCCAACGGTGAGCTTCTCCGGCGACTACGGAGATATTGGCATCAACCCTTCGCACTCTCACGGAACCGGAGACGCGACCGGCTCGCTGGATGCTCCGCTGTTTGAAGAAGGCAAGCTCCGCGGCGATGCGCAGCAGGCGCAGTCGCAGCTGGACCAGGCGCGAGCGCGACTGAGCGACATGCGAGGGCAGATCGGCGCCGATGTGCGCGACAGCATTCTGGACATTCAGGCTGCGGCAAAGCTGGTGGAAGTCGCTCGCAGCAATGTGGATCTGGCCAGGGAAGCGCTGAGCGAGGCACAGCAGCGTTACAAAGCAGGAGTTTCCGATAATCTCGCGGTTTCGCAGGCGCAACAGGCAATGTCGCAGGCGGACGCGCAATATGTCGCGAGTTTGTACCGGCATAACGTTGCGAAACTCTCGCTGGCGCGAGCGCTGGGCGTGGCGCAAAGTAATTACAGGGATTACGTGGAGGTAAAGTGAGCGTGGCGGAGCAAAATACCGAGCAGACGCGACCGACCGAAGAGCAGCCGGAAAATACCGGCGGACACTCGCGCCGTCGTTTCATCATCATCGGAGTGGTGGCGGTGCTGGCGGTTGGAGCGGCGCTGTTCTGGTGGCATTCGACCTTTTACGAAGACACGGACGATGCCTCGGTCGACGGCCACCTGGTGCAGATCAGCTCGCGCATCGTCGGCCACGTGCTCGACGTGAAGGTGGACCAGAACCAGTATGTGGATGCCGGAACGCTGCTGGTTCAGATCGATCCCACCGATTTTCAGACCGCAGTCAACCAGGCCGAAGCCAATCTGGAGGCGGCGGAAGCCAGTTACGAAGCCGCACGGGTGAACGTGCCGGTGATCCACATCAACACGGGCAGCACTCTGAGTAACGCCAGCGTCGATGTGGCGAGCGCGACGGCCTCGGTTGCGCAGTCGCAAAAGCAACTGCAGGCGGCGCAGGCGCGCGTGACCGCAGCCAAGGCCAATTACACCAAGACGAAGCTGGATCTGGAACGCTATACGCCGCTGGTCCAGAAGGACATCATTTCGAAACAGCAGTACGATGCCGCAGTGGCGGCTGCTTCGGCGGACGAGGCCAACGTGAACGAGGCCGAAGCCAACCTGATCGCAGCTGAGGACGGGGTGCGGATCGCGCGCGACCGCGTGCTGCAGGCGCAGTCGTCACTGAAGTATGCGCAAACCGGACCGCAGCAGGTCGCGATCCAGAGAGCCAGGGCCGATCAGGCTGCGGCCCAGGTGGATCAGGCCAAGGCGCAGCTGGCTCAGGCGAAGCTGAACCTGAGCTACACGCAGATTTTCGCGCCGGTCGCCGGCATTGTGACCACCAGAAGCGTTGAGAAAGGGCAGAACGTCAGCGTGGGACAGGCGATGATGACGCTGGTCGATCTGAACAACGTCTGGATCACGGCAAACTTCAAGGAGACGCAGCTCGAAAGCATGAAGATCGGCCAGCCGGTCACCATCCACGTAGACGCTTATGACCGCGACTACGACGGCAGAGTCACCGAGATTGGCGGCGCAACCGGCTCGATGCTGAGCCTCTTTCCGCCGGAGAACGCGACTGGCAACTACGTGAAGGTCGTCCAGCGCATTCCGGTGCGCATCGATCTGACCAAGCCGAGTGAGGACTCGGACCACAGCCTGCGTCCTGGCATGTCAGTGGAGCCGAAGGTGCGAATCAAGTAGGGCAGGTTGCAGGTTACAGGTTGCAGGTTGCAGGTTACAGGTTGCACGTTGCAGGTTACAGGTTGCAGGTTACAGGTTGCAGGTTACAGGTTGCAGGTTGCAGGGGGCAGGTTGCAGGCGCATCGCCTGCCCTTTGCTTTGGCGGGCAAAAAATATACGCTTAACTTTGTGTAAGTGTTTTAGATTCACCCAGTTATCTATTTTTCGAGGAGCCCCCTCTACTTAAGTGTTGTGGAATGTATTAGGTGGGAGGGGGCTCGTCGGCTTGCCGGCTGGCGGATTGGTCGCTGATGGTTCATCGGCACCAGGAAAAGCCGCCCTGCGGCGGCCGATTTTGGATTCTTCCCCCCTATTCTTAGTATGGCTGATTTGGACGGATTTACTGCCAAAACTGGGCGGGTATTTTGGCGTGGAAGTCTTTTTGTATCAGCGTCTGTTACTTTCGTCAGGGTGGGAGGGGGCTTGACAGGATTTCCACAGGAAGCGGGAAAAGTGCGTTTCGGGGACTGGCCGTCCAGGCGGAGGCGCTGGCGCGCGGGTAACGTTCCCTCTCGGCTGCGCTCGTGCCGAGCTGCGCCGACGATCCTCCAACCCATCACGCCAACAGCGGGTGCGCTGGGGACCCCGGCCTGCGCGCCGGGTATTTATCGGCACCCGTTCGGCTGCGCTCAGGGCAGGCTCTGCAGTCGTGCCCTGACACAACAAAGCGCCTCGTTCAGGTTCGCGGGTTTGGGCCAGGTCAACATTTTCTTTGAGGGAATGGGGTGGGTAACGTTACCGAGTCGGCTGCGTTCGTTCCTCACTGCGCCGACAGCCTGCGGCACAGCAAGGAAGGCGCTTCGCGCCGGTGTATGTCGGAAGGACTGTCCGGCGCACGAAGCCCCAGCCTCGACGGCCGGCAGTAATCGCTCATTGGCGCGCACTGATAGAGGATAGCTACTTTAGAGTAATTCTGTTATTGATACAGTTACGACGGTCATGCGACTATTTCACAATATTATCTATTTGAGCTTGGCGACCGGTAGTAATGTTTCTATCCAGGGAGTCGGCCACAATGAAAGCACAATTACTATTCGCTGTCATGGTATGGCTAACACTATCATGTAGCCAGGCGCAGACCACATCTCAGCCCCTCATCATGCAGCATTGGCAGCGGCTGTCCGGTGGTGCCTCCAGTTCTCCAGCCGCACAGCATCCTACATCACCGGTAGTCGCACCTAAGATTGTGCAATCGAAGCTGCTCACATCCGATACCGGTTGGGCATCGACTGGAACGCGGTTGTTCTGGACGACGGATAATGGACGGACCTGGTCCAATATCTCCCCTCCGCTGGCGGTCGGCGATCACTACGCCGATGTCTTCTTTCTCAACTCTCGGGCCGGATGGGTCCTGGTCGCCCACCAGGAACAGGGCGGCCAGGACTCCGTGCCCGCGGCCGACACCGATTGGACCTTCTACGTTGCGTACACAAACAATGCAGGGGAGTCCTGGTCGGCTTATCTCATTCCCGTTATGCAGAGCCGGAGTGGTGACGACTTGACGGATAGTGGCTATATCGCTTTTGCTGATGACCTTCACGGGTGGATTGAGGTCCATCGCTCATCTACGTGGGGGGGACTGCTCAGGACTGCAGACGGCGGAACAACCTGGGCCTGGGTCAAAGCCGCCCCTGGCCTGGCAGGTGAGATTGTCGCTCCGGGTCCGAACGACCTCTATATTGCGGGGCTAGACCTTCGACATGGCAGCGAACTGTTCGCCACGCACGATGGGGGTTCGTCCTTTCAACTCGTGCCGCTGAAGCCACTTGCAGGAATCGTGCCACAGATGCCGACATATGGACTTCCCGAATTCCACGGTCTCCTCGGGTATGAACCCGTTACCTATTCAGGCGGACCGGGGGTTAAGTCAGCAGCAGTGCTCTTCACGAGCGACGACAATGGCCGTTCATGGAAAGCCGATCGCGTACTTTCTGACCTGGATCACTCCTGGATTGGACACCGCGTCCAATCCGTGATCGTCGGCTCCGCATGGATGACCGCGTTTAGTCCTGATCAACATCAACCGGCGATTGTGACGCTCTCTTCTGGTGGTCGAAAGGCGGCTCCGTCCAACCAGGTCGGAGATTTTAGCCGCTGCTCGTTGAGCTTCGTCTCAGCGGAGGCAGGATGGGCAAATTGCTCCGGACATCTTTTGTCGACGTTTGACGCGGGCTCGACCTGGGCTGATATCGGACCGCGAATACGCGATGGCATGCCCACCACCGATCCGCAAACGCCTGTAGCGGCTCGCCCGATAACCACGCACGTGCGGCCGAGCGTGGGGCTGGCTGTGCGGTCGGCGTCCGTGAATGTCCCCGGGGCGGCTTTGGCCAGCGGAATAGCCGAGCAGCTCGGGTTCGATATCCAGTTTGTACCTAATGCGGGGAACGTTATGCAGCAGTAGTGGAATTCGAGCCCGTACTACAGCATGTTGCCTTACCGTCGGATGGGAGCACAGTGGGATGGGCTATCAACAACAACGGCGTCATCGCTGGTTGGGATTCAGGCGGAGGCGTCATCATTACATTCTCGCCAGGGATCGGGTTTGGAAGCTATATCTCGTTGGATGCCGACCCCAGTTCTTCGCTTTATGGAATCAACGACGACGACGAGACGGTAGGAGCAGATTCGATCGGGGGCATTATTGTTGAGGTTTCGCATTGAGGCTGCGGATCGGGCCGTACCTATTCATAACATGCAGCGTTCCAGGTGGGCCGTAACCTCGGGTCCAGGGGTCTGCGATAAGTGCCACCACTGAAAACGCCGGAGCCTCCGGCTCCGGCGTTTCACTTCCCTGCTGAGTTGTCCTCATGGAGTCCGTGAGGGGCTGGTGAGGGGCGTCCGCAGGGGCTGAAGCCCGATTCTTTTTGATCGCTTTCGGCACGACTGAGGTCGTGCCCTGATACAAAAGCGGCTTGCTGAGATTTCGGCCTCCCACCCTGTCGCGCAAACTGCGCGCGACAAGGATGGGGCACCCCGAAGGGTCGTCGAAAAGCAGGTCCCTCGCTCCGCCTACCCCATCTGCGCCTGACGGCGCGGCGGGGCCCCAAAGCGCTCCGACGGGATGACAACGGTTAAGAGGGAGCGCGTTCCCCTGTTCTTTCCCCACACAAGGCAAAAGCAGGCTTGTATGGGCGACCCAGGCAGAAACCCCGGAGCCTTACGGCTCCGGCGTTCCCCTTCTCATGGAGTCCGAGGGCGGGCTGGTGAGGGGCGTTCCGCAGGGGCTGAAGCCCGATTCTTTTTGATCGTTTTCGGCACGACTGAAGTCGTGCCCTGATACAAAAGCGGCTTGCTGAGATTTTCGGCTCCCACCCTGTCGCGCAAACTGCGCGCGACAAGGATGGGGCACCCCGGAGGGTCGTCGAAAAGCAGGTCCCTCGCTCCGCCTACCCCATCTGCGCCTGACGGCGCGGCGGGGCCCCAAAGCGCTGCGGTCGGGATGACAACGGTTCAGAGGGAGCGCGTTCCCCTGTTCTTTCCCCACACAAGGCAAAAGCAGGCTTGTATGGGCTACCCAGACAGAAACCCCGGAGCCTTACGGCTCCGGCGTCCCTTCTCATGGAGTCCGAGGGCGGGCTGGTGAGGGGCGTCCCGCAGGGGCTGAAGCCCGATTCTTTTTTGATCGCTTTCGGCACGACTGAAGTCGTGCCCGGATACAAAACCGGCTTATTCAGATTTCGGCGCCCACCCTGTCGCGCAAACTGCGCGCGACAAGGATGGGGCACCCGCTTTTCGTGCCGCCGCGTGAGTTAGACCAGAGCCGGGACGTTGATCTTGTCGTACCAGCTGTGGGCGGCTTTCAGCGCTTTGTTGACGTTCTCGATGTTTTCGACGCCTGTGGTGTTGAGCCAGTCTTCGAAGGCTTTTGCGCCTTGTTTTGCGTAGATCGCTATGCCGTCTTTCCAGGTGGCGCGTCCGCAGAGGACTCCGTTATAGGCGGCGCCGGACTCGTTGGCTAACTCGAGGGTCTCGATGAAGACGGGGTTGGAGACTCCGGCAGACAAATAGATGAACGGCTTGTGCGTGGAGGAGGCGGCGAGGCGGAAGTGCTCGAGGGCCTGGGCGCGGGTATAGGCCTCTTCGCCTTTGAAGGAGCGGGTACCCGCGACGAACTGCATCTGGACGGGGACTTCGACCTTGAGGACGTCGACGCCGTAGCGCTCCTTGCCGAATTCTTCCATGGAGCCGGTGACGACGTCGGGCTTGCGCTTCGCGTAGGCCAGGGATTTCTCGTCTTCGCCGTGGACGGCATAGCCGACGGTCTCGAGGAAGAAGGGGATGTCGTGGGCGCGGCACTCGTCGCCGATGCGCTCGGTCCAGGCATGCTTGTGGTCGTTGATGGCGGACTTTTCGAAGGGCGTGTAGTAGAGGAGGACCTTGATGCAGTCGGCGCCGGCTTCTTTGAGGCGGCGGACGCTCCAGACGTCGAGCAGGTCGGGGAGGCGGCCGGGGAGGGCGGCATCGTAGCCGGTCTTCTCATAGGCGAGCAGGAGGCCCTTGCCGTTGCGGCGTTTGGAGGCGGGCAGGCCGAATTCGGGATCGAGCAGGATGGCCGAGGCGTGCTTCGTGAGGACCTCGGTGACCAGCTCCTTGAATTCGACGAGGGCGGACTCGGGGACTTCGGCGACTCCTTTTTCTTTCGCGAGCGATTTGCGGAGCGATCCGCGCTGATCCATGGCGGCGGCGGCGATAACGCCACGCTTATCCGAAACGGATTTCAGTCCGGCCAGTTTGCCGGGGGTCATATGATTCGTCGACATCGGGTTCCTCTCCTGCGATTTTGCGAAATGTGCGTCATTTCAATTTTACCGGTCCGGAGGGATGTCGGGACACGTGGCTAAAGTAACGTTGGTTAAAAACGGCTGGGAGGCGGGAGGCGCGGTCAGGGTTGGGCGGGGGCTTCGGCGAGGGTGAGGGGCAGGTCGCGCAGGGGGTCGGGTTCGTCGGAGGGACGGACGCCGAAGGCCCATGCTACCGCGCCGACTGCGGCGATGGCGGCGGCGAGGGTGAGGGCGGAGGCGAAGTGGCCGGTGCGCTGGACGAGGAAGCCGGTGAGCACCGGGGCGGCGATGCCGGCGAAGTTGGCGACGCAGTTCTGCATGCCGACCCAGCGGCCGGCGAGGCGGGGTCCGGCGAGGGTTTGCGGTACGGCATAGACGCCGGAACAGGAGAGTCCGCAACCGACGGCGGCGCCGGCGAGGGAGATGAGCCAGGTGTGGGGTCCGGCGGAGGCGCAGGCCACGAGAGAGACGGCGGAGAGGAGGAGACCGGCGATCATCGGCCATTTGCGAGCGGAGGTGGCGCTGAGGCCGCGGCGGATGCAGAGGTCGGCGATGCGCCCGGCGACGATGGCGGCGGTGGAATCCATGGCGTAGATCATGCCGGCGGTCCAGGCCATGGCGGATTCGGAGAGATGGCGCTCGTGGACGAGGTAGTAAGGGAGCCAACTCATGAGCAGGTAGAGGAGGTAATTTTCGCTGAGGTGGCCGATGGAGGCGCCCCAGAAGGGGCGAAGGCGGGCGATGGCGCGAAAGCTGGGCTGGGACTGGGCGGGCGTGAGGGGGTCGGGCGGCGGGGATTCGTGGACGATGCGGCGGGGTTTCCAGCGCTGCCAGGCGGGGAGCCAGAGCAGGGCGGCGAGGCCGATGACGAGGAAGGTGCGACGCCAGCCGATGTGGGCCATGAGGAGTCCGCCGCCGAAGGCGCCCACGGCGGTGCCCCAGCGGATGGCGGCGACGAGCAGGCCGTTGGCGAGGCCGCGATCTTTTTCCTCGAGGCATTCGCTGAAGATTTTGGAGCTGGCGGGGAAGACGACAGCTTCGCCGATGCCGAGGAGCAGGCGCATGGCGAGCAGGGCTGTGAATCCACGGGCGAGTCCGGTGAGTGCGGTGGCGGCGGACCAGGCGAGGAAGCCGAAGGCGAGGATGGAGCTGGCCTGGAATCGGTCGACGAGCCAGCCTACGGGGATCTGGAGGACAACGTAGGTCCAGAAAAAGGCGGAGAGGAGAATGCCGAGACGGGAAGCGGAGAGGTGCCAGTCTTTGGCGAGCATGGGCGCGGCGAGGGCGAGGTTGCCGCGGTCGACGTAGTTGATGAGGACGGCGATGACCAGCAAAGTGACGACGGGAGCGGTGCTGGTTCGCTGTTTGGCGTTGGGCATCGGATCGCCTTTGGGGGGAGGCGCGGGACAGGATCAATCTACAGGAAGGAGCTGGGAGCGAGAAGGCGGAGCTCCTGATTCCGGCCCCTGGCTTTTTCGACCGGGGGCGATGGCCTGGCGGTGGGAATGCTACTCTTCCGGGCATGAACAAGTTGGGGCTGTTCGTGCTCGTCCTGCTCCCTGTTCCCCTGGCATTCTCACAACAGCCCTCCGCGCGTGCCGCGGAGCCTTCGGCCTCTGCAGTGCAAGTCATCACGCTGGGTAATTCTGTCGTTCCCCTGGAGCGAGGGTGGAAGTTTCAGCCGGGGGACTCGCCGTGGGTGAATGGCGCGCCGGTGTGGGCGCAGCCGGGGTTTGACGATGCGCGCTGGGCGGCGATGGACCTGACGCCGAAGGCGGGCGCGGTGGACATGGTCTTCGGCACATCGGGCTATGTGCCGGGCTGGACGCGGAAGGGTTATCCGCACCTGAGCGGCTATGCGTGGTACCGGTTGCGGGTGCGGGTGAAGGATCCGAGCCAGCCGCTATGGCTGAAGATGCCGGACGACTTCGACGATGCGGTCCAGATCTACGCCAATGGACGGTATGTGGGGCAGTTCGGCGACTTTTCGCCGGGGCATGTGACCGGATACTTTGCGGAACCGATCTCGTTCGCCCTGCCGCCGCCGGGGCCGGACGGCACCGTTCTGGTGGCGATGCGCTTTTATATGGCCGCTTATACCGCTCTGTCGAATCCGGATGTGGGCGGGATGCACGGCCCGCCGGCGCTGGGGCTGGCCTCGGCCGTTCTTCTCATGCAGGCAGCGGGAAAGGACGTACTTCTAAAAAGCGAGTTCAGCAGTTTCCTCGTTGCTCTGCTCGATCTGCTGCTGGCGCCGCTGTCTCTGTGGGCGTGGTTCTACAACCGGCGATCCCACGTCTGGTTATGGCTTTTTCTGGCTCTGGCGTGGCGCGGGCTGAATGCTTTTCAGGGGAATTTGGCCGCCCTGACCACCATTATCCCCGACAGCGTTTCGAACGGGCTCGCCTTGGTCGTACTGCCGCTGATGGCGATGTTCTGGTGGCACTGGTTCGGGCTGGAGGAAAAGCGCTGGATTCCGCGCGCCGCCTGGCTGCTGGCCATGGGAGCGACGTTTGCGTATTTTCTGGCGGAGTCGCCCTCGCTGGTCCACCTGGTGCCGCGGGCGGCGCTGCCCTGGTGCAACGACGCGGGGATCGGATTCGGCGCCGGGGTGCACCTGCTGGAGGTCATCATTCTGGTGGAGGGTTTTCGCCGCGACCGCTTCGAAGCGCTCCTGGCGGCTACTCCCATTCTGCTGGGCGTTTTCGTGAGCTCTGCGACCTACCTGGAAGTGGCGTTCCATATCCCGAACGAGTTTTTCCCCTTTGGGCTGGGCATCCAGGTGGGCGACATGGTTAATTTCCTCGAAGTCTGCATTATCTTTGCGCTGGCGCTGCGCCGATTTATGAGGACCCAGGTGCAGGAGACGATGGAACGCGACGCGGTGACGCGGGATCTGGAGCAGGCCCACCAACTGCAGCAGCGGGTACTGGTGCCGGAGGCGGTGACTTCGACAGCCTTCGCCGTCGAGACCGAGTACCATCCGGCACAGACGGTGGGAGGGGATTTCTTCCAGACGCTTACCCGGCCTGACGGCACGCTGCTGGTGGTGATTGGCGATGTGTCGGGCAAAGGCGTGAGCGCGTCGATGCTGGTGGCGGTGCTGGTGGGGGCGATCCGCAGCCAGGCGGAGCACAGCTTCGATCCGCAGGCGATGCTGGCGACGCTGAACCGGCGCATGATGGGCCGCTCCGGGGGGCACTTCGCCACCTGTCTGGCGGCGGAGATCGCGCCGGACGGGACGCTGCGCATGGCCAATGCGGGGCATCTGGCGCCTTACCTCAACGGCCAGGAGATGGAGATGGAGGGCTCGCTGCCGCTGGGGTTCCGCGAAACTGCGGAGTATCCGGCGCAGACGGTCCGCCTGCAGCCCGGGGATCGCCTGACCTTCATGACTGACGGCGTGGTGGAAGCGACCAATGCCGCGCGCGAACTGTTCGGCTTCGAGCGCGCGCAGCAGGCGAGCCACGAACCGGCGGCCGCCATCGTGCAGCAGGCGCGGAGCTTTGGGCAGGAGGACGATATCACGGTGGTGCGGGTGGCTTTCGCGGCGGCGTGAAGCCAGGTTACAGGTTACAGGTTACAGGTTGCAGGTTACAGGTTGCAGGTTGCAGGTTGCAGGTTACAGGTTACAGGTTACAGGGCAACAACATACTTGATGCACACGACCGCGAGGGAGGTCATAGGCCATGGACGAAAGCTATAAGAAGTCGTGGCGAGATCGAGCCTTCGACTTTCTCAATAACAGGGTGGGCGGGAGCAGGAGCAGGTCCCTCTCTCCTCCTACCCCATCGCGTGAGCGCGACGGGGCCCCAAAGCGCTCCGCTCGGGACGACAACTTCAATTTGGGCGTGATGGGCGGGTCGGCACCACGGAGGTTTCACGGCAAGGCACCAAAACAACCACAGATCCCTCCGCCTCGCGGTGCGAGTCGTCAGGGTGACAACGGGCTGGGGCGCTGACTGCCTCGATCGTTGACTGCAGTGTCGCCCCTCATTGCTTTTGAGCGGGCGCGTCCAGGTACTTGATGAGGAGGACTTCGTTGCCCTGCTCGTTGTAGATGAGTTCGTCGACGGTGCCGGCGGCGAGGAGGAGGCCATAGCCTCCTGCGCGCATTCCCTGCTGGTTGCGCTGCACGATGTGGGCCGTGGGATCGTCGGGTGAGTTGGAATGGGCGGCATGGGTGATGGCTTCCTTGCGGAATCCTGCGCCCGGATCGCGTACCCGGAACGTCATGGTTCGGGCGGTGCGGATGGCGTTGACCTCGACGACCTGATCGGGATTGAACGCGGCGCCGTGCTCCATCGCGTTGACGAGGATCTCGCGCAGCGCCAGCATGATCTCCTGACGCGCGGTCTCGGGCAACTGGGCGGCGAACTCTCTGGCAAAGGACATGAGGCGGTCAGCGGTGGCGAGGCGGCAGTTGACGCGGACGGCGATCCAGCCGGGGCGGGCGGAGATGACTTCGATGTCTTCGTTGGAGTCGTCGCCGGTGGCTGCGCTGCGCGCGACGCAGAAGATCTCGTGCGCATCGAAGGGAGCTGTGAAACATCCGAAGACGCGCGCACGAAGAGCTGCGATGATCTCGTTCGGTGTGCTGTGAGGGGCGAGCACAACGCACTTGAGATTGGGCCGTATGAGCCTCATCTCCTGGAGGAGAGCGAGAGCTTCGTCGATGACGCCGTCGGCGCTGGTGATGATGACACCGAAGGCGCGGGAGCGCAGCCGGTGGAGTGCATCGATGTGGCCGGCGGCGACCTCGAACGGCAAACCAGCGTCGGTGAGGAGATCGCCGACTTCGTGACTGACTGGGGTTTGACTGTCAATAATGAGAACTCGGCTCATAGCAATCTTCCGGAGGGACCGGGTTGATTCTAGATCACTGGGCGGGGAGGCGCGCCGCCGCCGTAGTGGCGCCAGGGGGACAACGCGCTGGGGCGCTGACTCCCGGCTTGTCGGAAATATGGGAGTTTCGACCCGGTTTCTCCGCGGGTCAGGCGGTCGAGGCGATGGCTTCCCGCTGCAATGCATGCAAGTCGCGGATGCCGGCTTCGGCTAAATCCATCATTTCGAGGAGGCGGGGGCGGGGGAAGGCGTGGCGTTCGGCGGTGGCCTGGATTTCGACGCAGTTGCCGTCTTCGGTCATGACCAGGTTCATATCGACTTCGGCCTGGGAGTCTTCTTCGTAGGCGAGGTCGAGGAGGACGGTGTTCTCGACGATGCCGACGCTGGTGGCGGCGACCAGCTGGCGGAGGGGCGAGGCCTTGAGGGCTCCGGTGGCGACCATGCGGTTGAAGGCGATGGCGAGGGCCGAGCAGGCGCCGGTGATGGCGGCGGTGCGGGTGCCTCCGTCGGCCTGGAGGACGTCGCAGTCGAGGACGACGGTGCGCTCGCCGAGGGCTTTCATGTCGACGACGGCGCGGAGAGAGCGGCCGATGAGGCGCTGGATTTCGTGGGTGCGGCCGCCGACTTTGCCTTTTTCCGACTCGCGCGGGGTGCGGGTGAGGGTGGCGCGGGGGAGCATGCCGTATTCGGCGGTGACCCAGCCGCGTCCACTGTTGCGGAGCCAGGCGGGAACGCCCTGCTCGACGGTGGCGTTGCAGAGGACGCGGGTATGGCCGCACTCGATGAGGACGGAGCCTTCGGCGACCTGAACGTAGCCGGGGGTGAGGCGGACGGGGCGCATCTCGTTGGGGGCGCGGTTTTCGGCGCGGAAAAAAGCGGGTGGAGTCATCGGCCCATTGTACTTTCCG
>JBAUOP010000104.1:0-2417 GCA_049579805.1 Acidobacteriaceae bacterium
AGCGTCGCGCGCCAGTCCGCGAGATTGGAGAAATTATCCACAAACCACCGAAGCGCGGTTTGCACCTGGTTGAAGGCGCCGACAATCACCATCAGTTCCCCGAAGCTTATGTTGCTTCGGAAGTAGGCCGGGGCCGCGACCAGAATCGGCGCGATGATCGTGAACCAGCCATAGCCGGCGGTGACCCAGGTCAGCCGAGTGACAGCGTTGACAATCCGCCATGAAATGTCGAGTACGCTGCCGAACACTGCGTTCAGGTGGTCTCGTTCATCGGCCTCGCCGCCATAGAGGGTGATGCCATCGATATGCTCGTTTATGCGCACGAGCGCGAAGCGAAATTCCGCCTCTCTCGCATAGTGATTGGCGTTGAGGTCGATCAGCGGACGGCCGATACGCCAGCTCACGTAGGAAGCAGCGCCCGCGTAAACCAGCGCGCACCAGACGAGATAGCCGGGCGGAGCGAAGGCGTGGCCAGCAATCGGCAGGAACTGGCCTTTCGAGAGCGCCCAGAGGACGCCGACGAACGTGAGCAGAAGAAGGCTCGACTGCAGAAGGCCGATCCCCAAGTCGGTCGAGAGATCCGTCAGATGCTGGGCGTCCGCCTGGAGGCGCTGATCGGGATTGGCGCCGAGCGGGCCCGAGTTCGACAGGCGGAACGCGCGCTTTGGCTTGAGCCACTGGTCCAGGAGATCGTTAACGAGACCCTGGCGCAGAACAACCTTCGAGCTCTGGTTTAGCCACATCTGCGCCACGTTGAGGATCAGCAATATGCCCGCGATCTCGCCAAAGACGCCAAGCTGCGTCAGGAAAGCGGGCATGTCCTTGTTGGTCAGCGCATTGTAGAATGGGCGGTTCCAGGAGTTGAGCCTGATCTGCATGTAGGCCGTGGCCCCGACGACAGCGACCAGCGCCCCGGCCAAGGCCAGGAGCTTGTTGCGCTGGCGGGAAGCCCAGAAAGCCGAAGCCATCCAAACGAAATCGGAGAAAAGACTGGCCAGCGTCGCGCTCTCCGCGCTGTCGGCGCCGTCTGGTGGTTTCTTGGATTGGTCCGCCATCGAATTCGATCCGTTTGCCGTATTCTCGCATGATCCGTTCGCGTCGTCCTCGGGGATATTCGGGCCTCAGGGTCGACTGTTGCAGTGGTGGACGCAGCTTGCGAAGCCTGTTTCAGATCCAAAGAAAGATCGCGGATCGAAACCATCGGCTCAGCTAAAGAGAAGGCAAGAGCATGGGACGCATCGATACATTGCTCGCGGCGATGACTGTCGAGGAGAAAATCGGGCAGCTCAACATGGTCGCCGCGTCGCGCGTGGTCACGGGTCCGGGCGAGCGTCATGACCTGCATGAGGGGATTCGGACCGGGCGGATCGGCAATTTGCTCAACCTCTGGGGCGCCGAAGAGACGCACGGCGTCCAGCGCCTCGCGGTGGAAGAATCCCGCATGGGCGTTCCCCTCCTCATGGGCCTCGACGTCATCCATGGCCACCGGACGATTTTTCCCGTCTCCCTGGCGGAAGCCTGCCTGTTCGCTCCTGACCTTTGGGAGAAGACGGCGCGCGTGGCCGCCGAGGAGGCGGCGGAGGATGGCGTCGCGCTCACTTTCGCGCCGATGCTCGACGTGGCGCGCGACCCTCGCTGGGGACGCATTGTCGAAAGCCCCGGCGAGGATACATGGGTCGCATGCCAGATGGCGGCGGCCAAGACGCGAGGCTTCCAGGGACGAGACCTTGCGGCGCGAAATAGCCTTGCCGCCACCGCCAAGCATCTCTGTGCCTACGGCGCCGTCGCCGCCGGGCGCGAATACGCCTCGGCCGACGTGTCGGAGCGATCGCTGCTCGAGATTTACCTGCCGCCGTTCGTGGCGGCGGTTTCTTCCGGGGTCGCGGCGATCATGCCGGCGTTCATCGATGTCGCGGGCATGGCGATGACCGCCAACGTCAAGCTTCTGCAAGGTTGGCTGAGGCGCGTCGTCGGCTTCGACGGCGTTCTGATCAGCGACTACAACGCCGTCGCGGAGCTTATCAATCATGGCGTGGCGGCGGACCTCGTCGAGGCCGCGGCTCTCGCGCTTGGCGCCGGCGTCGACATCGACATGACGAGCGGCGCTTACGTTCAATGCCTCCCCGAGGCGCTCAAGCGCGGTCTCGTGACGGAGACTGCGATCGACGCGAGCGCCAGGCGTGTGCTCGAGCTCAAGCAGCGCCTCGGCCTCTTCGATGATCCGTATCGCCGGGGATCGGCGAAGCCGCGGGCTAGCCGGCTGGCCGAGCGCCGTGCGCTGGCGCGCGAGACGGCGCGGCGGGCCATCGTGCTTATGTCCAACCGCACGGAGGTCCTGCCGCTCTCTCCAGAAACCAAGCGCCTCGCCGTTATTGGTCCTTTGGCTGAGGCGCCGGGCGAGATGCTGGGATCATGGG
>JBAUOP010000105.1:0-2460 GCA_049579805.1 Acidobacteriaceae bacterium
CGAAGCACCAGCAGGCGCCGGCGCTGACCAGCATCGTTCCGCGCCAGCCCAGGTGTTGCGCCAGCAGCGGGCCCAGCGAACCTCCCAGCAATATCCCCGCGGGGATGGCGGTCTGCGTGATCGAAAATGCGAACGGGGCGTAGCGCCTGACCGCCCACCGTCCAAGCAGGTGCGAGCTGGCGGGCGTCGCGACGGCCGCGATGCCATTTCCCACCAGCGCCGAAAGCACGAAGCCCGCCGCGCCGCCGATGACCGCCACCGCCATCCCGCCGCCGGTCGAGAGCAGCGCCATCTGACTCATGCGGATGGCCCCGTGGCGGATGATGAAGCCGCCGGAGCCAAGCTGCCCGATCAGCGCGGCAATCGCCACCAGACCGAAATAAACGCCGACCCAGGAGGGATCGGCGTGCAGCTCCAGGATGATCAGCGGCGCCAGCACCGCCGGCAGCACGCGCCCGACCGAGCCGCAGGTCTGTTGCAGAAACATCGCCGCGACGGCGATCGCCATGCGGATCAACGGACGTGCTTCCCCCGGGCCGGCTGTTCGTCAGGCAGGCACAGAGTGCTGCGTCGCTACGCCCGGGGCAAGGAATGGGCCTGGAATGCCGGTTAAGGAAACTCTGAACAAGTCCTATGCGACGCGGCGGTGAGTGTGATTCCCTGCCTCCGAGAGAGGGCACGATCGCATGCAGCGCAGTTTCGCCGAGTACGACGGTTTCCGTAAGCAGCGGAAAATCACCCGCCGGGAGGCATTTCTGTCCGAGATGAATGGTGTGGTGCCCTGGTCGCGGCTTGAGGCCCTGATCGCGCCGCACTATCCCACCGCCGGGCAGGGCCGCAAACCCTATCCGCTGGGCACGATGTTGCGGATCCACTTCTTGCAGCATTGGTATGGCTATTCGGACCCCGCCATGGAGGAGGCGCTGCACGACATCCCGGTGCTGCGGCGCTTTGCGGGACTGGACGCGGGCGAGAGCCGCATGCCGGACGAGACGACGATCCTGAACTTCCGTCATTTGCTGGAAGCGCAGCAATTGGCCGAGAGCCTGTTCCAGGAAGTTGTCTCTCTGTTGACCGAGCGCGGCCTGATCCTGCGCGAGGGCACGATCGTGGACGCCACGCTGATCGCGGCGCCGCCTTCGACGAAGAACGCGGCCCGCAAACGCGACCCGGAGATGACGTCGAGCAAGAAGGGCAACCAGTGGCATTTCGGGATGAAAGCCCATATCGGCGTAGATACGGCGCATGGCCTGGTGCATACGGTGGAGGCCACGACCGGCAAGGTATCCGACTACAGCATGGCGGAGACGCTGCTGCATGGCGACGAGAGGACGGCGCACGGCGACCGTGGCTACGCCGATAAAACGCGTGAACCCGACCGCCCGCGCGAGGCGGACGAAGCCGGCCCGCGCTGGTTCGTGCCGTTCAAGCGCAAGAAGGGCCGTGACACCACGCCGGAGGAGAAACGGCTGAACCGGTTGCTCGCGGCGCTGCGCTCCGCGGTCGAGCATCCGTTCCGGGTCCTCAAGCGCCAGTTCGGCTATACGAAGGTGCGGTATCGCGGGTTGTTCAAGAACGAACAGCACCTGTTCAGCCAGTTTGCCTTGGTGAACCTGTATATGGCCCGGCACGCGCTCGCCCCTGCCGATTGAGCGCCAGGGGCAACGTCTGTCCAGCGGCCGGGAAAACGCCTCCGGATAACCGAAAATCGAAACGAATTGCCCGGGTGGGAGGCCGCCCTGCGCCGCTGGCGGCCGATGGCCGTCCGCCACCCAGGGCAAGCGGCGGAAAATGGCTCTGTTCAGAGGCTCCTTAGCTGATGGCAACTGCGTCACCGCGAGGTGGGGTGGGGAGGAAGCCTTGAGGCAAACCTCGGTACTGACGAACAGGAACCGGATATCAGGCCGGTGCGATGGGGTAACCCGGCTTCTGACGGGAACGCCCAAAGGCCGTACGGACATCGCACAGGTAAATCCGGCAGCGATCGAGGGAAGGAGCAGCGTCTTACCCTGGGAGATCTCCCGGCCTCTCCAGACGATCGGAGCAGGGAACCGGCGACGGCCACCACTGGGCCGGGAGAAGTCAGCAGAGGCCATAGTAGTCCGGGTGACCGGGCGAAGGGCTGAATTCGACTGAGAAGGAGGCAGCCTGGACCGTTCGATGCGTGTGACGTGGCAGCAAGGCAGTGCGATGCAACGGGACCTTCTGGACGAAGCCCTGCGCGGCGTGCTGCGCCCCGATGGTGGCGGCGAAAGCGGAACCGGACCTGCGCCAGCCGAGGAGCCACAAGCACGTACGGCATGGGACCAAGAACGTTCCTTGACGCAAGAGCTGATGGAGGCGGTGAGCAGCGCCGCGAACCTGAACCTGGCCTACAAACGGGTGAAGGCGAACCGCGGCTCGGCGGGCGTGGACGGGATGACCGTCGGCGACCTGCGGGGTTGGATCGCTGCGAACCGC
>JBAUOP010000106.1:0-104587 GCA_049579805.1 Acidobacteriaceae bacterium
CTTCATCGCCCGCTCCACCGCGGCCCTCGGATACGCTTCCATGCTCCGCATGGTCGCCCATCCTCGCCGCCCGCTCGGCGGACATATCACTTGCTATTTCAACCGGACATATCATGTGCTAACGACAGCTTTTTCTTTCCCTCTATCGCGGCCCTCCGACTTTCTGTACCCTGTACCGTTGTGTTCCGCAAAGTCCTCATAGCGAACCGGGGCGAAATCGCCCTGCGCGTCCTGCGGGCCTGCCGCGAGCTCGGCATCCGCACCGTAGCGGTCTTTTCCGATGCCGATCGCGGCGCGCCGCATGTGCTCGAAGCCGACGAGGCGTGGCGTCTGGGGCCGGCTCCCGCTGTCGAATCCTACCTGCGCGGGGATCGGATCCTCGAGCTGGCCCAGCAGACCGGCGCCGACGCCATCCATCCTGGCTATGGCTTTCTTTCGGAGAACGCCGATTTCGCCCAGGCGTGCGAACACACCGGGGTGAAATTCATCGGGCCCTCGTCGTCGGCCATGCGCATGCTCGGGTCGAAGACCAATGCACGCCAGGCCGCCGATCAGGCGGGGATGCCGCGCACGCCGGGATGCGTCCATGGTCTGGCTTCGCCGGAGGAAGCGCTGGATGTAGCCGCTGCGGTTGGCTATCCCGTGATGCTGAAGGCGGCGGCCGGGGGCGGCGGCAAAGGAATGCGCGCTGTCTTCAGTCCCGACGATTTGCCCTCGGCGTTTGTGGCTGCCGGCAGCGAGGCCGAGCGCGCCTTCGGCTCCGGCGAGGTCTACCTCGAAAAGCTGATCGATCGGCCGCGCCACATCGAAATCCAGGTGCTGGCCGACGAGCACGGGCACTGCGTCTCTCTGGGGGAGCGCGAATGCTCGGTGCAGCGGCGCCATCAGAAGGTCATCGAAGAAGCGCCCTCCGCGGTTGTGAACGAAGATCTGCGCCGCCGCATGGGCGAAGCGGCGGTGCGGCTGGCACAGTCGGCGGGCTACGCGAATGCCGGAACCATTGAGTTCCTGGTGGACGACGAACAGAACTTCTACTTCCTCGAGATGAACACCCGGCTGCAGGTGGAGCATCCGGTGACGGAGCTGGTGACCGGCCACGATCTCGTGCACCTGCAGATCCAGATCGCCGCGGGCGAGCCTCTGCCGTTCCGCCAGGACGACATTCGCCTGCGCGGGCATGCCATCGAGTGCCGCGTCTATGCGGAGGATCCGGCCAACGGGTTTATGCCGTCGCCGGGGCGGATCACGCGGCTGCTGCAGCCTGGAGGGCCCGGCATCCGCGAGGACTGCGGCATCTACGAAGGCTGGGTCGTCCCCATGGATTACGACCCGATGCTGTCCAAGCTGATCGCCTTTGCGCCCACGCGGGAGATGGCGATCGCGCGGATGCTGCGCGCCCTGGACGAGTATGTGATCGGCGGCATCCGGACGAACCTGGGGCTCTTTCGGCGTATCCTGCGCGATCCGGATTTTCGCGCGGCGCGCATCGACACCGGTTATCTCGACAGGCTACTGGCCGAAAAGCCGATCGCTCAGGTGGAGAAAGAGGACGGAGCGCTTCCAATTCCGGCGATTGCGGCGGCGGCGCTGTTTGAAGCGGCAAAGCCAACCAACGGACACGCGCTGAACGGCGCTGGTTCGCATGCCAGCGCATGGAAGACGGCCGCGCGCGGCGAGGCGGTTGGCGGCGGAGTCTGGAAGAGCCATCGCGCATGAAGCTCCAGGTCGAAATCCATGGGCAGACCCGGGAGGTCGAGATCGAACCGGGCGAAGCTCCGGGGCAGTGGATGATCCGCGTCGATGGCGAAGTCATCGAAGCGGATGCGCACATGCTGCGGCCAGGCGTTTTGTCGCTGCTCATCGACGGGCAGGCGCATCGGGTGGTGCTCGATCCGCATGCGGAGGAGCCGGCGCTGCTGCTGGGCCCGGAGCGGATCCCGTACGACGTGGAAGATCCGCGGTCGCTGAAGGCGCGGCGGCGGCATGGCGGCAGTGAGGGTCCGGTAACGCTGAAGGCGTCCATGCCGGGACGCGTGGTGCGGGTTCTGGTCGAGTGGGGCGCGCAGATTGAGGCTCATCAGGGCGTGGTGGTGATCGAGGCGATGAAGATGCAGAACGAACTGAAGTCGCCCAAGGCGGGAAAAGTGCTGGAGCTGAGGGTTTCGCCCGGCGATACGGTCAGTACCGGCGATGTTCTGGCCATCATCGCGTGAGCCGCAAAAAAACATTGCAAAATGCTATGTGTGACAAACAAAGTACTTGCGGACGGCCATCTTGTTATGTGTGGCAAACAAGGCACTTAGTCGAGGCTCCAGGCGTATGTGTGGAAAATGCAGGGGATAGGGTGGGAGCTGGGGGCTGGGAGCCAGGAGCCAGGAGCCGGGAGCTGGGAGCCAGTAGCCAGTAGTGCTCTTCAGCATCGGGAATCTCAAAGAGCGGTGGTTTCCGCCTGGGCGGGACCAAAGAAAAAGCCCTGTTCGTGATGAACAGAGCTTCCCTTCTTTTCAGTCTGGGCTGGAGCGGGTCCGAAGGCAAGAAGAATCTGCGTGCCGGAGGGTACGGAGGTACCGCGCCCTCGTGCCAAACCGATGCGGACGTTTCCGATTTCGATCCACATGAACTGGACCAGACGGGCGACAGGCCTCGGTCCACAATCCGCGAGGACGGCGCCTGCGGGACAACCCGCTGCGGGTGCGGGGTGTCCTATTTGGCAGGAGTTGGCGCAACGCGACACCGATGAGCCGCGCGGCTCATCATAATCTGCAGGCTCCGCATTATTTTCTTCCAGGCTCCGCATTTTTCCATCCGCTCTTTTTCTATGTACGGCCAATCCATGCAGCGCAAATTCAGGCAACGAAGGGAGCACGAGTATGAGGATGTCACTGGCATTAATCACGACAGGACTATTGGCGGCTGGGATGACGCTGGCCGCCAGCGCGCAGAACAAGGTGGACAACGAACTGGATCAGGCGACGCAGATTATGCATGAGCTGACGGGGCCGCAGTCGAACGCGGGGATTCCCGACGCGGTGCTCAAGGACGCGAAGTGCGTGGCGGTGATTCCGAAGCTGTTTCAAGGCGGCTTTGTGGTGGGCGCCCGGCACGGAAACGGCATCGCGACCTGCAAGCTCTCGGACGGACGGTGGAGTGCGCCGGCGCCGTTCAGCCTGACGGGTGCAAGCTTCGGCGCGCAGATCGGCGGGCAGGAAGAGGGCTACGTGATGATGGTGATGAACCACCAGGGCATGCGGGCGCTGGAGTCCGGGCACTTCAAGGTAGGCGCGGGCGTGAGCGCAGCCGCCGGCCCGGTAGGACGGCAGGCGTCGGCGTCAGGCGGATGGAAAGCGGCGATCCTGAGCTACGCGCGGTCCAAAGGAGCGTATGTGGGCGCGACGGTCAGGGGCGCGGAACTCAACCAGGACAAGGATGCGACCAAAGAACTGTATGGGCATGAAGTGCCGTTCACCAGCATCCTGAGCGGGCAGGTGCATGCAACCGAGACGGCGGCGCGGGAGTTCGTGCACACGATCAACCACGCGGTCGTGCGGGCCAGCACGGGGGCGTGAAAGCAGGCAATAGGCAATAGGCAATAGGCAATAGCGAAGGAGAGGACCTCATTGGTCGGAGTGCCTTGTGGGGTCCTTTTGTTTTGGGGTCAGGCTTCGGGGGTGAGTTTGAGGTCTTCGAAACGGCGCAGCTTGTAGATGGCGATGGAGACGATCCAGGCGAGGGCGAAGATGGCGATGATGCAGTAGCCGAGCATGCCGAAGTTGTCGTTGAGGCGGCTGACCAGCGCCCAGAACGAGCCCTGCAGGTGGAGCTGGCCGCCGAGAAGGCCGAGGGCCTCGACGCCTCCCACGACAAAAGCCACTACCACGGATACAGATGTGATGGTGAGGTTGTAGTAGAGCTTGCGAATGGGCTTGATATAGGCCCAGCCGTAAGCGCCGAGCATGAGGATGTTGTCGGTAGTGTCGACCAGCGACATGCCGGCGGCAAACAGCACGGGAAAAACGAGGATCGACCAGAGGGAGAGGCCGCGGGAGGCTTCGGCGGCGGAGAGGCCGAGGAGACCGATCTCGGTGGCGGTATCGAAGCCGAGTCCAAAAAGGAAGCCGAGCGGATACATATGCCAGCTGTGGCGGATCATGGCAAAAATGGGGCGGAAGATGCGGGCGAGAAAGCCGCGGCTGTTGAGGAGCAGGTCGAAATCCTCGTCGACATAGGGCTCGCCGCGGCGGACGCGCGCGAAGGTGGCGTAGACGGAGCGCAGAATGATGAGGTTGACGAGGGCGATGGCGAGCAGGAAGAGCGCGGAGACGCTGGTGCCGATGAGGCCGCCGATGGAGCGGTAGTGGTCGATGTGCTGCTGCAGTCCCAGAGCGGCGGCGGCGAGGAGCAGCGCGCCGAGAATGACCACCGTCGAGTGGCCCAGCGAGAAAAAGAAGCCGACCGCGACGGGGCGCTTGCCCTCCTGCATGAGCTTGCGGGTGACGTTGTCGATGGCGGCGATGTGATCGGCGTCGACGGCGTGGCGGAGTCCAAAGGAGTAGGCGAGGAAAGCGGTGCCCAGCAGGACCGGATAGCGATCGAAGGCGAGAACAGCCCAGAGCCACGCGCCGGCGTTGAAGATCAGCAGGAGCGCGTAGATGCTCAGGACCCTGGCGCGGACGTGATCGGCGTGGTCGCTGAAGAGATGGCGCAGGGCGGGCATCGGCACCTATTAGGGTACAGGGTGCGGGGGACAGGGTGCAGAGGCAGGTTACAGGTTGGAGGTCTCAGGCGCGCTGGAGGCGCAGGGTGGCTTCGATGAGCGGCGTAACGCAGCCGCCGACTTCGATTCCTTCTGCGCCGTCCTGGCCGAGGATGGCGACGTGCAGCAGACTGCGGCGGCCCATCTTCGTGCCCTGCTCGCTTACGAAGCGGGTGCCGGGCGCGCCGGAGACGAGGCCGTTGCGGATCATGTAGGCGGCGAGGGGTCCGGTGGCGCTGCCGGTGGCGGGATCTTCGACGACACCGTGCTCCGGGGCGAACATGCGGGAGTAAGCGCCTTGCGGCGTGGGGGTGAAGACAAAGACGAAGAAGGCGTCGGCTTCCGCGGGGGTGAGCGAGGCGCAGACGGCGCGGAGGCCGGAGAGATCGAGCCAGGCGCGATCGACGACGGCCTTATCTTTGACGGCGACGAAGACGGCGGGATTGCCGGCCGTGACCAGCTGGGGCTGAACGCGCAGCAGGTCGCCGAGTTCGAGGCCGAGGACGCGAGCGCAGAGGCCGGGGTCGAACGTGCGGCGGAATTCGATGGGCGGCGTGCGCAGCCAGATGAGCGGCCGCCCGCCTGTCTGCCCGCCGGATTCGACGCGGATGGCCACCGGACCCACGCCTTCCTGCAGAGAGAAGCGTTCCGTGCCGGGCGGGACGAGGCCTTCAGCGAGGAGGACGAAGGCGGAGCCGACGGTTGGGTGCCCGGCAAAGATCAGTTCTTTGGCGGGGGTAAAGATGCGGAGGCGCGCGGTGCAGGCGGGATCCGTAGGCGGCAGGATGAAGACGGTTTCCGAAAGGTTCAGCTCGCGGGCGATGCGCGGCATCAGAGCGCCCTCGATGCCGGAGGCGTCCGGGAAGACGGCCAGGGCGTTGCCTTCGAGCGGATGTTCGGTGAAAACGTCGACGACGCGATAGCGGTGGTCCATAGCGGCAGTGTAGCGGGTGTGCTTCAGAGAACGAAGGCGCGGAACATCCACCAGACGAGGAAGAGGGCGACGATGGCGAGGAGAACGTGGGCGAGCCACTGGCTACCGGTTTGGGGTCTGCCGAATCGAAACATCCGCCGATAGTAGCAGGGACGCGATGTGGCCGATATGCCCTTCTGCGCCGCTCGCAGTTCGCCTAATAGATGCTGAGTTCCGGCACGACCCGGCTGATGGCGCCGGTGGGGCTGGGCGTGTCCGGCTGCAGCCCGGCATGGATGGACGCGAAGAGGCCGAGCAGCTGGCCGAAGATCACATCGAGCATGGGACGGCAGGCGTCTGGGATCGCGGCGGCAGCTTCCGGCGCGAGGATATGTTCCGCCTCACGATCCAGGCCCGCCGGATCGGCGGCGACGGCGACGCGGGTGCGGACGAGGCCCTTGGCGCCAATCTCGCGCAGCAGGTCGAGCTCGTAGTTGCGGCGCGGCGCCTGGCTGGAGATGAAGGCGACGAGCAGCGTGTCGTGGTCCAGCGCGGCCATGGGCCCGTGCCGTAGAGCAAGGGTCGCCTGGGACATTGTTTGTACGCGGCCCGCGGTCAGCTCCAGCACCTTCAGCGCGGACTCCATCGCCGCGCCCGCGAGGCCGCCCGATCCGAGGAAACAGACGCGAGAGTAGCCCTCGCGGACGAGATCCGATGCGAGGTGAGCGGCGTGGGGCAGCAGAGACTCAGCGGCCGTGGCGAGCGCGTCCACGATGGGCGCGTAGGCGGCTGGATTGGCGAGGTGCGCCAGGAACTGCCCGGTCAGCACCATATTCGTGAAGGAACTGGTCATCGCCAGGCCGCGGTCGTTCACCTCATCATCGAGCACAAGCGTGTGGCAACCGGGACGGCCTTCGATGGCCTGCATCATGCGGCCGGAACCGTTACAGGAGACGAGCAGATGGCTGATCTGCGGGCACTCCTCGAGAGCGCGCTCAAGAACCGCAACGCCCTCGGGGCTGTTGCCGGAACGCGAGAAGGAGATCCAGAGATAACGGCGGCCGGCCACGAGAGAATCCGAAAAATCCGGCAGCAGGCTGGTGCTGGCGACGGGGATCACCTCGCACTGCCAGCAGCGGCGCAGCAGAGGGTGGAGCGAGCGCCCGATGTAGTCGGAGGTGCCGGCGCCGACCAGGAAAACCGTGGGTCGGCGTTCGGGTTGGTCGCGCAAGCCGGTGGAGGCGAGGAATGCTTCGAACTCGCCGCGCTGCGACCGTAAGCGGTCGAGGGTGCGGCGCCAGGTGCCAGGCTGCTGCGCGATTTCCTGCGGAGTGTGTTGCAGTCCGCGCTCCAGCTTTTCCGACGCGGGAAGGCGGAGCAGTGTCGATAAGGGATCCACGGTGATCACTCGTGCTCTCACCCGCAGTTTACGGGACGGGCGGGAGGTCTTTGAAGTCAATTGCATCGTAACAAAACGTAAGCTATAAATGCAAAGCGAAAGTAGTTTGGGGAAAGCTTTGTCTTGTTCAGCGAGACTCGGAATCTCCCGACGTGGATTCGAAAGTACGGACTTCGAACGGAGCCAAACGAATCTCGGCGTGATGCGCGTCGAGCCGGACGGGCGCCGCGCCCGGTTGGCCGAAGGGATTGGAGGCCATGGCGCGGAAGCTCGCGCCGTGCGGCACCTGCAGCGCCGACTCGAGATCCAGCGTGAATGTTTGCGGCTTGTCCGATGGATTGCGCAGAGTGACGATCCACCCGTGCGGACTCCACGCGGCCCAGCCGTAGACCTGGAGCTGGCCGGGGTCGCCGCCGATCCAGTGCGTGTCCTCTAGAATGTCCGCATTCCGCCGCGCCCACTTCGCGGCGTGCGCCAGCACATCCCAGTCGGCGGAGCTGAGCAGCGAGGGCGTGATGTACATCTCCTGGAGCTGCGTGCCGGTGGCGAAGTAGTCGTGGACCTCGTCAGGGAAATCATGGCCCGGATCGGTGCTGAGGCGCGCGGCAAGCTTCGCGTAGATGAGCCCGTGCAGCATGAGCGAATTGATGGGAAAGAGCGGCCCGCGCTGGACCGTGTTGCGATACGTTTGCTCGTCGCGATAGGTGATCCACTGCTGGCGCGAAGTGCCCACCCCGGCGAAGCCGTCATCGTCGCCGCCACGCCAGATGGAGTCGGCGGTGAACAGCCAGAAGGGCGAAGGATAGGTACCGGTGGTGAGGTTGATGAAGATGCCGGGCTTGTGCTCGCGGATGACCTGGATGAGATGGATGGCGGCATCGAAGTCGCTGTCAAAGGCACTGCCGGGGAAGACGCGGTTGGCGTTGCCGGTGCCGTCGATCTTGAACTGATTGACGCCGTAGCGGTCGATCATTTCGAGGCAAACCTGCTCGAAGCGGTGGTAGTACTTCGGTCCGGAGAGCGCGTAACCGCCGTTGATGATCTCGTATCCGTGGGCGCGGCCATAGGCGATGCGCTCCTTGCGGCGCTCCATGTAGCCGCCCCAGGGCGAAAACCAGACACCGATGCCGGCGTGGATCTGCTTGGCCGCGGCCGCAGTTTTGGTGAAGCCATCGGGAAAGCCGCTGTTAAAACCCCACAGCGAGTTGGGATTGTCCCAGCCATCGTCGAAGAGGAAGGAGTTCATCTCCACGTGGCGCTGGTCGACGAGCTCGCGGCCGAAGGCGTGGATGCGGTCGATGGCCTCGGTCTCGTTGTAAGCGCCGCCGTAGGCGATGTCGAACCAGGAGTTGTAGTGCAGGAAGGGACTATAGGCGCGCGGGCGCTCGTTCTCGATGTAGCGCAGGAAGGCGCGGCGCATCTGGCCGGGCGCAGCGACGCCGACCACCGACGAGTACGTCGTACTCTGGCCGGCGCGCAGCGGCAGCACGCGGGCCAGCGCGGCGACAACATGGCCGCCATCGACGTGCGCGGTGGAAAGCGGATGCTCAAAGCCGAAGAACATTCCGGCATCGACAATCGGCGATCCGCGCACGGTGCCGGAGACATGCGCGCCGGGATCGTTGAAGTCGAGCATGCGCACTTCAGCAATGGGCGCATCGGAGGTGGCGTGCAGGGTCAGCTCCTGGCGGAAGTAGCCGGCGTGCTCGCGCATCGTCAGGCACCAGCGGAGTGTCCCGGGAAATTCGGGATCGGAAAAGTCGGCGCAGGCGCGCTTGCCGGGAGCGTGGCTGGCCGACGCCCCGGTTGGCAGGTCGCTGACCGCGAGCGGGCCAATGCTCATTGCGGAGGAGCGCAGGACCGTCCCATCTTTCATCGTTAGAACGAACGCCTGGGGCAGATCGAGCTTGTGGCGGGCCAGCTCGTCGGTGACGCGCAGCCCCTGGAAGTGGCCGTGCGCCGCGCGTATCTCGACGGCAATGCCATCGCCCTGCAGGCGCTGCCCGCTGTTGCCGGGCAAAGCGGTAACGGTTTGAGCGGGCACAGAAGCGGCGCAGCCCGCGGCGCAGAGAAGCACGGGAATCCACTGGCGCATGGGAGTTCTTCTTTCCTGGGGCGTGCGGGTCAAAACGCATCCTCGAGCGTGGAGTCGCCGGCCCGCTTGCCGCGCATGAGCAGATACACGAGCAGGCCGACGACAACCCACGCAGCGCCCAGCAGCTTGGCGTTGCGGCTCAGGTTGAACCAGATGAAGGTGCAGATGGCGATTCCGGCTACCGGTATGGTCGCCGCGAGGAAGACCTTTTCGCGGGAGCGGAACTTGTAGTGGATGAGCGCCGAGGCGTTCACGCCGATGAAAGCGATGAACGCGCCGAAGTTCAGCAGCTCCGCGCCCTTCTCATAGGTGAGCAAAAACGCGCCGATTAGCGTGATGAGCCCCAGCAGCAACACGTTGTTGCGCGGAATATTGGTGCGGGCGCTGACCGCGCCGAAAAACCGTCGCGGCAGAGCGTTGGCCCGGCCCATCCCGTAGAGCAGGCGGGCTGCGCCGAACTGCGCGGCAATGCCCGAGCCCATGTTGGCGATGAGCAGCGTGGCATTGAGCAGCTGGAAGAGGAAGCGTCCGCCGACCCGCTGCGCGATGTGGACGAACGCGGTATCGACCATGCTTTCCGGGAACGCACTCTTCCAGGGCCACGCCAGCTGGGCCACGTAGACCTCGACAGAGGAGAGCACGCCGATGGCGAGGCAGGTGAGCACCGTAGCCAGCATGATGTTGCGCCGCGGATTCTCGACCTCTTCTGACATGGTGGAGATTCCGTCGAAGCCGATGTACGTCAGAACGGCGAGTGAGGTGCCGTGCAGCAGGCGGCCGGCGTTGAAGGTCGCCGGATCATAAAAGGGCATCAGCCACGCATAACCCATTGGCCGCGCTACCAGCGCAATGTATCGAATGCCGAAGGCCAGGAAGATGACAACGACAATGCCCATGCCCAGCGCAAGCACGGCATTCACGCGGCTGGAGGCCTGCACGCCAATGAGGTTCAGCGCCGTGAAGAGGATGCCGAACGCCAGCGCCCACGCGGCATAGGGGACCAGCGGAAAGACGTTCAGCGCGGCGGCGCTGCACCAGATCACGCAGATGATCGGGTTCAGCATGTAGTCCATCAGCATGGACCAGCCGACCACGTATCCGGCCATGGGATGAATCTCGTGCCCCACGTAGGTGTACGCCGAGCCCGCGCTGGGATAAATGCGCGCCATGCGTCCGTAGCTGACCGCCGTGAGCAGCATGGCCACCATGGCAATGAGAAGGGCGGTGACCACGTGGCCGCGCGCCGCATTGCTGACGATGCCGTAGAGGCCCATGGGCGCGGTGGGCTGAATAATGATGATGCCGTAAAGAATCAGGTGGCGCAGCTTGAGCGCGCGGCGCAGGCCGGGGGTGCCAGCGGGATTCGTAATGGTGGGTGGCTCCAGAGAGTGCCTCCTGCGTCGCCAGACTACAACGGAAACGGAAATGCGTGTTGCCGAAGAAAGTCCTCGCGCAGCGCACGGTCGCGAAAGGCCTCGGTGCCGCCGGGGCGCAGCGTGGAAAGCGCGCCGGTGATATTGCCCGCGCGGGCGCAGGTTTCCGGATCTGCGCCGCGCAGCCAGGCGGAGAGAAAGCCGGCATTGAAAGTATCGCCCGCGCCGATGGTGTCTGTGGGCGTGACGGAAACTCCGGGGACCTGGATGCGTCGAGATCCCTGCTGGACCAGCGCGCCACGCGCGCCGCACTTGACGGCGACGAGCGGGATGCGCGATGCGAGGACATCGAGCGCGGCCTCCACGGTATCGCGGCGGGCAATGCGGCGCACCTCGTCGTCATTGGGCAGCAGCACGTCGACATAGGGCAAAACCGCCTCGAGTACGCCGTCCCAGCGGTCGTCGGGGTCGTCGTTGGTGTCGAGCGAGATGGTCAGGCCGCGCTCCTTCAGCGTCCGGAAAAGATCGGGCAATCCGGCGTGCAGCCCCTGCTGCAGAAAAATCGATGACAGATGAAAATGCCGCGCGGAACAGAGATAGTCGAGGTCGAGGTCGGCGCAGGTCATCTCGAACATGACGCCGGGGTAGGTGAGAATGCGGCGTGAGCCGCCGTGGTGCAGCACGATGCTGACCCCGGTCTTCGTCCCGCCGGTGGAGCGGATCGCGTGGGAAAGGTCCACCTGGCTTTGCGCCAGGCGCTCCATGGCGATGCGTCCCAGCTCGTCGTCGCCGGCGCGGGTGACAAAGCCGGTGCGCATTCCGAGCAGAGAAAGATTGTGCGCGAGGATGGCGGAGGAACTGCCAAGGGTGAGTTCAAAGTTGCTGGCCAGCAGCTCGCGGTTGAGCGGAAGCGACTCGGGCAGGCCGTAAAGGATGAGATCGAGGTTGACTTCTCCGGCGAGCGTGAGATCGAAGTGCGCCATGCAGGTGTTATTGCGCGGTCCCGAGGTCTTTCCTGAAGATTCCGTATTATTACCATTATTTTCTCCTCCAGAGCAATGGGTTTGGATCGAAATCGGCGCGACAAGGGCCTGCCAGGCGGGCCTGGCCGATTGTCCTGGCCTCGCTTTGGCCTCTATTCGCTGGGATCAGGCCCTTTTTTGGATCGAGAGGGTCGCTTGACAGACCCCTCCCGGCTCCACTAACCTGCGATACCGGATCGATGTGGATCGAAATGAAACGAAATTCGCAAGTGAACACGACAACTCGCAGCCAAACAAGCGTGAAACATAACCCGAACCGGCGTGCCGGAGCACGGGCGTTCGTGGTTCTGCTGGCCAGCGCGGTCGCGTGCCCGCTGTCCATTGCGGCGCAGACCAGAGGGCTCCACGTGCAGGTGGCCCTCGATGGGCAGTACAGCATCGGTATGCCGGGCGGCTCAGTCTTTGCCCTGACCACAGGTGTGGCCGCGGAGGTGGACGGCCGATGGCTGCGCTCCGCCGAGTATCCGAAGCACGCGATCCGGCAGACGGAGGCGCAAGGCGAACTCGGCGCGGCGAGCGAGTGGACGGTGACGGCATCAGGCCTGGCCGGCGCGCCGACGCTCGTCTACCGCCTGCGCGCTTACCACGACGCGCCCTTTGCCGATGTGCAGGTGACGGCCGAGAACACGACCAGCCATGCGATCCACGTCGAAGCGATTCGCGCCGTCGATGCCAGCGGGGACGATGTCGTGAATCTCGGCGGACCGCCCGCCCAGGATCGCGTCCTCTCCGACAGCTTCAGCGAGGATCGCCCGGCGATGCAGATCCACGACCTGGCCGATGCTCCCTACAAGCAGCCGACCCCGATGCATCGCGGCGTCGGCAGCCAGCTCGTCTACAACCGGGAAAGCCACGAGAGCCTGTTTGTCGGCGCGCTTACCTCGGACAAGTTCCTGACCATCCTGCGCCTGCACCTGGCGGCTGGCGCGGGGCCGCGGATCGCGTCGTACGAGGTCGAATCCACGGGCACCACTGAACTCGAAAAGGAAAATTCTCTCCAGGACTCACCGGCCGAAGATCAGATTCCGTTGAGCCTCGCCGTCCCGACCGGTGGCCAGCTCGACTCCGAGCGCGTGCTGCTGAGCGTGAGCCGCGATTACCACCACCAGCTCGAAACCTACGGCTCGGTGATTCACGAGATTCATCACCCGCCCTCCGCGCCGCCGCTGATGGGCTGGTGGAGTTGGACCGCCTTTTACTTCGGGCTGAACAGCGGCGCCGCCCTCACCAATGGGCAGTGGGAGTCGGAGCACCTGCTTCCCTTCGGCTACAACGTCTTCCATATTGACGAGGGCTACCAGTACGCACGCGGCGAATACACCACGCCCAACGCGACCCTCTTCCCTCACGGACTCACGCCGCTGGAGTACAAGGTGCGCGGCCTCGGTCTGGTGCCTGGCATCTGGACCGCGCCCTTCGAGGTCTCGCAGCGTGCCTGGGTCTACGTGCATCATCCCGACTGGCTCATCCACAACGCGAAAGGCGAGCCAATCCCCGCTGGCAACGTGACCGACGGCAAAGACCAGCTCTACATGCTCGACGTGACGAATCCCGGCGCGGCCGACTATTTGCGCCAGACCTACACCAAGCTCGTCCACCAGTGGGGCATTCACTACATCAAGCTTGACTTTATGGATGACAGCGCCATCGAGGGCTACTACCACCAGCCCGGCACCACTGCGATGGAGGCGCAGCGCATTGGGCTCGGCATCATCCGCAAAGCGGTCGGCGAGCATGTCTGGCTCGACAAAGACGGCAGCGTGATGCTGAACCCCGTCGGCTACGTGAACTACGGCCGCATCTCGCAGGACACCGGCCATACCTTCGAAGCGACGAGGGAGGCCGAACCCGGCATCGCCGCGCGCTACTACATGAACCGCAATTATTTCGTCGCCGATCCGGATGCGTTTGCAGTTTCCACGCAGACCATTGCCGACCAGAGCTGGCATGAGAGCCGCAAGCCGGCGACCCTCGACGAGTCCCGCGCCGCCATCGCCCTGGCTGCCGTCACCGCGGGCATGTTCGAAATCGGCGACAACCTGCCCACCCTCGAGCACGAGCCCGACCGCCTGGCGCTCATCGAAAACCAGGACCTCATCGACATGGTGCAGCTGGGCCGCTCCGCGACCCCCATCGACCTGATGGACTATCGCGAGCAGGACCAGCAGCCGACCATCTTCTTCCTAAAAGAATCGCCGCGGCAAAGCATCCTCACCGTCTTTAACTGGACGAAGCAGCCGGTGCAGCGGACGATCGCACTCGATCGGCTGGGGCTTTCGGCCGGCACGCAATACTCGCTTTCCGATGTGCTGGAGAAGAAGGACCTGCCTGCGCCCGCCGGAGGTCAGGTCCAGCTCACCATCCCCGCCGAATCCGTGCGGATGGTGAAATTCATCGACGGCAGCGTGCAGGTAGCGGCGCCGGAGATTCGCATCGACGCTCCTGCAACCGCCGCGGCCGGAGCGACGCTCGACCTCTCTGCCGAGCAGACCGGCGGCGATCCGGTAGTTGCCTGGACGTGGAGCTTCGGCGATGGCGTGGACGTTGGCGGCCAGCAGGCTGCTCACGCGTGGACCGAGCCCGGCGATTATCCCGTCACCGTTACCGCCGAGGGCCTGAACGGCGAAAAGGCGCAGCAGCAGGTGCAGGTGCACATCGCGGGACACATGTCCACGCAATTCAATCCCGCGGAGATCCGCAGGCTGCCTTGATGGGGACGATCATTGGCGCTGGCTGGAAGGAGCCGCTATGATGCGGCATGAAGCGCCGCCCCAGCATGGTGCGGCAACTGGCAAGCCGATGGCACGAACACCCAAAAAAGCGGCAGCACAGCCCAACGAGAGCAGCCAGATGCTCATCGATGAGCGCCGGCGGCACATTTTGTCGCTGGTCCAGAGCCAGGGACGCGTGCTGGTGGGCGAGCTGTCGCGCGCGCTGGGGATTTCGCAGATCACCATCCGCAAAGACCTCGAGCACCTGCAGTCGCGCGGCCTGGTGCAGCGGACCCATGGCGGCGCGCTGCGGCTGCAGTCCGGCGCGCTCTTCGACCCCTCGCTCCAGGAAAAGCAGAAGCAGCACTCCCAGGAGAAGCAGCGGATCGCCGATCAGGCAGCGCGCATGGTGCAGGAAGGCCAGTGCGTCATGCTCGATTCCGGCACCACCACCACCGCGGTGGCGCACGCGCTCAAACGCTTCTCGCAGCTCACGCTCATCACCAACGCGGTCAACATTGCCGCCGACCTCGCCAGCACCAACTTCGAGGTCATCCTGATTGGCGGCACGCTGCGCAAAAATTCGTTCTCTCTCGTCGGTCCGCTGGCTGAGGATGTTCTCGACGAGATGCACGCCGACATTCTTTTCCTGGGCGTGGACGGCTTCGACGTGGAGACCGGCATCACCACGCCGAACTTCCTCGAGTCCCGCGTGAATCGCGCCATGGTCAAGGCCTCGCGCCGCATCGTCGTGGTCTGCGACTCGACGAAATTTAACCGGCGCAGCCTGTCGCGCATCATCCCCACCGCGGCCGTTCACTGCGTCATCACTGACAAGAACCTGCCTCGCGAGACCGAGGAGGCGCTCCGCAACCAGAACATTGAGGTCATCCTGGCCTAGCCGCGCATGGCATCCACAGAGAAGAACGAAGAACGGGACAAATTTGTCGACCTGGTGACCGCGACGGCGGAGGTGACGCTGCCTCTCGGCGAATTTCACCCGAAGTCCATGCTGGTGACGGCCGAGAGCCACATCGAGCGCGCGCGCTTTCCCGTCATCGACTATCACAATCATCTCGACTCCGTGGAGCCTGAAGACGCCTTGCGCGTGATGGACGCTTGCGGGGTCGAGAAGATCGTCAATATCACGATGAAGACCGGCGAAGCCGCCCTGCGCATGATCGATAAGTTCGCCGCCGCAGACCCGCAGCGCTTTGCGTCCATCGGCTGGATGGACTGGTCCGACGTCGCCGAACCTGACTTCGTCGAGCGCGCCTGCACGCGGCTGGAGGCCCTCGCCGAGCGCGGCGCGGTGGGCATCAAATTCTGGAAGGACCTTGGCCTGACGGTCCGCGATGCCACCGGCGCGCTGCTGCGCATCGACGACGATCGCCTCGGACCGATCTTCGACAAAGCCGCGGCGCTGGGGATGCCGGTGATGTTCCACACCGCCGACCCGGATGCCTTCTTCCTTCCCGTCGATGCGCGCAACGAGCGCTATGAGGAGCTCGCCGCGCATCCGGACTGGAGTTTCTACGGCTCACAATACTCCAAGCGCGAGCTGCTCGATCAGCGCGATCGGGTCATCGCGCGCCATCCGCAAACGACCTTTGTGGCCGCGCATGTAGCCGAGAGCGGCGAGAATCTGGCTCGCGTGGAGAAGCTGCTGGAAACCTGTCCTAACCTTTCCGTCGATATCAGCGCGCGCGCGTCGGAACTGGGCCGCCAGCCGTATTCCGCCCGCCGCTTCTTCCTTCATTTTGCCGATCGCATTCTTTTCGGTACGGATCTGCTGCCGGAGGAATCGATGTACCGGCTCTACTTCCGTTTTCTCGAAACCGCCGATGAGTATTTTGAATATCCCTCTCATGCTTCGCGCCAGGGACGCTGGAACATCTGTGGCCTGCACCTGCCCGACGACGTTCTGCGGAAGGTGTATCGTGAAAATGCGCTGCGACTGCTGGCCCTGAAGCCTGTCATCGCGGACAAAACGGCAGGACCTCCGCAATCCGCGGTCAATGCAGGCTCATGAATAGTTCCCAGGCACGTGTGGCGCGCTATCGCTGGCTTCTGCTCGCTTTTTCCGGGCTGGGCGGCCTGCTGTACGGCGCGGACATCGGCATCATCGCGGCGGCTCTCCTTTATCTCAGCCACACCATCGATCTCACCATCGCGCAAACGTCGCTCGTGGTGGCCGCGGTGCTGGGCGGCAGCATGTTCTCGTCGCTGGCCGCCGGCATGATGGCCGATTGGCTCGGCCGCCGCAAAATGACCATCGTCAGCGGCCTCATGTTCATCGTCAGCATCGTCATCATCATCCTCTCGCACGGCTTCACCGGGCTTTTCCTGGGGCGGCTGCTGCAGGGCATGAGCGGCGGCGTCATCGCCGTGGTGGTGCCGCTGTATCTGGCGGAGTGCCTTCCCGCCAACCAGCGTGGGCGTGGCACTGGATTCTTCCAGTTCATGCTCACTTTCGGCATCGTGCTCGCGGCCTTCATCGGATTTCTCTACACGCGGCAGGCCGAAACCGTCATTGCGCACGCCGCCGGCAACGCCATTCTGATTCGTGCTGCGCAGAACCATGCGTGGCGCGGCATGTTCCTCACCGTCATCTATCCCGGCATCCTGTTTTTCGCCTCGTGCTGGTTCCTCAGCGAAACCCCGCGCTGGCTTTTCCGCAAGGGCCGCATTGCGGAGGCGCGCACGGCGCTGCTGCGCGGGCTGCCCGAAAACGAAGCCGACGTTGTCTGGCAGGAAATGGAAGACGTGGCGCGCGAGCAGAAGGTCGCTACCGACACCGGCGTGCACGACCCGCTCTGGCGCCGCAAATACGTTGTGCCCTTTATTCTGGCCTGCATCGTCCTGGCGCTTACGCAAACCACCGGCATCAATTCCATCCTCAGTTTCCTGGTCATCATCCTGCGCCAGGCGGGCATGAGCGCCCGCCACGCCACCCAGGGCGACGTGGTCGTGAAAGTCCTCAACTCCGCCATGACCCTGGTCGCCATCGCTTTGGTCGATCGCCGCGGGCGGCGCTTCCTGCTGCGCATCGGCACCGGCGGCGTAGTCATCGCGCTGCTCGCGGCGGGCCTCATCTTTTACGGCATCGAAACCGGCAGCTCCGACGTGCGCGGCACGCTGCAGTCAGCCGTCAGCGGCGATCGGCTCGCGTTTCCGCTCAGTAGCGCCGCCCTGCCCGCGGAGACCGCCGGCCGCCCCACCACGCTTACCGTGGTCTACTCCTATGGCGACGGCGATCACATGGAAACCGTCATCAGCGACAGCGAGGATCCGGTCGCCCGCATTGCGCCCGAGGCGAAAGAAGCCGGCGCGCCGCTGGTGATCCGCCGCGCCCGCTACGGCTTGATTCCGAAACCCGGCATCGGCTGGTCGGTGGCGGCCTGCCTGGGGTTGTTCATTCTGTCCTACGCGCTGGGGCCGGGCGTCGTGGTCTGGCTCATGCTCTCCGAACTAATGCCGACGCGCATCCGCTCTACCGGCATGGGCATCGCCCTGCTCATCAACCAGGGGATTTCGACGGCCATCGCTGCGCTCTTCCTGCCCGTGGTGGGCAACTTCGGCTACTATGCGATGTTCTTTTTCTGGTCGGGCTGCACGGTGCTCTACTTCATTACGGCCACCTTCTTCCTGCCGGAAACCAAGGGCCGGACGCTTGAGGAGATCGAGAAGTATTTCGAGGGCCCCGGCAAGCAGGCCGCTGTCGCCGGCGGTGGATCGCTCTCCTGAGCCCAGGGCAAAAAGAGGGACCGCAGGCGCTCTGCCTGGGTATAAAGTTCTTTCGATCCACATTCGCTGTCGGATTTGTAACCGAATTCATCGGGTCGGGGAGGACTTGCGGTGCTGACGAAGACAAATGGGATTTTTCTCAGCCTGGGTTTGCTGAGCCCGGGTTTGTTGAGCCTCGTATTGTGCGGAGTGCCGGCGGCGGCGCTGGGGCAGTCGGCGCCTGCGGTGCTCATCATCCATGCCGATCAGACGGCGTCTCAGGTCAGCCCGACTCTCTACGGCCTGATGACCGAAGAAATCAATCACGCCTACGAGGGCGGCCTCTACGCAGAGATGGTCAGCAACAATACCTTCCGCGCGGATTGGTCCGGAGTGCTGGACTGGTACCTGCTGGAGAACGGCGATGCGTCGGCGAAGATGTCCCCGGACAAAACAACGGGGCCGAGCGAGGCGCTGAACGATAGCCTTCGCATCGACATCAGCGCGGCCAGCGAGTCGGGCAGCGCGGGCGTCCTCAACACCGGCTACTGGGGTTTCGGGCTGCATCCCAACACCACCTACCGCGGCTCCTTCTACGCGAAGGAAGATTCAGAGGCGGTGGGACCGGTGACCGTGCGCCTCGTCGCCAATGAAACCGGCAAGGTTTTGGCCAGCGCGGTCGTCAGCGGCATCGGCACGGACTGGGCCCGGCACGCCTTCACCCTGAAGACCGGCGCGATCGAGCCTTCGTTGTCGAATCACCTCGAAATCACCATCGCCCATCCTGGAACGCTGTGGCTGAACCTGGTTACGCTCTTTCCGCCCACGTATCACGACCAGCCCAACGGCGACCGCATCGATCTGATGGAGAAACTGGCCGCCATGCATCCGGCGTTTCTGCGCTTCCCCGGCGGCAATTATCTCGAGGGCAATCACCTGGCCGACTGGTACGACTGGAAAAAAACCATTGGCCCGCTCGTCGATCGCCCCGGCCACCCCAGTCCCTGGGGCTACTGGTCCACCGACCAATTCGGTTTCCTCGAGTTCCTGGAGTGGTGCGAAGACCTGCACATGCGCCCGCTGCTCGCCGTTTATGCCGGCTACTCGCTGGAGCATGAGCACATCGCGCCGGGTCCGGCTCTCGAGCCCTACGTGCAGAGCGCGCTCGACGAAATCGAATACGTGACCGGCAGTACCGATACGAAGTGGGGAGCCGAGCGCGCAAAGGACGGCCATCCCGCGCCGTTTCATCTCACGTACGTCGAGATCGGCAACGAGGACTGGTTCGATACCTCGGGCAGCTATGATGCGCGCTACGCGCAGTTCTACAAGGCTATCAAGGCAAAGTATCCTGACCTGCAGCTGATCGCGACCACACCCGTGAAGGGCATCCGCCCGGACGTGATCGACGACCACTACTATCTGCGGGCTACGCAATTCTTCGCCGATACGACGCACTACGACAAGACCGACCGCAGCGGGCCGAAGATTTTCGTCGGCGAGTGGGCCACGCGCGAAGGCACCCCCACCCCGAACATGGGCGCCGCGCTGGGCGATGCCGCCTGGATGACCGGCCTCGAGCGCAACAGCGACATCATCGTCATGGCCTCCTACGCGCCGCTGCTCACCAATGTGAGCCGCTCCGCGGGCGCGATGCAGTGGGATACGGACCTCATCGGCTACGACGCGCTGCACAGCTATGGATCGCCCAGCTACTATGCGCAGGTGATGTTCTCGAAGTATCTGGGGCAGGAAACGCCGAAGTCGGAACTGGAAGGCGCCGGCCCGCGGTTCTTCTACTCCGTCACGAAAGATGCGGCAAAGAAGCAGCTCTACCTGAAGCTCGTCAACGCCACGTCCGACGCGCGGGAAGTCGACGTCCACGTGGACGGCGCAACCCTGGCGGCTGGAGGGCGCCAGGTAGTGCTGAGTGCGAAGGACACGCAGGCCACCAACACCCTCGATGAGCCGACGAACATCGTTCCGGTAGAAACGGCGCTGGCCACGCAGGGCGCCACGCTGCACCACCGGATGCCGCCGTTCTCCATTGAGGTGCTGGTCCTGAATCTGCATTGAGGAAGCATTATGGCCATCGTCGCAGGAGTGGATTTTGGAACCCTCAGCGTTCGCGTGTCGATTCTCGACAGCGAGCGCGGACGCCTCGGCACCGCGGTCCAGGAATACCCGCTGCATCGCAAACGCGACGACCCCGACTACGCGACCCAGGCGCATGCCGACCAGATGGCCGCTCTGGCAGCGGCCACTCATGCGGCGGTCCGCAACGCAGGCATTCGCGCCAATGATGTTGAAGCCATCGCCCTCGACACCACCGGCTCCAGCGTCGTCCCGGTCGGCGCGCATATGCAGCCGCTCAGCGACTACTACCTTTGGTGCGATCATCGCGCCAAGTCCGAGGCGCAGGAGATTACGGCGCTCGCTCACCAGCAGCATCTGGAAGCCATCGAGTGGTGCGGCGGCGTCTACTCCCATGAGTGGGGCTTTGCCAAGCTGTTGCACTGGCTGCGCCACAATCCTGACAAGCGCGCGCAGTTCGCTTCCGCCTTCGAACACTGCGACATGGTCGCGGCGACGCTGTGCGGCATCGCCGATCCGAAGCAGGCAAAGCGCAGCGTCTGCGCCATGGGCCACAAGTGGCTCTGGAATCCGAAGTGGGGCGGCCTGCCGCCGCAGGCATTCCTCTCCAGCGTCGATCCGCTGCTCGACGGCGTCCGCGACAAGCTCGCCGGCGAATACCTCACCTCCGACCACCTCGCCGGCCATCTCGCTCCCGCATGGGCGGAGCAGCTCGGCCTGCGTGCCGGCATCCCCATCCCGGTCGGCGCGTTTGACGCGCACTGGGACGCGCTCGGCGCCGGCTGCCGCGAAGGCGACGTGGTCAACGTGGTCGGCACATCCACCTGCATCATCGCCATGGCCAAAGAAACGCGCCTTATCCCCGGCGTGTGCGGCGTCGTGCCCGGCAGCGTGCATCCCCAGTACACCGGCATCGAGGCCGGCCTCTCCGCGACCGGCGACATTTTCGACGCCATCGCCAAACGCGCCGGCACCAAAGTGGGCGCGCTTTCCCAGGGACTCGAAGCGTACCGCGCCGGCCAAACCGGCCTGCTGCGCCTCTCCTGGGACAACGGCGATCGCACGGTCCTCGTCAATTCCGAGCTCGGCGGCGTCACCCTCGGCTGGAACCTCATCCACACCGCGCAGGATGAGCTCTTCGCCGCCATCGAAGGCACCGCCTTCCACACCCGCATCATCCTCGAGCGCATGGCTGACTACGGTGTGCCGGTCAACCGCGTCATCAACGCCGGCGGCGTCCCGCAGAACAACCCCGTGCTGAACCAGGTTTACGCTGACGTCCTCGGCAAGCCGGTGCTGGTGCCTGCGGAAATCCCCACCAGCCTCGGCTCCGGCATCTTCGCCATGGTTGCCGCCGGCGCCTTCCCCACCATCGAAGCCGCCCAGGCGAAGCTCTGTCCTGCGTTTCGGACCTTCACGCCGAACCCTGCCGCCGTCGCCGTCAGCGATCGCCTCTACGCGCTCTACCGCAAGGCCTACTTCGCTCTCGGAACCCGCCCCGCCGAAGGCGTCCCCCTCGGCGAAATTCTGCCCGGCCTGCGCAAAATCGCCGAAGAAGTCCGCGCGCAGCGTTAGCCTCTGCGGCGCAATCGAAAGAGCTGCCGAAAACCAAACATCACAATGAGGACGACCACCAGAGTCGTAAGGTAGCCGCCCATAAAAAACCAGACGGTATCGACCGACCTGCAGCCCATCACAACGTCCCGGCCGTTTCGTTGATGGCAGCCGGCGATCTTCTCAATCCAGTCCGAAGATCGCAGTCCGATATAGTGCAGGGCCACCCATTGGAATCCGATCACCTGCCAGTACCAGGGAGTGCCTGGGGGATAACCAATATCGATGGGAAAGGGAAAAACAAACCAGTTCACAAGCTCGATCGCCAGCGAAACAAGGGCAGCAATCCCCGCTTTTCTCTTCATTTCTTCGTGAACCCCCTCGGCGGAATTCTGTCCGAGCTGCGCAAAATCGCCGAAGAAGTCCGCCCACAGCGTTGAGCGTCGCCCCCCGGGCCAGCGGCCCCCGCCCAACCCCCGGGAGCCAGGTTCACCCCACAGCAAGAAGCAAACTCCCTCCCGAACCCGTGGTCAACCAGCGGCTCGGTCAACTCCACTCCGAAGTACTGGAAGCAGAACCAATGTGAACCCGCAACTCTCCCGAGCCCCTGTTGTCTATTGCCTGTTCCCTGTTGCCTGAATTTCACTCCGCCCCGCCGCCACCGTCACAACGATCCGCTTCCCGTCTTCCACAATACGTCCACGCTCCGCCTTCCCGTTCACCAGCACCTGCTGTACTCCAGCCTTCACTGGAAACAGAACCGTCGCTGTTACACCTTCCGGCACATCCACCGTCGCCGTTAGCCCGTGTTCCTTTGTCAGACTCACAGTCAGCATTCCATGCGGAGTCGGCTCACCGCCCTTCGCCCAGTCCAGGTCCAGCAGGTCGGGACGAATCGTCACCGCCGCAAATCCCGGTCCCGTCGGCTTGATCCCCAGCACCTGCTCCATCAGCCAGTACGTCGGTCCCGTCGACCACCCGTGCGCCAGGCTGATCCGGTACCCCGCCGTGTCGTCCGCCTGCAAATCCACATGCGGATCGTCCTTGGGCCACGCCGGATCGTACGCCTCCCAGAAGCTCGTCGCTCCCTCGTGGATCATCCCGCCCCAGTACTCGCGAATCCAGTCCAGCGCCGCCTGCCGATGGTCCATCTTCGCCATCGCGTCCAGCACATACGCGCCGTAGTAGGGAGTGATCACGTCCGGCCGCCACGTCTTCGCGCCCACGTGGGACAGCACGTTCTGCCAGATGTCCGCATACTGATCCGGCTTCGCCACGCCGGAGATCACCGCCATTGCATTCGTCTGCCACCGCGGCCCAAACGATCCGCCTGCCATCCAGTCCCGCGCCTGGGTCGTCTTCGTCACCGCATCCGCGCGCTGCTCCCAGTGCTCGGCGTTCTGCGTGTCGCCCAGCTGGCGCAGCAGCCACGCGCCCGCGCGACACGCCCGCACATACTCGAGCGTCGTCGCCTCCCGCGTCTCCGGGCTGATTCCGTTCAGCCCCGGCGACCAGTCCACATACAGCCACTCGTGCGTGTGATTGATGAAGTGGTTCTGCGCATCGAAATCCAGATCCATGAACGCCAGCAGCGCCAGGATCCGGTCGTGCATCGACGCGATGTAGTCCTTGTCTCCTTCGTGTTTGTAGAAATCCGCCAGCTCCGTGAACCAGTACGACGAGTAGCCTGGAATCCCGTTCACAGCATCGTGCAGCGGCAGCGGCCCAATCAGCCGCGTCAGCGTGTCCTCCACCAGGAACCGGTCCGCGAATACCGCGTCGCTCACATGCCCGCTGATGTCCGTATCGCCCATCCACCGCCCGCGATCCCGCTTCGGCGCGTCCCAGATGTCGTTCTGCATGCACAGGTGCGTCGTATACACGCCTGTCTCCCAGATCTCGTTCAATAGCTTGTCCGACGATTCGAACGAGCCCTCGTAATGCACCGGGTAGTAAATGTCCTCCACGCGAATCGCCCGGAACTTCAGCTCCGGCGCCCCGGAGAGGAAACGAATCTGCGCATACCGGAACGCCGACTTCGGCCCCAACCCCGATCCATGCGGCGTCACGTGCAGCACATCCACGCCCAGATACGGCTCGTTATGCGCCTCCTCAATCGACTCCCCATACGCAATCGACACCGTCAGCGGCGCGTCCGAATCCGACTCGACCTGCACCCGTCCCGCCACCTCGCGCCCAAAATCCAGCGTGAGCGTGGGAATGTACTCGTTCGGCGCATGAGCCGGTCCCTGGTGCACGATGAACTCCTGCGCGGGGTCGTCCTGGGCTGACGTCAGCGCGTCCACATTTTCAAAGCTGCCAAGCCCCGCATACACGTCCGTCACCTTTTCTGCCGGCAAAAAGGTGTGCGCCAAAAACGGCGACTCGCCCTGGTACCCGGGCCACGTGTACATCCCCGCATCGCGGTTCCACTGGAAGAAGTCGATGTTGCTTTCGATGCCGCCCATCGCGTCCACCGCCGGCCACGCGCTGTCGTCGAAGCTCGCGCTCTCCCAGCCGTCCGTCTTCTCCTTCGTGGCCTTCCACTCCGGCCCGCTGATCAGGACTGCGGGCGCAGTCATCCCCGGCGGCGCCGGCAGAAGCTTCACCACCAGACGATCCCCATGATCCGCCTCCACCGCCAGCACGTTATCGCCCGCCCGCAGCAGCCGCGTCACGTCGATCCAGAAGACCTTCGGCTTGATCCGTGCGAGCGGATCGGCGGCCATCCGCTGCGCCTCGCTCCCGTTCACAAACACATCCGCGTTTTCCGGTCCCGCCAGATACAAGATGGCCACCGGCGGCGCGCTGTCCAGATGAAAGTGCGCCCGGAAGTACCGCGGCGCATCCTGCTCGGCGTCGTTCTGGTGCGCAGGATCGTGCGTCCACACATACTGCTCCGGCAGCGGCTGGTGAAAGCTCGAGAACAGCACGGGCTGCTGGATATTTTTGGTCGGATCCAGCTGCCCATCCGGCGGCCGTACCGGAACGTGGGGAGCCTCCTGTGCCACAGCGACGACGGCACTCAGCAGCAGCACACCAGCCACACAGGACAGGGCAGGCAAAGCAAATCGGCGCATCATTTCAGGCACTCCTTGGGGAGGAAGCTTTTCGCAATTGCCGAAACTATGCGCCTCAGCCCTGCATGTCAAACGCGGCAGCTGTCGCCTGGAGCAAAAAATAGCACTGTCATCCAGACGACTCGTTATCTGCCGATCACTTCAATTTTGTAGACCATGAGAACGAGTACGGTCGCCAGCGCGATCCACGCGGACAGTGCGTAGCGCCGGAAGAAGTATAAGGTAACTGCTGCCCAGCAGGAGCAGGTCGCGATCAAAGCGCCGCCAACATAAGGTATAGCGATCGCCGTGGAAAAACTCGTGCCATGGAGGTGCCGCAGCCGGAAGATCTCACCGAGTGTCCTCACGACGATGAGGAATTGAACCGTGATTCCGATCTGAGCCCAACGCTCTCTGGTCACTGAGAAATTCTAGCTGGTTAGGCGGCTTATGCAATATTGCGAATGAGCTTATCGAAGCCTGTTGAGCACCCGGAGAGCGAAGCTCCGCATTACTGCTGTGTCATCGGCGACCCCGTTGAATCGCGGCAATTCCGTTCTCATGGGCGGCAGGCTACCACGGAATGAGCGGTTGACCGGCGACCCGACATCTGCCCCGACCTCCCCCAAATAAAGCAGCACCCCCCACACCACCCCTTCATCCAACCATTGCAGCCTTCCCCCAACCTGCGCTACCCTCGGTTCTCCCCGCTTATCCGTTGACTTGAGGCCCCGGCCCCCGATCCCCCCAGGAAAGGAACTCCCATGATCCTCGGCATGAGTCTCTCCGCATTCACTCAGCTTCATGTGGCGATCAGCCTCGTCGGCATCGCCGCTGGGTTCATCGTCATCGTCGGCATGATCGCCTCTCGAACCCTCCCGCTTGTGACCGCCCTCTTTCTCATCACCACGGCGCTCACCAGCATCACCGGCTTCCTCTTCCCCTTCCACGGAATCACGCCCGGCATCGTCATCGGCATCCTCTCCTGCGTGGTGCTGGTCTTTGCCTTCGTCGCGCGCTATGGGGGACACATGGCCGGAGGCTGGCGCTCGACCTGGATCGGCACTGCCATCCTCGCCCAATATCTCAACTTCTTCGTCCTCATCGTCCAGTCGTTTGAGAAGGTCCCCGCCCTGCACGCCCTCGCCACCACCCATGGGGCAGCGCCCTTCAAGATCTCCCAGATCCTCGCGCTGATCCTCTTCATCGTGCTCGCCGTGCTGGCCCTCCGCAAATTTCACCCCGCGGCGGCCGGCGCGACCCGCGTTCTGCAAGCTCCCTGACCCGGCCAAACGCCGGACCGGGACTGAGCCCTGCCGTTTTTCGAGGTTTCCATCCCTCCTGTGGAAATCTTGTCAAGCCCCCGCGCGCCAAACCAAAGTCATATCCGCTGATTCCAGGCGCTTTCCACGCCGAAATACCCGCCGAAATCTGGCAGGAAATCCGGCTGAATCTGCTATTCTGAACTTAGAGTGGAAAAAGGAAGAGAGCCCGCCCCGTGTGGGCTTTTTGCTTTGGGACAATCTCTCCGGCTGGCCAGGAAAACCTGGAGTCTTGCCCTGGCTGCAAGCCCAGGCAAAACTCTAACCTCCAGACTCTAACCTCTTTGTATCGCGCACTTGCGCTTGAGGGCTCGTGGAACTGCCTTGTTTTGACACACTTGCATTTATCCAGAAACGCAAGCTCCTTGCTATGACACACTTGCATAATTGTGAGATTTTTTATTTCCGCGGCGCCTCGACCGCTTCGTCGGAACGCGCTCCTCTTCGTCGCGTGTGACTTCCGGCGATTACGAACGAATTGCCCTCAGCTTCCTCGCAACGCCGCCAACGGTCTGTCGCGCTACGATAGAGATTGATGTCCGCATCCCGAACGCGTGCCGTGGTTTGCCTCTCCGGCGGAATGGATTCCTGTGTTTGCGCCGCCCTCGCCGCCCGCGATCACGACGCGTACGCGCTCCACTGCAGTTATGGCCAGCGCACCGAAGAGCGCGAGCTGCGCGCCGCGCGTGCCGTCGCCGAGGCGTTGGGATTCAAAGACTTCCTGCACCTCCGGCTCGATCTCTTTCGCCGCATCGGCGGCTCGGCGCTCACCGACGCCAGCATCGACATTCCCGAAGCTCCGGCCGACCGCGCGGCGATCGGAGCCGAAATTCCGGTGACTTACGTTCCCTTCCGCAACGCGCACTTTCTCTCCGCCGCGGTGAGCTGGGCCGAAGTGCTTAATGCGCAGACGGTCTTCATCGGCGCCGTCGAACAGGACAGCTCCGGCTATCCCGACTGCCGGCCCGCCTACTACGCAGCCTTTCAGGAGCTGATCCGGCAGGGGACTCGCGACGGAGCCATCGCGGTGCGGACGCCCCTCATCCATATGCGGAAGAAGGAGATCGTGGCCCTCGGCCTTGAACTGGGCGCGCCTCTGGATTTAACTTGGTCGTGCTATTCGGGATCGGACGCCGCCTGCGGTGTTTGCGAAAGCTGTGTGCTGCGGTTGCGTGCCTTTGAGGAAGCGGGCGTCCGGGATCCGATCCGGTATGCGCACGCGCCGACCGGGCAGAGATTTCAGGAGGGCGCGGCGGCCCGTGGGCTCGTCGCGCAAACCAGCAGAGAGGAATGATTATGCGAAATATACGTCTTGGGTCGCGGCTGGTACTGGCCGCTCTTATCGCTGCCGCGCTGCCACTGGCGGCGCAAACCGCTACCGGCAAAATTCACGGGCAGGTCACCGATCCAACAGGCGCTGCCATCACCGGCGGCACGATCTCGCTGTATCCCGGCGGGATGGCCTCGCCGACTGCCGAAGCGAAGTACACCCTGAATGTCGACGCCACCGGCGCCTACAAGGGCGACGACATCGTCCCCGGCACCTACACGATGGTCTACCGCAAGGCGGACACGCCGAAGGATAAGGTCGTCGACCAGATCGACGGCATAAAAGTCGTGGCGGGGCAGGATACGGAAGCCAACGACGATATGTCGCGGCCGGAATATATCGAGAAATTGTCGCCGGAACAGAAGAAGGCAATCGAAGAGATTAAGGCCAAGAACGCCGGCATTCTGCAGGCGAACGCGCAGATCAAGAATCTGAATGGCGATCTCGAGAAGGCTCGCTCCGACGACAGCAAAAAGAACTTCGCCGATGCCGCCGCCCTGATGCAGCACGACGTCGCGATCAAACCCGACGAGCCGCTGCTTTGGGTGGAACTGGGTCAGGCGCAGCTGGGCCTGAAGCAGTACAGCGACGCGGAGACCTCTTTGAATAAGTGCATCACGCTGGAACAGGCCTCGAAAAAGCCAAATCTCCAGGTGATCGGCAGCGCCGGGAATGCGTTGGGCGAAGCCTATGCCGACGATAACAAGCTGCCCGAGTCGCAGGCCGCCTACGATGCGGCGGCAAAGGCGTATCCGCAGGAGGCGGGCATGTACTACCAGAACGAGACGATCGTGATGTCGCGCACCGGGCAGACGGACGCCATTGTGGCCGCCGCCGATAAGGCGATTGCCGTGGATCCCACTCGGCCGATTCCCTACTACCTGAAAGGCCAGGCCCTGATTGGCAAGGCCACCATGGATCCCAAGACGCAGAAGATCATCGCGCCTCCGGGATGCCAGGAGGCTTACGAAAAGTACCTGCAGCTGGCGCCGAACGGACAGTTCGCCAACGACGCGAAGCAGGTTCTGGCTGAGATGAACACCGCGCCGGCCACCAACTCCAAAGGCAGAAGGCACTAAGGCCTCCACAATCCTTCTACGGGAGCGCCGCATTCCGAGATCCGGGAGACGGCGCTCTTTTCTTTTGCGAGAATGACTACCAAATGAACTCCGTCCCCGTGCCTGCGATCGTGAGTTATGAGGAAGCCGCGCGCGTGGTGCGCCGCGAGGCTGAACGGATTCTGGGGCGATCCCGCGAACAGGAGCGCGTCCCGCTGCTCAAGGCAGCGGGGCGGGTTCTGGCGGCGCCGATCCTGGCGGATCGCGATCAACCCCCATTCGCGCGCTCCACGCGTGACGGCTTTGCCTGCAGAGCCATGGAAATCGAGCGCGGCGACCTCCGCATCGCCGGCCTGCTGCGGGCCGGTCAGGCATGGACGGACGGAACCCTTGCCGCCGGAGAAGCGGTGGAAATTATGACGGGGGCGCCGGTCCCGCCGGGCGCCGACTGCGTCGCCATGGTGGAGCATGTCACGGTCGCGAACGGGCGCGTACAACTGAACGGGCGGCATCGTCCGGCGCCAGGCGAGAATATCGTTCCCGCAGGAGCCGAGGCCAAACACAGCGACGTCATCATTCCGGAAGGGCGGCGGCTGGCGCCGGCCGAGATTGCCGCCGCCGCCGCCTGCGGAGCGGCAAGCGTTCCGGTCTGGATGCGGCCGCAAATCGCCATCGTGTCGACCGGCGATGAACTGGTAGAAGTCGCTCAGGCGCCCCAGGCGCACCAGATCCGTAACTCCAACAGTTACTCATTGGCGGTTCAGGTGGCGGCAGCGGGCGGCGAACCGGAACTCTTCCCCATCGTGCGCGACGACGTGGAGGAAACGGAAGCGGTGGTTCGCCAGGCGATGCCCTGCGCCCTGCTTCTGCTGACGGGCGGCGTCTCCATGGGCCGGTTCGACTATGTCGAGCCCGCCCTGCTGGCGGCCGGCGCCGAGTTTCTTTTTACCGGAGTGCGGATGCAGCCGGGCAAGCCTGTGGTGTTCGGAAGTCTGGGGCGAAAGCCGTTCTTCGGCCTGCCGGGCAATCCCATCTCCACGATGGTGACCTTCGCTCTGTTCGTCGTGCCGGTGCTCCGAGCTCTGGCGGGCGAGAGCGAAACGACGCCTCGATTTCGCATGGCGAAGCTGGAAGAGGCGGTCCTCGCGAAGCCCGGACTGACGGTCTTCCTGCCGGCGCGCCTGCAAAGCGATGTGCAGGGAACGAGCGTGCGGCGCATCCCCTGGCAGGGCTCAGGCGACCTGACCGCTGCCGCCCGGGCGAATGCGTTTATTGTCGTTCCGGAGAACCGGGAGAGACTGGACGAGGGAGAAATCGTCTCCGTTCTCGAACTCTGAACGCGGCGAAGCGAGCGAATCGACCTCGGCCTCGTGGGGCGAACGCGGAGATCAGCGCAGAGCGCGTTGTAGCTGCGGAAGAAGATCGCGGAAGGCGCGCCCGCGATGGCTGAGCGCGTGCTTCTCCTCGAGAGAGATTTGCGCCATGGTGCGTTGCAGCTCGATCAGCCAGAAAAGCGGATCGTAGCCGAAACCGCCAGTGCCCAGAGGAGCTTCGAGAATTTCTCCTTCGACCATGCCTTCGCCGATGGCCAGCACGACGCCGGCGCGCGCGGCCGCCAGCACGCAGCGATAGCGCGCCGTGCGCGGGGCTCGGCCACGCATGCGATCGAGGAGGAAAAGGTTGTTGCGCCCATCCGCAGCGCGCACATGGGGCGGTTCGTAGCCGGCATCCTCGGCAAAACGGGCGGAGCGCACTCCCGGCGCACCGCCCAGGGCATCGACTTCGAGGCCGGAATCGTCAGCGAGGACGATCTCCGCAGAGAAGCGGCTGTAGTACTCGGCCTTCAGGCGTGCATTGCCGGCAAAGGTCGGCTCGTCTTCCTGGGGCGCCGGAATGGACCGCAGGTTCGGCAGGGGCTCGAGCGCAAATCCACCCTCAGCGGCGGCTACGGAAAAATCCCGCAGCTTGCCGGGGTTGGTCGATGCGGCGTAAAGAGTAACCGGCACGGGTTCCAGTTTATGGCGAACCCCGGCGGGAACGCGAATGCGGCAAGTCGCCGCGCAGCGGGCAGCTTTCACAGCGAGCGATGGGGCCGCAGTGATCCTTTCCCACCTGCACGAAAAGCGCATGGAATTCGTTGTAGTGGCGGGCGAACTCCTGGCGGTTCTCGCGGAGACGATCGGGCGCAAAGGCCGCCTGGGCCAGGGACTGAATCGCGGCGTAGTTGGCGTTCTCCGGCACCAGCCCGTGGCGCGTGACGACCCGGCGCAGGTATGTATCAACCACCATGGCGGGAACGTCCAGCGCATAGAGCAGAATGGCGTCGGCGGTTTCCGGGCCGACATTGGGGAGAGCCAAAAGTCGCTCCCGTACCATGCCAGGCGACCGTTGCGCCGCGTCGCGCAGAGAGCCGATCTCTCCGCCGTAGTGCGCGTCAAGAAAGGCCACGAAGGCCTTCAGCGCCGCAGCTTTGCGCAGCATGAATCCGGAGGGGCGGATGAGTTCGCGGAGTTTGTCCTCGGGAATGCGCCGCAGTCCGTCAATAGACAGAATGCCGTGGGCCTCGAGGTTCGCGATGGAGCGCTGGACGGATTTCCAGGCGGTGTTCTGGGTAAGATAGGCGCCAACGATTACTTCAAACGCGGTTTTTGCCGGCCACCATGCCTGCGGGCCGTACGCCGCAACCAGCCGATCGTAGAGGGCGCGGAGGCGCTCGGCCGCTTTGCGCTGAGAAGGGCCGGTGGGCGGCGACTGCGTCCCGGACCGGCGGTGCGTCGCTTCCCTCGCCATGATCTGATCTTAAAATGGGTGCGGACGCCGAATCGTTTGGGCTGGGCTGGCCCTCTTATACGGAAGGACGCGTAGCGTGCTGTTTTTTGAATGAGATTCTGAGGAGTGGCAATGGATTACGTCAATTTGGGCAGGACGGGACTGAAGGTTTCGCGCATTTGTCTCGGCTGCATGACCTATGGTGCGCCGGCGAAACCGGAAGCGGCCAAAGGCGGCCGCCACGAGTGGGCCCTGAACGAGGAGCAGAGCCAGCCATTTTTGCGGCAGGCGCTCGATTTCGGCATCAACTTTTTCGATACGGCCAACGTGTATTCGAGCGGCGCCAGCGAGGAGGTCCTTGGGCGTTTCCTGAAGAAGAATACACGGCGCGAGGCGGTCGTGGTCGCCACCAAGGCGCATGGCGTGATGCGCGAGGAACCCAACGGGCGCGGCCTCTCGCGCAAGGCGATTCTGCATGAGCTGGACGAGAGCCTGCGCCGGCTGCAGACGGATTATGTCGATCTGTATCAAATTCACCGATGGGATTACGAGACGCCGATTGAGGAGACGCTGGAGGCGCTGCACGACGTCGTAAAGGCCGGCAAGGTGCGCTATATCGGCGCGTCGTCAATGTATGCGTGGCAGTTCGCCCAGGCGCTCTATCTGGCGGATCGGCATGGCTGGACGCGCTTCGTCTCCATGCAAAACCACTACAACCTGTTGTACCGGGAGGAAGAGCGGGAGATGATCCCGCTGTGCCGCGAGGAAGGGATCGGGATCATTCCCTGGAGTCCGCTGGCGCGCGGGCGCCTGGCGCGGCCGTGGAAGAGCGAGAGCACGAAACGCGCAGATACGGATCGGTTCGGGAACACGATGTATTCCGGAACCGAAGAGCAGGACCATGCCGTGGTCGACCGCCTGGAGGAGATGGCGAAGCAGCGCGGCGTGTCCCAGGCCACGCTGGCGCTGGCCTGGATGCTGGAGAAGCCCGGGATCATGGCGCCGATTGTGGGAGCGACGAAGCCGCATCATCTGGAGGATGCCGTGGCGGCGCTGGCGGTTCAGTTGACTCCGGAAGAAGTCCGGTCGCTCGAGGAGCCGTATCAGCCGCACCCGGTGCTGGGCTTTAGCTGAAGGCGTGGGTCCGGTTCAAAGCGGCCGATTCAGCGGGAGTCATTCTGCGCCGGCACGACGCTGATGCGCGGAAGAACGATGATATCCACGCGCCGATTCTGGCTTCGTCCCTCGGCGGTGTCGTTGCTGGCGACCGGGTGATACTCGCCGTAGCCCGCGGCGGAGAGGCGCGCCGGAGCGAATCCATAACGGACGATGAGGATTTTCGTCAGCTCGCTGGCGCGCGCCGTGGAGAGCTCCCAGTTCGAGGCAAACTGGGCGGTGTGGATGGGTACATCGTCGGTGTGTCCCTCGATGCGCAGATCGTAAGGCACGGCGCTGAGTTTCGCGGCGATCTTGTCGAGGGTGCCCTTTGACCCGGCGTCCGGCGCCGCCGAGCCGCTCTGATAGAAACCGGCCTCACGCAGCGAAATCACCAGGCCATCGCGCCCGAGCCGAAGGGCGACGACGTGCTGGGCGATCTGCGGGGCCAGAATGCCGGCCAACTGGCCCTGCAGCTGGTGAAGGTCCTGCTGGACGGCGGGAGAGGGGGCGAGGTCGTCTCCGAGAATCAGGTTGACGGGTGCCGGCGATGTGAGGGCCGCGCGATCGAGAGGCTCATGAGACGCCGGCGCGGCGGGAAACAAGCCCATCGCCTGAAATGCCGACTGGATTGAGTGCGCCACCTGCATCTGCTTCTGCTGGTCGGCGCGGGAGCTGGCGTACAGCACGACAAAGAATGCGAAGAGCAGAGTGATGAAATCCGCATAGGAAACCAGCCAGCGATCATGCGGGATCTGGTCGGAGGATCGACGCTTTCGGTCGCGGAGGTTCATGCGCCCTTCTTCGCTGCCCGGGGAACGCGGCTCTGGAATCCGGCGAGTTTGATCTCGATCATGCGCGGATTCATGCCCTCGAGAATGGAGATCACGCCTTCGAGAGCCATTTCTTTCCGCCGCTGCTCTTCGCGGGCACGCTGGCGCAGCTTGCCTGCCGCCGGCAGAAAGAACAGGTTGGCCGCGCCCACGCCGTAGATGGTGGCCACGAAGGCGACGGCAATACCGCGTCCCACCTGATCCATGTGGTCGAGGTGCTGCATGACCTGGATCAGCCCGATCACAGCGCCAATGATGCCGATGGTGGGTGAGAATCCGCCTGCGGATTCAAAGACGGAGGGAATGCGCGCCTCGACTTCGCCCATGGTGTCGATCTGCACCTCCATGATGCGGCGCAGTTCGGCAGGTTCGGTGCCGTCGACAGCCAGCATGAGAGCCTGGCGCAGAAAGGGGTCGGGCACTTTGTCCAGATCGCGATCCAGGGAGACGATGCCATGGCGGCGAGCCTGGTTGGCGAAGCCGACGATCTGCTCGAGGAGTGCCTGGCCACCGTCGTCGCGGTGGAGAAAGACGCGAATGAGGCGCTGGCCGGCGGCGGCAACGGTATGCAGCGGAAACTGGAGCATGACCGCGCCGAGGGTTCCCCCGAAAACGATCATGGCGGCCGTCGGCTGCAGGACCTGTCCCACATGCCCGCCTTCGAGAAGCAGGCCGGCGAGAATGCCGGTCAGCGCCAGAAAGATGCCCGCGAGGCTGCCTGCGTCCATGGTCTACTCTTTCGGCTCGCCGGCGACGCCGGACATTGTCCCTGCGGATGGCTGACTCGCCTCCCGCAGCGGCTTCCAGGCGAGCGCCGGCATGTAGTTTGTGGCTTCGCCAAAGACTCGGGCGCGATAGGCGATGGTGCGGCCGACCACTTCCTCACAGGATTCAAGGACAACAATCTTCTCGCCGTTGATGAGGGTGAGCATGGTGTCGGGGGAGGCCTCGGCGTATTTGATGAGGTCGCTGTTGACGACCAGGGGATTGCCGTTGAGACGGGTGAGGTGGATCATGGGCGGCTCCTCCCAGATTTCATCGGCACAGGAGGAACGGGGGTGAAAGGGATGGCAAAAAAGGACATGGGCGCAGGGGCGAGGCGCGCCGGGCTATGCACGCCGGCTGCCAAACAGGCGCGAGGGAATAAAGGCGGCCAACCCGGGGCCGATGAAAGGGCTGAGTGAAGCGGTTCCCGGGAGTGGGGCGCGAGCCAGCGTACGCACTTTGTTCAGGAACCCAGATTATTAAGGGAGAAACGTTATGCCATTAGGAGTCCTGAACAACATTTCCGCTATCTACGCGGAAAACAATCTGAACCAGACGCAGGCCAGCCTGCAAAACACCCTCACCCAGCTTTCATCCGGTTCGCGCATCAATTCCGGCGCGGACGATCCGGCCGGCCTTGCCATCGCCAACGGCCTCGAGGCCAACTCGGCGGCGCTCACGCAGTCGTCCAGCAACGCCAGCGAGGGCGTGGGCTTTCTGCAGGTCGCCGACGGCGCGCTGTCGCAGGTGACCAGTCTGCTGACCAGCGCCGTCACCCTGGCCACCGAAGCGGGCGGCGGCACGCTGTCGAGCTCGCAGATGAGCGCGGCGGACCAGGAATACCAGGACATTTTGACCCAGATCGGGACCATCGGCAGCACCACGGAATATAACGGAATCACAGTCTTCAGCAGCGACCAGACCACCAGCGCTCTGGGATGGGGCGCAGGCGCCACAGGAACGGCGACTTCGGCCACCGGCACCGCCGCCGCACTGGCCAGCACGGCCATCGTCACCGGCGGCACAACCGCGGGCACCGCGCCGGCGCTGGCCGCCACGGACGGTACCGCGGCAGCGATCACGTGGACCAGCGGCACCGGCACCCTCACCAGCGGCCCCATTGCCGACGGCTCGACACTGTCCGGCTCGCTCGGCTTTACGCCGACCGTAGGCGGGAGCGCCGGCACGGCCATCAGCATCGACCTTAGCACCATCACCGGCAGCACGCTGAGCGACCAGGCAACGTCGTTGCAAACCGCCCTGAATACGGCGGCCGGCAACAGCGACAGCGATTACAGCGTCTCTGTCAGCGGGGGCGAGCTGGTTATCGGGCTGGGCGCCGATGCGGGAACGGATACCATCACGGCGCTGGGCGACGCTACTTCCACGGGTTCCGCGGCGCAGCCTAACGGCTTCACCCTGGCCGTGACCGACGGGGATTCTCTGAGCGGCAGCCTCTCCGTAGCCGCCGCGGGGGATTCGAACAGCCCGTACACCATCAGCCTCGATGGCGTGACCACGGCGAACCTCGTCAACACGGTGGAACTGGGCCTGGGCGGAACGCAGAATGGCGATGGGTCCGTCACGGCGAACCCGGACTACAGCGTCAGCTACGCATCGGGCACGCTGACCGTCGCTCTGACGGCGCAGGCCGGAACCGACAGCATCACCAGCCTCAGCGGGACCGGCACCTCGCTGGCGGAAACCGCGCCGAAGTCCGCCACCATCGCCGTGACCGACGGGGACACGCTGGGCGGCCAGTTCACGATCACGCCGACAGCCAACGGGACCGCCGGGAGCGCAGTCACCGTCGATCTCGCGGGTGTCACCACGGCCAACCTGGCCAGCACCGTCACCGCCGCGATGACCAAGGCCGGTCTGACGGCCGCCGATTACACCGTGGGCTACAGCGCCAGCGGCAGCACCGGCACGCTGACCATTGGGGTGAGCGCGCAGGGAACAACGGATGGGGTCAACTCCGTCAGCATCGCCAACGGCAGCGGCAACGATGCTCTGTCGGAGGGGACGACCGCGGTGACCAATATCAACTCCGCGAACACCGTGATGGGAAGCTTCACCGTAACTCCCTCCACATCGGCGGGCGCCGGGACGGCGCTCAATGTCGATCTGGACGGGGTCACCAACGCAAACCTGCTCAGCACGATTCAGACTGCGCTGGGGAACAACTATACCGTCTCCTACGACACCACGAAGGGCGATGCGGGCCTGGGCGACCTGGCTATCTCAGTATCTTCCACAGGCGCGGCAGCCGGCGTCACCGGATTCACGGTGGCGGAAACCTCGCAGGCGGCGGCTTCGCAGGAAACTCCGGTCGCGGGCGGCGTGAATATCTACACCAGCGATGGCACTACGACGGGCAGCCACAACTATAACGTGACGGTAGGTACACTGTCCGATGCCGGAGTTGGATCGTCGGAGTCGAGCTCGGGGATGGGTCTTCAGGTGAGCGCATCGGTGGGCGGCGTCACGGGCACAGGCGGGGTTCTCTCCGGCGCCGGAATGGGCACCAGCCTGGCGGGGACTAACCTGACCAGCCAGGCCGATGCGGAAGCCGCGCTGCAAACCGTGGATGACGCCATCAACGCCGTCGCTTACCAGCGCGGCCAGGTGGGGGCCAACATCAACACGCTGAACGCGGCGTCGAACATCGCCAGTTCGCAGCAAACCAACATTACTTCGGCACAAAATACGATCACGGCCACCGATTACGCGGCGACCACGTCGAACATGTCGAAGTTCGAAATCCTGACCCAGACCGGCATTTCGGCGCTGGCTCAGGCGAACAGTACGCAACAGATGGTCACCAAGCTGCTTCAGTAAGCGCAGCTGGAATGGACAAAGGCGGGGAGCTTCGGCTCCCCGCCTTTTCTTAGTTTTCTCCAACGCCGGGCCGCTTCGGGCGGCCCGGGAACTGCTCACAGAGACTCCGGGATAAAGCTCTCCCGGATCGGGACGATAACAGCACTATGGGAAGCGTGGGTCTGTCCTTTGGTTCCCCGACCAGCGGTCAGGGGTTTGACGTATCGACGACGGTCAGCGCGATTGTGGCGAATCTGCAGGCGGTGGAGACACCGTGGAAGAATCAGCTGACCACGCTGCAGTCCGAGGACACCGCGCTGACCGGTATCGGGACAGATCTGAGCTCGCTTTCGACGGCGTTGAATTCGCTCACCGACTTTGAAGGCACCTTCGCGGAAAAGGAGGGCTCGAGTTCCGACACCTCGGTGGTGGCGCTGACGAATGCGACCTCGGCGGCGGTGGCGGGCAGCCACACGATTGTGGTGAGCCAGCTGGCGCAGACGTTCTCCTATGCCAGCAGCGCCGTCAACAGCAGCGATACGCTGGGCGGCACGCTGACCATCGGCTCCCAGGACATTACGATTTCCGATGGGACGGCGGTGGACCCCGGCAGCGGTGACACCATTCCCCAGAACAACACGCTCTCGACCCTGGCGTCGTATATCAATTCCGGGGATTACGGGGTGCAGGCGAACGTGGTGTCGGTGGGCAGCGGGCAGTCGGAGCTCACTCTGGTGAGCTCGACCAGCGGCGCGGCGGGATCGGCGGCCATCGATGCCAGCCAGCTCAGCGACGCGACCACAAATTCGAGCACGGCCGGGACTGTGACTTTCGGCCAGCAGCAGAAGGGGCAGGATGCGCAGTACTCCGTCGACGGACTGCCGACGATGACCAGCAGCTCCAACACGGTGACCACGGCGATTCCGGGAGTGACGATGCAGCTGCTGGAAGCCGCGCCGAGCGAATCGGTGCAGGTGGAGATCACCAACAACAACAGCGACGTGGAGTCGGCGGTCAACACTTTTGTGAACGCGTACAACACGGTGGTCAGCGATCTGAATACCCAGGAAGGCAGCACCTCGTCCGGCACCCCCGAACCGTTGTACGGGAATTCCACGATGGCGCTGCTGCAGGAGCAGCTGCAGCAGGCGATCACGTTTACGCAGTCCTCCGGGGCGATCACGTCGCTGTCGCAGCTGGGCATCACTCCCAGCACGAATAACGATGGCACGCTCACCCTGGACACGAGCACCCTGGACAGCGCGCTGAACAGCAACTACCAGGATGTGACAAATTTCTTTCAGGCCAGCAGCGGCGATACCTCATTCGGGACGAACCTGACCAGCACGCTGAGCAACCTGGGCAACAGCGGACCGAACGGGGCGATTTACCTGGCGCTCGAGCAGGACTCCACGCAGGAGTCGGACCTGAACACGAATATTACCAACGAAAACAACACGATCAGCACGGAGCAGACGCAGCTGACGACCGAACTGAACGAGGCCAACTATACGCTCCAGGAAATTCCCAGCCAGATCGACGAGGTGAACGAGCTGTACAGCGCAATCACCGGATACAACGAGGACACGAGCGGGTAACGACGGAAGACGCGGAGGAACATGAACTACCAGCAGCAGGCTGTGGCCGGAATGAATCCGGTGGAACTGATTGTGGCGCTGTACGACGGCATGGTTCGCTTTCTGTACCGCGCCATTGCGGCGATCGAAACCCGGGATGCGACGGAACGGCGGACAGCAATCGCCCGCGTTCTGGAAATCCTGATGCACCTCCAGTCCAGGCTGCGTGCCGACATCGGGGGAAGCTCGGCTCGGGCGCTTTCAGAGTTTTATACATCGATTTTCGCTTTGTGCCTGGAAGGCTCCCGGCTGGAGTCGGCCGAGCGGCTGAAGGAGGCGATCGCCTGCATACGCGACGTGCGTGAAGCCTGGAGCGTAGCGGCGCGGGATCCGGAAGTGCTGCGGCTGCTGGCTGAGCAGGGCGGCGGGGCAGTGTCGGCCGTCGTGATTCCGGCAAAGCTCCCATACGGAACCGCCGACACGGCGCATTCCAGCTGGACCGCATGAGCGGAAATATCAGCCGGTGACGGCGAGTTCCTCTTCAAGAAGCTGCTTGTGAAACAGGCTGGCATAGTAGCCGTTGCGTTCGAGCAGCTCTTCGTGGGTGCCAAGCTCAGCGATGCGCCCTTGCACGAGGACCGCAATCCGATCCGCATGGCGCACTGTGGAGATGCGATGCGCAATGAGAATGGTGGTGCGGCCGGCCATGACGGAGCGAAGCTCTGCGAGGATGCGCTCTTCCGTGTAGGTATCGACGCTGGCCAGCGCATCGTCGAGGATGAGGATGCGGGGATCGCGCAGGATCGCCCGGGCGAGAGCTGCGCGCTGCTTCTGACCGCCGGAAAGCGTGAGCCCCCGCTCTCCTACGGCGGTTTCGAAGCCGTTCGGAAAGAGCCCGAATTCTTCCCCAATGTGCGCCACCCGGGCTGCAGCCTCCACGCCAGCTGCGGAGGCTGACGACACGCCAAAGGCGATGTTCTCGCGGATGCTGGTGCTGAAGAGAAACGTCTCCTGGGGAACGACGCCGATGGCGCCGCGCAGCTCCTGCAGCGGATAGTCGCGGACCGAGTGCCCATCAATCAGAACCGTGCCCGGCGGCGCGTCGTAGAGCCGCGAAATGAGGCTGACGAGCGTGGATTTGCCGGAGCCCGTGGGGCCGACGATTGCGAGGCTGGTCCCGGCCGGAATCCGGAGAGAGATGTTGTGGAGAACCGGCACGGAGCGGGCATCCTGGGAGGGGTAGGCAAAATCCAGATTGCGAAACTCCACTTCGCCGTGGATGGGGCCATTCGCCGAAGCCGGCGCAGGCTCGTCGTAAATGGTGGGTTCGGCGGTGAGAATCTCGTGGATGCGAATGACCGAGGCGGTGCCTCGCTCAAAGAGGTTGACAACATAGCCCAGCGCGATGATAGGCCAGGTCAGCATGAGCAGATAGGTCGTGAACGTGACAAAGGCAGCGAGGCCGATGCGATGGGTAAGGACCTCATGACCGCCGACCAGCAGGGCGACCACCAGCGCGATCCCCAGCATGAACTCCAGCGTCGGCCACAACATCCCCATCAGGCGCACCAGGCGAAGAGCGCGGCGGATGTATTCCTGGTTCGAGCGCTCAAAAGCCGCAATCTGGGCTTCTTCCTGGGCGAAGGCACGCACCAGGCGAGCGCCGGAGAAGTTTTCCTGGGCCTGCGCCGAGATATCGGAGAACATGGCCTGAATTCGCTCGAAGCGCTGGTGAATTTTGCGACCCATGAACTGGATGAAGATACTGGCCAGCGGCATGGGCGCCAGCGCGGTTAGCGTGAGGAAGGGGCTGATGCGCAGCAGGAAGAAAAGCGCGCCCGCCGAGAACAGCACCGTGTTGGCGGTGTACATAACAGCCGGTCCGAGCAGCATGCGAACGGCGGACAGGTCGTTCGTCATGCGGGCCATAATGTCGCCGGTGCGATTCTCGTGAAAGTACGAGGCTGCCTGCTTCTCCAGCTGGCGGAAGAGGTCGTTGCGCAGATCGAATTCGATATCGCGCGAGATGCCGATGATGATCCAGCGCATGAGGAAGAGCAGGATTCCGTGCGCGACGGTCACGCCGAGCAGCAGGCCGGCATAGCTGAAGATTTTGCCCCAGGTCACGCCCAGATTCAGGTCGTGGACTGCCAGGCCGATCACCCGCGGAAACTGGACCCAGATAGCGTTTGCCAGGACCGTACAGAGGCAGCCCCACACGTAGCCCTTCCAGTAGCGGCGCATGTAAGGAAGCAGCAGTCGGAGATTGGCAAACATAGGCAACCAGTTTACGTAGGCGTGCGCAGAAGAAGCCAGGCGCCGGCCAGGCCGAACAGGAAATCGGGTGACCAGGCGGCGAGGAAGGCGGGAAGCCAGCTGACGTTGCCCATCGCCTCAAAGAAACCTGAGACGACGAAGTAGGCGATCGCGACTCCAATGGCCACAGCGATGCCGGACAGCGATCCCCGCTTGCCCATGGACAGCGCAAAGGGCACCGCGAGAATGGCCATCACCAGGGTGATGAGCGGATACGCCAGCTTGTGATTGAGCTGCACGCGCAGCGGAACGGTATTGAATCCGCTTTGCCGCAAATTGCGAATATAGCGTGCCAGCTCGCCAAAGCTCATTTCGGAAGACTGGCGCACTTCCTTGGTGAAGTACGCGGGGGGCTCGCGGATTTCGGGAAAGGTGGTGATGGAGAAACCCTGATAACTGACGCCTTGCGGCGTAAAAGTGCGTTCCCATCCATCCTCAAACACCCATGCGTTGAGTTTGGGCTCCCAGTGGGCGGTGGCCGCGAAGATTCGCTTTGAAAGATTGAACGATCCCGGCTTGAATTCAAAAACGGAGATATTGCCGAAGGTCTCGATATCGGGGTCGAAATACTGGTAATAGAAGATGCGGCTGGGCTGTCCGGCATGCTGCTGGCCGAAAATCCATTTTCTGCCGGGATGCTCGAAGGTTTCCGGGGGCTTTCCCTTGATGATGTCGCGCAGCGCTTCCTGGCGGCGATTCGCCTGAGGCAGGTAAGTGTCGTCAAAGACAAACAAGGAAGCGGAGAGCACGGCGGCGATGGCAAGAACGGGGACGACAATGCGGTAGAGGCTGATGCCCGTGGCCTTCATGGCGGTCAGCTCGCTGTTGCGATTCATCACGCCGAAAACGGCCAGTACGCCAATCAGAACGCTGAGAGGCGTGATGAGATAAATCATGCTGGGCGTCAGATTGATGAGGTATTCGCCCACGGTGACCAGAGGCGTGCTGTTGCGAATGATGTCGCCGAGCAGCTCGAAGAAGGTGAAAACCAGCATCAACATCACGAAGGTGATGAGGACCATCCCAAAGGTCAGCAGGAATTCGCGCAGAACATACTCGTCGAGCAACAGGGGAAAACGTCCGCGCAACAGGCGCCGGCGCGGAGTGAGCTGGACGGCGTCGACCGGTGTCGGGGTCTTGCTGACGCGCTGGCGGAACCAGCTTCCGATGGAGGAGAGCAGGGACAGCGCCGCCCCTCCGGTGGCCATTTGCCGCAGCAGGAAAATACCAGACACGGAGAAGATGAGGTTGGCCTCCCACACGCCGACAAAGACAGGTATCTTGTTCTGGCGCGCAAGGGCCGTGCCCGTGGAGGACAGGAAGTAATAGATGAAGACCAGCGCAATGGTGAGGACAAAGCCGGCGCTCTTGCCTCCGCGTCGCGAGGAGATTCCCAGGGGTACGCCCACCAGCATCAGGACGAGACAGGCGGCCGGATAGGCCAGTCGTTTCTGAAATTCGATCTCGTACAGCCGCGCGTTCTTACCGTGGGTACGCGCGAGCAGTTGGTGAAGGTTCATGGCCAAAATTGGCGTGTCGCTGTGGCCCACGCGCACACTGGTCTGGGCGCCGGCCTGCAGAGGGAGATCGGTTTGTTGAAAGGTCGAGAGGGTGTAGTTGTCGGGCTGATCGTCCACCGTCTGGTGCTCAGTCCCGTCCCGTAAGCGCATCAGAATCGACTGGTCGGGACCGTTGACCACGGTGGCGCGGTCGGCCGTCGTGATTTTTGGCGCGTCGGGATCGCTCACGTCGGCGAGAAAGATGCCGCGCCAGTTCGCCGCGCCCACGCCGGCCCGCACATCCTGGACGTACAGGACGTAATTCTTGAAGTCCTCGTAAAAGACGCGTGGCTGCACTTCCGCAGAGACCTGAGCGTTGGCCAGAGACTTCTCGAGGTTCAGCATGGCTGCGGTAGCCCGCGGCGCGAAATACATCGAGTTCGCGAAGCTCACGCCCCAGGCAGCCACCGCGACCATGCCCACAATGCGCACAAAGCTCCACACGCCCATCCCGGAGGCGCGCATGGCGGTGACTTCGCTGTCAGCCGCCAGACGGCTGAGACCGAGGAGGATGCCGACCAGCACCGCCATCGGAATGGTGACCGTGAAGATATCCGGTAACAGCGCGAGAACGATCTCTATAACCGATCTCAGCGCCGAGCTGTTGCGGACGACCAGCTCCAGCAGACTGGGCAAATAGCGGATGAACAGGACAAACGTGAAGATCGCGCCCCCGATCAGCGCGTGCGACAGAACTTCTTTCAGGATGTACCGGGTGAGGATGCGCACAGGATTCCGTTTTCAGTTTATCGCGGCGTGAACCGCCTCAGGCGCAGGCTGTTCGAAAGCACGCTGACCGAGCTGAGGGCCATGGCGGCGCTGGCAATCGCCGGACTGAGCAGAATGCCGAGCGACGGATACAGCACGCCGGCGGCGATGGGGATGCCGAGCAGGTTGTAGCCGAAAGCCCAGCCGAGATTCTGACGCATCACGCGCAGAGCCTGGCGGGCGAGCAATACCGCGTCGAGGATCTGCCGCGGCTCCCCGTGCAGCAGAATGGCGTCGCCCGCTTCCCGCGCCAGGTCGGCGCCGGTGCCCATCGCCAGGCCGGCATCCGCCTGCGAAAGCGCGGCCGCATCGTTGATGCCGTCCCCGGCCATGGCCACGCGATGACCCTGCTGCTGCAGTTCCCGAATCTTTGCCAGCTTCTCATCGGGGAGCAATCCCGCCCAGACCTCTTCAATACCGGCGGAGCGCGCGATGACTTCTGCCGTTGAACCGGTATCGCCGGTCAGGATGGCTGTGCGGATCCCAAGACGCCGCAGGCCGGCAACAGCCTCCCTGGCGGTGGCGCGGAGGGTGTCGCGCGCTTCAATCACGCCGACCAGGCGATCCTCACGCGCGACATACATACGGGTTGTTCCGGCAAGAGAGTCTTCCTCCGGAACAGGAACTCCGAGTTCGTGCATCAGGGCCGCATTGCCGGCAGCCACCGCGTGACCCTCGATCTTTCCCCGAATGCCTTTCCCGGGAATTGCGCGTACCTCTGTCGCGGAGGGTACCCGCAGGCCATTTTTTTCTGCAGCGCCCAGGATTGCCCGGGCCAGCGGATGCTCCGACCGCTGCTCGAGCGCGGCCGCCAGCTCCAGCACCTGGTCTTCAGACCATCCATTGGCGCCGTGCACCGCGGCCACCTCCGGCTTGCCCTCGGTCAGGGTGCCGGTCTTGTCCAGGACCACCATATCGATCCGCGCCAGCCGCTCCAGGCTCTCGCCCCCTTTCAGCAGAACCCCCAGTTGCGCCCCGCGCCCGATGGCGACCGTGAGGGCCGCAGGGACTGCCAGCCCCATCGCGCACGGGCAGGCGATCACCAGCACGGCAATCGAAACGGCAAAGGCGCGACCGGCGCCGCCGCCGGCGAAGATCCAGATGAGAAACGTGAGCAGCGCCAGGCCCAGCACGACCGGCACGAAGACAGCACTCACCCGGTCGGCGAGCTGCTGCATGGGCGCTCGCGACGACTGCGCTTCCTCCACCAGCCGCATCATCTGGCCGAGCACGCTGTCCGCTCCCACGGAGGTGGCCCGGTATTCGATGGCGCCGTCGAAATTCAGCGAGCCGCCAATCACCCGATCGCCGGACTGTCGCGTCACCGGCAGCGATTCTCCCGTGATCAGCGACTCGTCCACGGAGGTGACACCGGAGAGGACGACTCCGTCTACCGGAATGCGCTCACCGGGACGCAGCCGCACCACATCCCCGGCGGCCACCTGGGCGAGGGGAACCTCGATCTCGCGCCCATCGCGCAACAGGCGCGCCGACTGTGGCTGCAGGCGCATAAACTCGTGCAGCGCATCGAGAGTGCGGCGCTTGGCCCGGGCATCGAGCCAGCGGCCCAGCAACAGAAAGCCGAGAATCAGCAGAACGGCGTCGTAATAGACATCCGCATGCAGCCCATAGTGCAGAAACACGCCGGGAGCCACCGTGGCCACGAGCGACCAGGCAAAGGCCGCGCCCGTGCCCAGCGCGACCAGGGTGTTCATGTTGGTGCTGCCGTGGATGGCGGCCGTCCAGGCCTGCCGGTAGATGATGCCGCCGCCCCAGACCATCCCCGCCAGGGTGATGGCCAGCATCGGGTAATCCAGAACAGCGGGCGAAAGTGCGCGCAGCGGCGCGGCCCAGTGCGACAGGCTCATCAGCAGCCAGACCGCGACGCCTCCCACCAGCGTAAAGAGAGCCCTGGCGCGCAGCGGCGCTTCATCGGCGGCGGTCTGGTCGGCCCGCGCCCCGGCTTCGGCCGGGGGAGCCGCATCGTACCCGGCGTCCCGCACCGAGGCGATCAGGTCGTCCACCTTCGCAGCGGCCGGACTATAAGTCACGCGCGCGGAATTGGTCAGCAGGTTGACCGACGCCTCCCGCACCCCGGCGGTCCCGCGCAGCGCGCGTTCCACGTGGCCCTGGCAGGCGGCGCAGCTCATGCCGATCACCGGAAGGGTGATGGTGCAGGTCTCTGCTGTCCGGGGCGCGGCAGCGTTCGCCGCGCGCTCGATTTCCGTTGTCGCCATCAGGGCTCCACGGTGGCCGGATACCCGGCCTTTTCCACCGCACTCAGCAGGGCGCTCTCCGGCAGGTTCTCCGGAGCCTCCACGCGGGCTCCGCCCACGCGCACATCGCCCACGCGAACGCCCTCCATCTTCTCCAGTGCCTGACGCACCCGGCGCACGCAGGCGTCGCAGTGCATATTCTCGATCCGCAGTTTGGTTTCCCGCATGAACACCCCTTGTAATCCATGATGCGCCATCAGGCGGCCGGGACTCACACCATGGTCACTTCCTCAAAACGGAGCCGGAATGTCGCTCGTTACGGATTGGCGAGGAACCGGTATCCAACGCCACGAACGGTTTCCAGATGCCGAGGCGCCGCGGGGTCGTCTTCGATATAACGACGCAGCCGGACGATGAAGTTGTCGATCGCGCGCGTGTCGGTGTCTTCGCGAACGTGCCAGACCTGCTCCAGCATTTCCTTGCGCGACACGATCTTGCCGCGGTTGCGCACCAGATACCGCAGCAGATCCGCTTCCATCAGCGTCAGCCGCACCAGGCGTTCCGGCGTGTGCAGTTCCAGAGCGTCGAAGTCGATGCGGCGGCCGGCGAAGGCGAACTCCACAATCTCATCGCCGGCGCCGTGCTTTGCCTGGGCGCCATGGGACCAGTTCATGCGCCGCAGCAGGCCGCTCAGGCGTGCCAGCAGCACATTCAGATCGAACGGCTTGGGAAGGTAATCGTCGGCGCCGGCGGCAAATCCCTGCACAATGTCTTCCGGGCGGGCCCTTGCCGTCAGCATGAGGATCGGGACGTAGTTGCTCCGCGCGCGGAGGGTGGAGGCGACCTCAAAACCGTCCCGCCCCGGAAGCATCACGTCCAGCACAACGGCGTCGAAGCTCTCGCGCTCCAGGAATTCCAGAGCCGTCTCGCCATCGGGTGCCACGCTGACGGTATGACCTTCGGCCTGCAGGTTGAAGAGCAGCCCCTGGGCCAGATTGCTCTCGTCCTCGACAACCAGGATGCGCGCCATGCTTACTCGTGCTCCCGCACGGGGCTCAGAATGCGGGGGAGCTGCAGAATCACCGTTGCGCCGTGGCCCTCGCCGGCGCTTTGCGCGTTGGCATCGCCTCCGTGCTGCCGGGCGATGGTGCGCACCAGGTATAAGCCCAGCCCGGTGCCCTTGGTGCGCAGCACGTTGCGGGTGGGGACGCGATAAAAGCGGTGAAAGATGCGCTTGAGATGAGCGGCCGGAATGCCAATCCCCTGATCGGTAACGCTGACGCGCACCCAGGCGTCCTGCTCGATGCTGAGCGCCACCCGCACATCGGCGCCATTCGGGGAGTACTTGACCGCGTTGCTCAGCACATTGAGCACGGCCGTCTGCAACTCGTCCGGATCGCCGCGCACGGTCATCGGCAGCGGGTTCTCCGCCACGCTCAGCGTGATCGCTCGCTCCTCCAGATGGTGCCGCGCCAGGGTTGTGTGGATGCACTCCTCGACGAGCGGGCGCATATCCACGGCCACGCGCACGTGAGAACGGGCTCGCTGGCCTAGTTCGCCGGCCTTCAGCACCTGCTCGATCGTCGCCAGCAGCCGATCGCTGTCCGTCAGCATACGGGCGTAGAACTCTTTGCGCTGGCCCTCATCGAGCTGGCGGCGCTGCAGCGTCTCAAGATAAAGATGGATGGAGGCCACGGGCGTCTTCAGCTCGTGCGTCACGGCGCTCAGGAAGGCGTCGTGGCGCTCGTTGCGCCGCACTTCGCGCACCAGGAAGATGGTGTTCAGCGCCACGCCGGCGATCAGCAGCAGAAAGAAGGGGATGCCCACCGCCATGGGCCACACCCGCCGCCAGTTCAGCACGATCCAGCCCACGTTCAGAACGACCGCGACGCCGATCAGACACACGCCGAGCAGAATGAAGAGGACCATGTTTCGTCTTCGTCCGCTCAGACGCATAAGAAAGCGCCCGGCGCGGACAGACCGCGCGGGCGCTTCTATTGTCGCAATTCCGGGCACGGCGTGCTAAGAGATCAGGCGACGCCGGCCGGCCGCGGATCGCTCGGGTCATACTGCGCAACCTTGACCTCGTGCGCCAGGCCCAATTTTTTCAGCAGCCAGATGCCGTAGTAGTTCACGTCCAGCTCGTACCACTTGAGGCCGTGGCGAGCGGACACCGGATGGGCGTGATGATTGTTGTGCCATCCCTCGCCGCCGGTGAGCAGCGCCACCCACCAGCTGTTGCGCGACTCATCGCGGGTCTCGAACCGCCGCGAACCCCACATGTGCGTCGCGGAGTTGACCAGCCAGGTGGAGTGCAGTCCCAGGGTCGTGCGCAGGAAGATACCCCACAACAACCCGGGAATCCCGGCGACTGCCAGGCAGATCAAACCGGCCACCACCATGGGAACCCAGTGGTATTTGCTGAGCCATACGTAAAACCGGTCGCGCCTCAGGTCCGGCACATAGCGGGCCAGGGCCTCCGTTTCGGCATGGAGAGACTCGCCGCTGATGATCCAGCCCACATGCGCCCACCAGCCGCCGTCGTTGGGGGTGTGGGGATCGCCCTCCTGGTCGGAGAGCTGATGATGGACCCGGTGCAGTCCGACCCAGAAGATCGGGCCGCCCTCCAGCGCCAGCGTGGAGCAGACGGTCATGAAGTATTCCAGCCACTTCGGAACCCGGTAACCGCGGTGGGTCAGGAGCCTGTGGTAACACATGCCGATGCCGATGTTGTAAGCCAGGAACCAGAACACCACGAAACAGGCCAGCGCCTTCCAGCTGAACGTGAAAAGGGCCGCCACGGCTCCGATGTGAAACAGAACCATGAAGAACATCGTGATCTTGCTGAGCCTGCCGCCCTGGGCTTTGCGGCCCAGCTTTGGCATCACCGGATACCGAGGGGCCTCGGTCGTGCTCGGAAGGACGCTCGCAGGAGGTTTAGCGGTGACGGCGGTATTCTCGACGACTTCAACCAGCATCTCGGGAGACATAAGAACTCAGACTTTCGGGGTGAATTGGGGTGGCGGCACTGGGAAAAAGCACCGCTGTTTCTTACCGTAGCAGCCACAAACTGCGGGTGGATGTAACACTTTTGTAAGCCGGTCCTGCAGCAACAAGAACAAGCAGGAGGCCGCTCACGCGCGAGGGCCGGAGCGGCGGACGGTTTACGCTGAATTAACCCTCTTCGGAGAAGATACTGTCGCGATGAAACCGATCACCGTGCCCCTTTCGTGCGCCGCGCTCGCCTGCTGGACGGCGATGCTGTGCTCCGCTCAGACTGTTCATTTGCCGACCAGCAAAGAAATTCTGGGACCTGTGCCGGGGAATCCGCAGCGTCTGAACAGCCTTCCCTTATCGGCAGCGTGGTCGCCGGATCATCGGTATCTGGCCCTGGTGAACGCGGGATTTGGCACGGTCGAGTCCGACTACGAGCAATCCATCGCGATTCTGGACACCAGCACGGGGAAGCTGACGGATTACCCGGATGCGCGCACCGGCATGACCGCCCATCAGACCCTTTATTCCGGGATCGCATTCTCGGCCGATGGGTCGGAGCTCTACGCGAGCCTCGATTCGATCTCCGCGCCGGAAGGCGGCAAGCCTGGCGAGACGGGGAACGCGATCGCCGTTTACCGGTTCACGGGCGAGAGCCTGACGCCGGAGCGGCTGATTCCGGTGCCCCTGCGGCAGCTTTCCGGCGATCAAAAGCAGCAGCACGGAACCATGGATCTCCCCGGGGACGAGGCGATTCCGGCGCCAACCGGCCTGGCGGTGGTGAAGGGGCCCGATGGTGCGGAGAAGCTCCTGGTCGCCGACGAGTATTCGGATGACGTGCTGCTGCTGGATGCGGCCAGCGGCAAGCTGGAGACGAGATTTGACCTGTCCGCGGGACCGACCATCCCGACGACCTATCCTATCGCCGTGGTGGCCAGCCCGGACGGGCAGCGCGCCTGGGCGGCTTTGTGGAACGGATCCGCCGTGGCAGAACTGGACCTGCGCACCGGGAAGGTCAGGCAGCATCTGCCCTTACTGCCGCCGATTCGGCGGACCGATCCCAGCTCGCACCCCATTGCGATGACGCTGAGCGCCGATGGGACTACGCTCTATATCGCTCTGGATAATCGCGATGCGGTGGCCGTGGTTCAGGTGAGCGGCGCCAAAATGCGGATTACCGACGTCCTCGACGCCCGACTGCCGGGGCAGGCCTTCTTTGGCGCGGAGCCGGACGCTGTTGTGCTCTCGGATGACGGCAAGACGCTCTATACCGCGGACTCCGGCGTGGATGCGGTGGCGGTTTTCGATCTGCAGAGGCTGAAGGGGCCGGATGCGCTGCACGTTCCGGTTGGCTACATTCCCACCGAGTGGTATCCGACGGCGCTGGCGCTGAAGGGCGAGCATCTTTATGTTGCCACTGGCAAAGGCGAGGGTACGGGACCCAATGTGACGCCCCAGCCGCAGGCGGCGAACCCGGGTCCCGGCCAAACGAAGCGGCTGGAACAGCGGCCGCACACCTACATCGCCACCCTGCTGCATGGGTCGCTGGCGACCATCGATCTGAACGAGGTGCGCGGTCACTATCGCGAGCTGACGACGAACGTTCTGAAGAGCAACCTGATGTACGCGGCGCGCAAACAGATCGAATTCCGGGGCGGAGTGAACCGCATTCACCACGTGATCTACATCATCAGAGAGAACCGAACCTACGATCAGCTCCTCGGGGATTTGGGTGTGGGTGACGGCGACCCGTCGCTCACGATGTATGGCGAGTCGATCACACCGAATCTGCATGCGCTGGCGAAGCAGTTTGGGGTGCTGGACAACTTTTACGACTCCGGCGAAGTGTCCGGCGATGGGCACGTCTGGTCGACGGCCGGGATCACCAGCGATTACAACGAGCGCACCTGGCAGGTGGCGTATCGCGGCCATGAGCGGGTCTACGACTTCGAAGGCGTCGTGGAGGGCGGATATCCGCTGCTGGAGGGGATTCCCGACGTGGACGAGCCGTTTAGCGGGTATCTGTGGACAGATTTTGCCCGGAATCACAAGACCTACTATCACTTTGGCGAGTTCATCTCCACGCAGTTCTGTACCGACCAGGCAACGCCCGATCATGGAAAGCCAGTGGAGGGGAAGCTGCCGGAGGTGGCAGGGACGCCGGAGGGCAAGCACTTCTGCGAGCATCCGTTCATTCACAAGGGCGACCCGATTCCGGCGAACTACGGCGGAGGGATCAGCCCATATCCATGGAAGATTCCGCTGATTTACCGGAACGTGGCGACCAAGTATGAGCTGGAAGGCCACTTCGATCCGTTGTATCCGGATTTCGAGCTGAGCTTTCCGGATCAGCTGCGTGTGAACGAGTTCCTGGTGCACTTCAACCAGTGGGTCGCGGACCGGAAGAACGGCGACGACACCATGCCGCAGTTCGTGATGCTGCGGCTGCCGAACGATCACACAGCCGGAACGACGCCGGGGATGCCGACGCCGCAGGCTTCGGTGGCGGACAACGATCTGGCGGTCGGACGGGCCGTGGACGCGGTGTCGCACAGTCCGTACTGGGACGACACGGCGTTCTTCATCCTGGAGGATGACGCCCAGGATGGAGCGGATCACGTGGACGCGCACCGGTCGATTGCGCTGGTGATCAGCAAGTACGCGCCGCACAATGCAAAGCCGTTTGTGGATCACACCTTTTACACGACGGTCAGCACGCTGCACACGATGCTGCGGCTGCTGGAAGCGCCGCCGATGAGCATGAACGATGCGCTGGCGCCGCTGATGACGCCGGAGTTCACGGGAGCGGGGGATCAGCCGGCGTTCAACGCGGACTACCGGAACCGGAACAACGGGCTGATCTACACGGCAAACGGTCCACGGGCCATCGGAGCGAAGGAGTCGGCGAAGATGGACTTCAGCCACGAGGATCGGGCGCCGGTGGTGAAGCTGAACGTGATCCTGTGGAAAGAGGCGATGGGGGATAAGCCGGTTCCGTGGATGCTGACGCATCCCCTGGCGCCGCGGGACGGTGACGGCGACGACCGGTGATGCCCGGCGCGGAGCAAAAAAACTTCCACGATTGCGCAAGTATGTCAAAACAGGTTAGTTGCGAGCCGCTGGTTGTGCAAGTGTGTAAAAACAGGGCACTTGCTGAGGCCCCATCCTGCATATGCAGCAAACAAAGCATTTGCGCCACTGCGATGGCGCGGTGACGATGGCGCGCCCGCAGTTTACGTCTGGTCCCGTTGATCGGGATTGAGTTGGCAAAGAGCGCGACGACCGAAGGATCGCGGGTCCTGGGACCCTGTCCGGAAAGCAAAAGGACTCGCGAGTGGCGAGTCCTCCTGGCTCAGGTTCTGGATTCAGTGTGAGGGGCGGCGGGGGTTGAAGCAAGCAAAATCAACGCTCGAAGCAAACGAAAGTAATGGAGCCTTGCCCGGAGCTAAGGGGCGTTTTCGAGGATCGGGATCCGTCGTTTGAAGCAGCACCAATGTGCTATTCGGCCAGATGCCGGCGGAACATAGACTTTGGCTCATGGTCCGACCCACCTCCCGTATCGGTCTCGTTTTGATCGCGGTGGCCTTCAGCACAGCCTCGCTGTGCTGCCAATCAAAAGCTGGAAAAGATGCTTCCCTGTCGGCCGGAATATCAGGACAACCCACCGGGTCGCAAAAAGAGACGACGAGCGAGTCGCATCAAGCAGACATCACGAAGTTCTTCATCGGAGACCCGATGGAAGATTCCGGCTACGAAACCGGGCCGTTGCACATCGTTTACAGCGACGGGACCGAGATCGTGGAAACACTGCCTCCGCTGCAGGCGAGCACAGAGAAGGAAACGGTTTTTAACGCTGTTGGATTCTCAGGCGTTCAGCTGGCAGACGATAGGCAGACGCTCGGCTGGACAATCAATGTCGAGAACTGTTGTACGTCTTATTCCATTCCGCTGAGCGTGGTCGTATTCCGGGACAAAAAGGTTCTCCATACCATCAGTCCGGGGCTAATGATCTGGAGCTGGAAGTTTGTCGACGGGGGAAAGAAGGCGGAGGTCGTCTCCGGAACGGTCCACGGATCGGACGTTGGCGACGATCAGGTTTACGACGTGGCCACCGGTAAGCTCCTGTCGGACGATAACTTTGGCGTGCCCGCCCACAAGTCGAAACCCGTTCTGGCGAGGGTGCCCGACACTCTCGGTGACAAGCTGATCCACGCTGCACAGAAAGGGGATCTGGCCCGTGTGCAGGTATTGCTGGCGGCCCACGTCGACGTGAACTCCAGACTGAACGGCGCGCTCGACCGAGGCACCACCGCGCTGATTGAAGCAGCGGAGGGCGGCCATTTTGAAGTCGTCAGGGCCCTGATCGCTGCGCACGCCGATGTGAACGCGAAAGATGACGTCTTAAAAGAGACAGCGTTGATTTATGCCTCTGGAAACGGTCGACTGGATGTCGTCCGGGCGCTGCTGGCCGCTCACGCCTCGGCGAATGCCAGGGGAGAATTCGACATCCCGTCCGCATTGTTTGTCGCTGCGGAGAAGGGTTATGCCGGGCTAGTCAGCGCGCTGATCGCGGCCGATGCGGATGTGAACTACAGAACGCCGCAGGGCACATCCTCGTTGATGATTGCTTCCGAATTCGGCCACCTGGACGTTGTGCGCGCATTGGTTGCGGCCCATGCCGACGTTTTGGCGAAAGACGATAGCGGGGACACGGCGCTGATCGAGGCGGCTGGACGTGGCCATCTGGATGTCGTGCAGTTCCTGCTGAAGAATGGTGGGAATCCGACCGACATGGCCGACGATGGCGACACGCCGCTCAAGGCCGCGGCAGAAGCCGATCATTTGGATGTCGTGAAGGAACTGCTCGCCCACAGCAACATTAACGAGATGGGCAGGGACGGCATGACGGCCTTAATGTCAGCGTGCGCGGCGGGCCATTTGGATGTGGTGCGGGCGTTTTTGAAGGCCGGTGCCGATGTGAACGCGAAGCAGGGCTTCGGAGGGCGTACCGCGCTGATGATGGCGGCTCAAGAGGGTCACGTCGACGTAGTGCAGGCGCTGGTGGATGCCGGTGCTGACTTGAACGCGGGGAAGGGCGAGCGGGGCACTGCGCTGACGTACGCGGCCCAATCGGGCCATCTGGTCGTACTGCGCGCGCTGATTGCAGCGAAAGCCGATGTCGATGCTGCAGACCAGGACGGTACGACGCCACTGATGGTGGCGGCGCGGGATGGATGGATGCAGATTGTGCAGGCGCTGATTGCGGGCCATGCCGACCTGATCGCACGAGACCATGACGGCAAAAGGGCCGAAGACCTGGCCAGGAGCAACGGCCATCCGCAGATCGCGGAGTGGCTTTCTAACGTGAAACCTACCGAGCGCTAAGGGGCCGGGTGTGCCGGGTTGAACTGCGCATGCCCACCCTGTCGCGCAAAAACGCGCGACAAGGATAGGGCACCCGGATTTGGGGCTTGAGACGGTGAGGGTAGGATTTGGTTGGCCGCGGGTAGTTCACCGACATTTGGCAAATACAGCTGATGTGAGGCCCTTGAAATCTCTACGTGGTCAGGCGGTTGGGGGAGATGGGCTTCATCTGCCATAGGGTGAGGCCGGTTAGGTTGGTGAGACCGGTGGTGATCTGGACGGCGATGGGTGGGGCTGCGGAGCCTTCGAAATAGAAGCGCTGGGTCAAGGCGCCGTGGCGGTTGGCGATGCATTCGATGACGGAGCCGTCGATGGTGAAGCGGAGCTGGACTTCGGGGTTGGGGTCAGCGCCGAGGGAGACGGGCTGGCCGCCCATGAGGATGGAGTCGGGGTGGACCGGATCCCACTGGCAGGCGAGCCACGGTTTCGAGGCGTCCGGTGACGCGAGCGCGAACTGGATCGGATCGGTTCCCCTGCGGAAAGACATCCGAATTTCGCCGCAGGCGTTGTGGATCTGCAGGCGGGCGAGTTGGTCGCGGGTGCTCGTCTCATTGCCGGTGAGGTGCAGGCGCTGTTCGGCTTCACGCAGGGTTTCGACCTCGGGGGCGACGTCGATCTGGAGGTCGTTGCGGGCGTCGAGGGTGAGGATGCGGGGGAGAGACATCATCCCGGCCCATCCGGCGGCGCTGTAGTCCTGTTCGGGGCGGCGCTCCTGGATCCAGCCCCAGAGGATGCGGCGGCCGTGGGCGTCAAGCTGGGATTTCGGGGCGTAGTACGCGCCGGAATCGAGGATGCCGCCACGTTCGGGGTGAAAGAGCATCGTCGCGGGATCGAGGACGCCGGATTGCCAGTAGCTCCGGCCGCCGGTGGAATGAAGGAGGACGTGGCGGTCGCCGAGGGGGAAGAAGTCGGGACATTCCCACATGTCTCCCGAGTCGACGGGGTTCGCGGCGGCGCGGCCGGTGCCGGAGCCCTGGGCGAGCGGGTGGAGGTAGGTCCAGTGGCGGAGGTCGGCGGAGCGGTAGAGGAGGACGGCGCCGCCCTGGCCGCGGATGCCGGATCCGATGGCGACGTACCAGGTGTCGCCCTGGCGCCAGGGAGCGGGATCGCGAAAGCCGGTGACGTCGAGGCCGCGCGGAGGCGCGGCGATGACGGGCTGGGGGACTTTGGTCCAGTGGGTGAGGTCGCCGGTGGAGAAGGCGAGGCACTGCGATTCGCGGAGGCTGTGCAGGCCGTCGCGGATGGTGGCGTCTTTCTCGGGCGCGGAGACGACGCCGGTGTAGAGGATGGCGACGCGGTCGCCGTCGTGGAGGGCCGAGCCGGTGAAGCATCCGGCGGCGTCGGGGCCGTTGGGTGTGGGCGCGAGCGCAACGGGGAGATGGCGCCAGCGGACCATGTCAGGGCTGACTGCGTGGCCCCAGTGCATGTCGCCCCAGACGGCGGCGTGGGGGTTGTATTGGAAGAACATGTGGTACTGGTCGCGCCAGAAGATGGGGCCGTTGGGGTCGTTCATCCAGTTGCGGGCGGGGAGCAGGTGGTATTGGGGGCGGCGGGGGTCGTTGGCGAGGGTGGCGGCAGAGAGCTCGGCGAGGGCGGGGAGGCGGAGCGCGGCCGATCCAGCGAGGGCGGCGGTTCGGGTTAGGAACTGGCGGCGGGAGAGCATGGAAGGTTACAGGTGACAGGTTACAGGTGACAGGGTGCAGGGTGCAGGGTGCAGGGGACAGGGCACAGGGTGCAGGGCACAGGGCACAGAGCACCGCTTGAGATTTTTTCGGCCGCTGCGCGACCGATTCCCTCCGCGCCGAGGTCTTTGGTGACGCATGCGGCTCGTTTCGCTACGGGGGTCCCTCCGCTGCGCGCCGGGAGGCAGCGTGCACCGCTGGAAGAATCTCGGCGGCGCTTCGGTTGGGATGACAAGTTTTTAGTTTGAGCCGACGGGTGTGGGTTTGGGGCGCTCCCAGGGCTGGAGGATGCGGACGGATTGCATCCCGGCGGCGGTTGCGGCCTGGATGCCCATTTGCGTGTCTTCGAAGACGAGGCAGGATTCGGGTGGGACGTTGAGTTTCTTTGCGGCGAGGAGGAAGGGCTCGGGGTCGGGTTTGGAGTGGGTATAGTCGCCGGCGCAGACGAGGACGTCGAATTTGTCTTCGAGGTGAAGAGCGCGCAGGGAGGCGGTCACGGATTCGCGGGTGGATCCGCTGACCACTGCGAAGAGGACGCGGTTGTGCGCGGCTTCGATCTGATCGAGGACTTCGGGGACGGCGGTGAGTTGGGGAAGGAGTTCGTAGTAGAGGCTCTCTTTGCGGCGGGCGACTTCGTCGACGGGCATGGAGAGCGCATGGCGCTCGTTGAGCGTGGCGATGATGCGGGTGACGGGCCATCCGCCCCAGGCGTAGAAGAGGTCTTCGGGGAAGTCGTTGCAGCCGTATTCGGCGAGGGCTTGCTTCCAGGCGAGGTAGTGGAGGGGCATGGAGTCGGCGATGGTGCCGTCCATGTCGAAGAGGTACGCGCGGAAGGGGCCGGTGGGGAGATGGAGCATCGGTACAGGGTACAGGGTACAGGGTGCAGGGTGCAGGGTGCAGGGTGCAGTCCCCAGTTCCCAGTCCACAGGCTCCAGTCCTCAGTTGTCAGTCGTTTGACGGGGGAAACTGGCCGTAATAGCATCGGCAGGCATCGAGGGAAACCGAAAAACTGAGGGGGCGTGGATGAGATCGTTCGGGAAAGTGCGCGTTGTGGGCCAGCTTTTGCTGGCTCATTTCGTTTTGGCGGCGGCTTTGGTTCCTGTGACGGCGCGGGCGGCGCAGAGCGATGCGATGGCGGCTCCGAGCCAGCCGCCGGTGGCGCCGGTGAAACCGGTGACGACCGACTACTACGGGACGAAGGTGGTGGATCCGTATCGGTATATGGAGAACCTGAAGGATCCGCAGGTGGAGGCGTGGTTCCGGCAGCAGAACGCGTACACGCGGGCGCAACTGGCGAAGATTCCGGGACGGAATGCTCTGCTGGCGCGGATCAAAGAGCTGGATGCGTCGACGCCGGCCAAGGTGAGCGCGGTGAACGAGCTGCCGGGCGGACGGTACTTCTACATGAAGGAACTGGCGAATGAGATTGTAGGGCGGCTGTATGTGCGCGACGGACTGGACGGGCAGGAGCGGGTGCTGATCGATCCGAACAAGTATCCGGCGCCGAAGGGGGCGCACAACGTGATCAGCTACTACGTGCCGTCGAACGACGGGAAGCTGGTGGCGGCGGGGATTTCGGCGGGCGGATCGGAGAACGCGACGATCCACATCCTCGACGTGGCGACGGGGAAGGAATTTCCGGAGACGATTGATCGGACGCAGTTCGGGAACGTGCAGTGGCGGCCGGACAATCGATCGTTCTTCTACAACCGCATGCAGAAGCTCGAGCCGGGACAGCCGGAGACGGATAAGGAAGAGAAGAGCACGGATTATCTGCACGTGGTGGGGACGGATCCCGATAAGGACGTGGCGGTGCTGGGGTACGGGTTGTCGCCGCGGGTGAAGATTGACGCGCTGGATATTCCGTTTGTCACGATTCCTGTGGATTCGAAGTGGGCGCTGGCGTTGGTTGAGCATGGGGTGCTGAACGAGGTGACGCTGTACGAGGCGCCGGTGAGTGAGGTGGCGAGCGCCGATGTGCCGTGGGTGAAAATCTGCGACGTACCCGACGATGTCACCGGGTTCGATGTGCATGGGGACGATCTGTATCTGCTGAGCCACAAGGACGCGCCGCGGTTTAAGGTTCTGCGGACGAGCCTGGACCATCCCGATGTGGCTCATGCGGAGGTGATGGTGCCGGAGAGCGAGACTACGAGGGTGGTGAAGGGGATCTCCGCGGCGGCAGATGGGCTGTATGTGCAGTCGACGGACGGAACTGTGGGATTGCTGGAGAAGGTTCCTTATGGCGGGGGGCAGGCAGAGTCGGTGAAGCTGCCGTTCGAGGGGACGGTGGCGGTGGCCAGCTCCGATCCACGGATTCCGGGCGTGCTGCTGGTGCTGACGTCATGGGCGCGGGCGCCGCGGATCGATGCGTACGACCCGCAGACGCAGGCGGTAACGGATACGAAGCTGCAGCCGCTTGGCCCGAACGACGATCCGCAGGACGTGGTGTCGGAAGAGGTGAAGGTGAAGAGCTGGGACGGCGTGATGGTGCCGCTGTCGATTGTGCACATGCGCGGGCTGAAGATGGACGGGGAGAATCCGACGCTGCTGCGGAGCTACGGGGCGTACGGGATCACGATACCTCCGAACTTCGATCCGACGCTGCTGGCGTGGCTGGAAAAAGGCGCCGTGTCTGCGTGGTGCCATCCGCGGGGCAGCGGCGTGTATGGGGAAGACTGGCACAAGTGGGGCGAGAAGCTGACCAAGCCGAATACCTGGCGGGACACGATTGCGTGCGCGGAATATCTGATCGACCGCAAGTACACGTCGTCGGCGAAGCTGGCGGGATCGGGGACGAGCGCAGGCGGGATCACGATCGGCCGGACGATCACGGAGCGGCCGGATTTGTATGCGGCGGCGCTGATTCGGGTAGGGGTGTCGAACGCGATTCGGTCGGAAGATACGCCGAACGGTCCGCCGAATATTCCGGAGTTCGGCACGGTGAAGACGCAGTATGGATTTGAGGACCTGTACCGTATGGACGCGTATCACCATGTGCGGGATGGAGTGAAGTATCCGGCGATTCTGCTGACGACGGGCTGGAACGATCCCCGAGTGGCGAGCTGGGAGCCGGGCAAGATGACGGCGCGGCTGCAGGCGGCGACGGGGAGCGGGAAGCCGGTGCTGCTGCGGGTGGATTATGAGGCCGGTCACGGGATTGGGTCGACGAAGGTGTCGAACGAAGAGGACATGGCGGATGAGTGGAGTTTTCTGCTGTGGCAGTTTGGGGTGCCGGGGTTTCAGCCGTGAGGGGCAGGCGGGAGCTGGTAGCTGGGAGCTGGCAGCCTGTAGCCTGTAGGACGGCTCGGGGGAGCTGGCTTAAGTGAGCTGATCGGGCGGTAACTGAGCACCGCTAAAAGTCTGCGGTCGGCCGCTTTGCGACCGATTCCCTCCGCGCGGAGAGGCGCGACGACGCGTGCTGCTCGTTTCGCTGCGGGGGTCCACTCGGTTCAGCGCGGTGCGATTTCGTTCACCGCCGGGAAGATTCTTCCCCGCGCTTCTCTCGGGATGACATTTGTTTTTGATCAGCGCGCCAGCGTGGCGGTGCGGAGGAAATCGAAGGTGCCGCTGGGATTGGGGTGGATGTTGCCCAGCCTCCTGTTGTGCACGATGACCGAGTCGAGGTACCAGAGATCGAGGGTGGGCAGGTCGCGGGCGGCGATGGCCTGGATCTCCTTGTAGTCGGCGATCTGGCGCTGGCGGTCGGTCGTGTCGGCGGCGTCGGCGATGAGGCGGTCCATCTCGGGGCTGGAGTAGAAGCCGCGGTTGGCACCGTGGGGTGGGAAGCTGGCGGAGGCGTAGGCGTAACGGAAGATGTCGGGGTTCTCGTTGCCGCCGATCCAGCGGCCAGGGGCGAGCTGGAAGGCTCCTCGGGTGAGGTCGGCGTAATAAGTCGCGAACTCGTAGCTGCGGAGGTCGAGGGCGATGCCGATCTGGGCGAGCTGTTCCTGGATGGCTACGGCCATGAGGCGGACGGTCTCGTCGTTCGAGGTTTTCATGCCGATGGGGAAGCGGATGCCGTTGGCGCCGCGGCGATAGCCGGCCTGGTCGAGGAGAGCGTTGGCGCGGGCGGGGTCGTACGGGTGCTGCTCGACGTTGGGGTTATACGCCCAGTGCTGCGGGGGCAGGAGGCTTTCGGCAATGCGGGCTTCTCCGCGATAGAGCGCCTGGATGAGCAGCGGGCGGTTGATGGCGAGCGCGATGGCAGATCGGACGCGGACGTCGCGGAGGATGGGGTCGCGCATGTTGAAGACGATGTAGTTGAGGACGGTGCCGGGGCCGTCGTCGACGGCGAGATGGCGATCGCGGGCGAGGGCAACGATGACGTCGGCAGGGAGGGCGTTGCTTTCGACGTCGGCAGAGCCCTTTTCGAGCTCGAGGGCGCGGGTGGTGGCGTCGGGGACGACGGCGAAGCGGAGGTTGGGGATATTCGGCTCGGGTCCCCAGTACGACGGGTTGCGGCGGAGGACGACGTCGCGGTCAAGCTGCTGGCTGACAAAAATGAAGGGGCCGCTGCCGATGGGGTGCTGGGCGAAGTCGCGCCCGCTGCCGTACGGGACGATGCCGATGGCGCCGTCGCAGAGGTTGAAGGGCAGAGTGGGGTCGGGGCGTTTGAGGTGGAAGACGACGGTGGCGGGGTCGGGCGCGTCGATGTGGTCGAGGGCGGTGTAGGAGCCGGCCTTCACGGAGATGACCGTGCCGTTCAGGATCGAGTCGATGGTCCATTTCACGTCGCGGGAGGTGAGCGGGCGGCCGTCGTGGAAATGGACCCCGGTGCGGAGGTGGAAGACCCAGGTGAGGGGGTTGGGGCTCTCCCATTTTGTGGCGAGGAGGGGCTGGAGGCCGAAGTGCTCGTCGCGGTGGAGGAGGGCGTCGAAGAGGAGGGAGTCGATGTGCTCGGCCTGGGCGTCGGTGCCGATGCGGGGGTCGAGGTTGGCGGGGCTCGACTCGATGAGCATGGTGACGGTTTCCGGCCTGGGGCGGGGCGAGCAGCTGGTGAGGCAGAGCACAGAGCTCAGGGCACAGAGCACAGAAAGGCAGCGGATCGCGGATCGCGTATAGCAGATAGAAAAGCCCGGGGCTGAAGCCCGTTTTCTTTGCCACAGGGATTCCCCGGCCTGAAGGCCGGGGCTTTCTCCGTCGCGCTGCTGCGCAGCGCCCGAGGTGACCCGGAGGGCAGAGTCCGTCCGGATCTCAGACATAGGTGATCTGGCCGAGGATCGCGGGGCGGGTGGCGCCGGTGGCCGAGGGAATGTTGCCGGGGCGGTGATGCCAGGTCTGGTATGCGAGGAGGGCGAAGGCCGCGGCTTCTTTGGCTTCTGAAGGCAGGGCCAGAGCGTCGGCGGTCGTGAAGGTGCAGCCCAGGGCAGCGAGACCGTCGCGGAGGGCGGAACATAGCCAGGCGTTGCGCGTGCCTCCACCAGCGGCAATGAAGTCGGCGGGGATCGAACTGGATTGGGTCGTGAGGAGAGGGCGGACCCAGCGGCGCACTGCGTCGAGAATGGACTCGGCGGTGAGGGCGGTGGCGGTGGCGACGGCGTCTTCGGGGTGCTTGCTGTGGCGGCGGCAGGCGGCGAGGAATTTCTCAGAATAAGCGGCGCCGAACTGCTCGCGTCCGGCGGATTTTGGGGGCGCCTGGTGGAAAAACTTTTCTTTGAGGGTGATCTGAAGCACGGGCTTGAGGATGGTGCCCGTCGAGGCGATACGGCCGTTGCGGTCGTACGGCTTCGAGAAGAGGCGCTGCATGAGCGCGTCAATGATCATGTTGCCGGGGCCGGTATCGAAGGCGATGACGCGATCAAGGGGCGCGCCGGCGGGGATGGCCGTGAGATTGCCAATGCCTCCGATATTTTGAAGAATCCGGCTGCGGAGAGAGTGGCTGAAATAAGCGAAGTCGAGGAGGGGGACGAGGGGCGCGCCTTGTCCCCCTGCGGCCATGTCGGCGGGGCGGAAGTTGGAGACGACGGGGATGCCGGTAGCGGCGGCGATGAGGGCGGGTTCGCCGAGTTGCCAGGTGCAGGCGAAGCGGCGTCCCGCATACGGGGCGGGCGTGCCCTGGTGGTAAACGGTCTGGCCGTGGCATCCGATGAGGGCCGGCGTGATCTTCGTATCGCGGAGGGTGGCCTGGAGAGCTTCAGCGTAAGCGAGGCCGAGGCGCCAGTTCAGCCGGGCCAGTTCGGCGGTGGTGGTGTTGGCGGCGTTGGATTGTCCGGCCATGGCAGTGAGGATGGCGTGGCGGAGGGGCTTTGGAAAGGGGAAGGCGCGGTGAGCGAGGAGAGTGAGTTGGGGAAAGCAGGTCCCTCCACTCCGCTGCGCTTCGCTCGGGATGACAAATCTCCGTTTCCCGCGCTCGCTGATTTTGACGAGAGCGACATCGATGCCGTCGGCAGAGGTGCCGCTCATGACGCCGGCGACGATCATCGGTGAGGCAGAGGTCATTCAGGAGACGATTTTACAGGCGATGGAGCGAGGCTCGAGGCCGGTGGTCACAGGGGTCGAGAACGGAGGGCTGGAGCCGGCGCGCGCAAGGACTGGAGGAAGAGCCAGACAAGTTCGAGAAGCATGGGCCAGACGATGACGATGGACACGAACCAACCGGATCGGGAGGAAGCAGTTCCAGCGGCTCCGGCATAGACGACGAGACATAAGGCAGCATTGGCAAGCCAGGCGGTGTTCAGGCCAATCAGACAGGCCTGCGTAGGAAGGAGGTTGCGGCGGCGCAGAAGCAGAAGCGCAGCACTCGCGATAACGATACCGAGTCCGAGGCTGAGGACGATGAGGCGCTGCCACTCGCTGGTTCCTGCAAGGTGCAGCAGAAAAGGCGACTCGACCAGGAGGGTGCCGAGGATCGAGAGACCGACGAGGGTCCGGATGACGCGCCGTTCGGTGGCCGTCGAGGGCCGGGCGGAAAAGAGAGAGCGCAGGCGGAGCCAGATCATGGGAAAGGCGAGAAAGAACGGCGCTCCGGCGAGGAAGTGCCACCAGTTGCCCTGATTGCCGGGAACCCGGAACGTGACGGCGTCCCATGCGGACGTGTTGAAGGCAAAGGGAAGAAAGGCGACCGCTCCAGCGACCAGCCAGACTGAGAGGGCAATGAGACTGATCGCGCGGGGGGGACGACGATCCCGGGACAGAGCCGTTGCGTGGCTCGACGGAGCGGCTGGGGACAGGTTCACGATGACCTCCGAGTCAGCCTACGCAAAGCTGGCGACGGTGGTTCCCCGAGGACTGTTCAGGAAGACGGGTCGAGGCCTTGCCAGCGTTCGGGGTCGGAAGACGCGACGGGGGCTTCGCCGACGGTGTGGGCGAAGTGCTGGACATCTTCGCAGAGGCGCTGGAGGCGAGTGTCGGTCGGGGTCTGGCGGCGGGTGGGATGGAGCCACTTTTTCTTGGAGCGGTAGATCTTACGCCAGGCGGAAGCGACGACATTACGGAAGGCGCGGGAGCGTTCGGCTTCTCGGACTATGGCCTCCCAGGCGCGTTGGACGAGGGCGGGGTCGCGGCAGATCTCGACCATCTGAATGCCGGCGAGGAGGGCCTGAATGACGGCCTCTTCGATAGACATTTGGGAGAGGATGCCGCCCATCTCCATATCGTCGGAAAGGATGATGCCCTTGAAGCGGATCTGGCGGCGGAGGACGTTGGTGACCCAGTAGCGGGAGACGGTGGCCGGGACCGGATCGCGGCCGGGCCATGGGTAGGAAGCGTGGGCGACCATGGCGAAGGGCAGACGGGGGCCGACGGCGAGCCAGGGGGCGAGATCGGTGCGCCACATGAGGCGCGTCTGGCGGTGGATGACGGGCATGGACTGGTGGGAATCGACGGTGCCGCCTCCCAGGCCGGGGAAATGTTTGCCGCAGGCGAGGATGTCTTCGAGGCGCAGACCGGCGAGGAAGTAGCGGGCGTAGTCGATGACGCGCCAGGGCTCGGCGGCAACGGCGCGGGAGCGGAGGATCGAGGCGGATTCGGGAAGGGAGAGATCGAGGACGGGAGCGAAGACGGTGTTGAAGCCCAGGGCGCGGGCTTCACGAGCGACGAGCCAGCCATGCTGGCGGTAGAGCTGGCGCTTGCCGGTGGCGAAGACGGCGGCGGGCGAAGGCAGGGGGGCGATGAGGTCGCGGAGGCGGTCGACGAGGCCGCCTTCTTCGTCGATGCAGCGGAAGAGCGGGGTAGTGCCGAGGCGATCGGCCTGGCGGAGCAGCGCGCCGGTCTGGACGGCTTCCTCAATGTTGCGGCGGAAGAGGATGAGGCCGCCGGGGCGGATCTGCTGGAGCCAGGAATGCTCGGCTTCGGAGAGGGAGGGACCGGCGAGGCCGACGATGAGGGTCTGGCCGGCTTGCTCCCTGAGTTCGACGTTGCGGCGGCGGGGCATGAAGGCGTGGCTGCGGCGAGGGGTATCGGCGCTTCGGGAGGGCGGGGCGGTGTCTCGGCGTTGGGGGCTCATGCACTTGTCCCGTAACGTGGATTGGATCGTGGGGTCGTTCGTTCCTATCCCCGGATTTCCGCTTTCAGCTCTTCCAGAAGGTTCAGCGCCTGTAAGGGCGTAAGGCTGTTGATGTCCATCTCCGCGAGTCGATCGAGAATACGCTGCGAAAGCGGAGTGAACATGGTGAGTTGCAGGGAGGGCTCGGTTTCCAGGGCAACGTTCTGCCGCTCCGAGCGCTCGTGCTGCTGCAGCACCTGGCGGGCCCGCTGGATTACGTCCGGAGGCAGTCCGGCCAGACGAGCCACATCGATTCCGTAACTGCGATTTGCAGCGCCCTGTTCTATCCGATGCAGAAAAACGATGCCCTGGGGGCTTTCCCGGACAGAGACATGGAGGTTTTTGAGGCGGGGGAACTCGTCGGCGAGCAGGGTGAGCTCGTGGTAATGGGTGGCGAAGAGCGCGCGGGCTCCGATGGACCGCTGCAGGTGCTCGAGGGTAGCCCAGGCGAGGGCGAGGCCGTCGAAGGTGGAAGTGCCGCGGCCCATTTCGTCGAGAAGGATCAGAGAGAGGGGGGTGGCGGTGTTGAGGATGGTGGCGGTTTCGGTCATTTCGACCATGAAGGTGGAGCGGCCGCGGGCGAGGTTGTCGCTGGCGCCGATGCGGGTGTAGACGCGGTCCACGATGCCGTAAATCATGCGGTCGGCGGGGACGAAGCTGCCCGACTGGGCGAGGATGACGAGCAGTGCGGCCTGGCGGAGATACGTGGACTTGCCACCCATGTTGGGGCCCGTGATGAGGAGGAGGTTGGGTGCGGAAGTGGTCTCGCTGGCGTCGAGGTAGAGGTCGTTGGGGACGAAGCGGGCGTCGCCGGACTCGTCCATGAGGCGCTCGATGACGGGGTGGCGACCGACGACGATTTCGAGGAGCGGGGCGGACTCGATGCGGGGGCGGGTGTAGTTCCGCAGGGCGGCGAGATGGGCGAAGTTGGCGACGAGGTCGATTTCGGCGACGGCGGCACTGGTGCGGCGGATACGGGAGGCGTTTTCGACGATGCGTTGGCGGAGGGCGGCGAAGAGACGTTTCTCGATTTCGACGGAGCGCTCCTGGGCGGTAAGGACTTTGGTTTCATAGTCCTTGAGTTCGGGGGTGGTGAAGCGCTCGGCGTTGACCAGGGTCTGCTTGCGCTCGTAGTCGGTGGGGACGCTGGCGAGGTTGGATTTGGTGATCTCGATGTAGTAGCCGAAGACGGAGTTGAAGCGGACTTTGAGAGAGCCGATGCCGGTCCGGCGGCGCTCGCGGTCTTCGATGGCGGCGATGGAGGCGCGCCCGGATGACCCGATGGAGCGGAGGTCGTCGAGTTCAGGGTCGATGCCGGGGGCGATGACGCCGCCTTCGGCGAGGGTGAGGGGCGGGTCGGGGACGAGGGTCGAGGTGATGGTGGACTGGAGGTCGTCGAGGGAGTCCATACCTGAGGAAGAGCTGGCCCAGAAGGAGGAGCGGATAGCGGATAGCGGATGGCGTTCAGGAGAAGCAGGTCCCTCCACTCCGGGTGCTGGCGCACCCTCCGGTCGGGATGACAACTCTTTATCGGGCGTACCGTCCGGTCGGGATGACAAGTTTGTGGCGGATTGGCGAACGGCGGGGAGGTGCTTTAGCGACGCGGCGAGGGCGAGGAGGTCGCGGGGACCGGCGCTGTCGAGGGAGATGCGGGCCAGGAGGCGGTCGAGGTCGAGGATGCCCTGGAGGGAGCGGCGGAGCTCTTCGCGGCGGATGAGGTCGCGGCGGGCGGCGTCGACGGCGGCGTAGCGGGCCTCGATGGCGGCGGGATCGATCATCGGCCGCAGAAGCATCGAGCGGAGGAGGCGCTTGCCCATGGGGGTGCAGCAGGCGTCCATGGTGCGAAAGAGGGTGACGTCGGGGCCGGCCTCATGGAAGAGGGGTTCGACGAGTTCGAGGTTGCGGGCGGTGACCTGATCGAGGTGGAGGTGCTCGGCGCGGCCGTAGAAGCGGAGGGAGTCGACGTGGGTGACTTCGGAGTTCTGGGTGGAGCGAACGTAGTGGACGATGGCGCCGGCGGCGATGGCGGCGGCGGGGTGTCCGGAGAGGCCGAAGCCTTCGAGGGACTGGCTGCCGAGCTGGCGCTCGAGGAGGGGCAGGGCGAAGTCGGGGGAGAAGACCCAGTCGTCGATGGGGGAGCGGGTTTTGATCTGGGCAAGGAGGGGTTCGAGGGTGGCGGCGTCGGCTTTGGGGCCGAGCGGGCCGGCGGTGGCGGGGAAGATGAGCTCAGCGGGGGCCAGGCGGAGGAGCTCGTCGAGAGCCTGAGCCGTTGAGCCGGCCCCGGAGAATTCCGTCGCGCGGAAGTCGCCGGTGGAGAGGTCGAGGAGGGCGAGGCCGGCGGCGTCTGCCGTGACGTGAACGGCAGCGAGGTAGTTGGACTGCTCGGCGGCAAGGGCGGGATCGAGCGCGGTGCCGGGGGTGAGGACGCGGGTGACCTCGCGGCGGACGATTTTCTTTGCCAGCTTTGGGTCTTCCATCTGGTCGCAGATGGCGACGCGGTAGCCCTGGCGGAGGAGGCGGGCGATGTAGTTGTCGGCGGCGTGCCAGGGGACGCCGCACATGGGGGTATTGCGCTCCTTGTCGCGGGCGGTGAGGGTGAGCTGAAGCTCGCGGGAGGCGGTTTTGGCGTCGTCGAAGAAGAGCTCGTAGAAGTCGCCGAGGCGGAAGAAGAGCAGGGCGTCGGGATGCTGGCGCTTGGCGGCCAGATACTGGCGCATGAGCGGGGTTAGCGAGTCGGCGACTAGGTCGGGCACGGAAGGGTCAGGATACAGGGGAAGCGCTGATGGGACGCGTGTGCAAAACCACGCAGAATCTGGCATACTACAGACTAGTCAGACTAGTCAGCAAAGGAAAGCAACGATGGCCGGCAGAGATCAGACATCCGCCACGACGAAAAGGGCGGTCCCTCCGAACCTCGATTCCTGGCAGGTGCAGACGGCGAAGGCTCGATTCAGCGAAGTGTTCCGTCTGGCGAGAACGAAGGGGCCGCAGCGCATCACACGGCAGGGGCGTGAAAGCGTGGTGATGATTTCACAGGAGACCTACGAGCAGCTTGCCGCCAGATCGAGGCAGCCACGCAGCCTGGTGCAGTTTTTTCGCGACTCGCCTCTGATGGGGGCCGATCTCGATCTGGAGCGGTCGCGTGACACTGGCCGGGACATCGAACTGTGACCGGATTCCTGCTCGACACAAACTGCATTTCGGAAGTGGTGCGCCCCAGGCCGGAACGGCGTGTGGTGGAGTGGATTGAAGGCACGGACGAGGGGCTTCTGTACCTGAGCGTGCTGACGCTGGGGGAGATTCGCAAAGGGGTTGCGGGGCTCGGGCAGGGAAAGCGGCGTTCTCTGCTGGCGAGGTGGCTCGATACAGACCTGCCAGCTCGATTTTCCGGCAGAATCCTGCCCATCGACCAGCCCATCGCGGATCGATGGGGACTCATTTCCGCCGAGGCGAAGCGTCACGGGAAGCCGGTGGCGACCATCGACGGCCTTTTGGCGGCGACGGCGCTTCATTTCGATCTGACTCTGGTGACGCGCAATGCCAGCGATTTTGCGCCGACTCGGGTTCCTTTGCTGAATCTCTGGGAAGTGATGTGAAAAAGGCGAGCAGCGCCACGGCTGTTCCCCGTATCGGCATTCATTTATCGACGGCGGGTGGGGCGTTTCGGGCGGCGGAGCGGGCGCACGCGATTGGCGCGAATACCTTTCAGATTTTTTCGTCGAGCCCGCGCATGTGGAAGGCGCAGCGGCTGGAAGCGGGCCACTGTGACCAGATGCGGACGCTGCGCCGGGAGTATGACTGCTTTCCGCTGGTGATCCACACCAGCTATCTGGTGAACCTGGCCAGCCAGACGAAGCTCTTCCGGGAAAAGTCCGTGGCGGCGTTTCGGGGCGAGGTGGAGCGGGCGCTGGCGCTGGGGGCGGAGTATCTGGTGCTGCATCCCGGGTCGTGGAAGGGACTGACGCGCGATGAGGGTCTCCGGCTGGCGGCGGAGGGGATTGCGCGGGCGGTGGACGGGATTGCCCTGGATCAGTGCGATTTTCGGATTCTGATTGAGAACACGGCGGGGTCGGAGTTCTCGCTGGGCGGGAGCTTTGAGCAGGTGGCGGAGCTGGTGGAGCGGCTGCGGACGGTGGCACCGGTAGGGGCGTGTCTGGACACCTGCCATTGCCATGTGGCCGGATACGATCTGGTGACGGCAGAGGGGTATGAGGAGACGGTGGGGCTGATTCGGGGGACCGTGGGCCTGGAAACGGTGCGGGTGTGGCATATGAATGACGCGAAGGCTCCGCGAGGGTCGAAGCTGGACCGGCATGAGCATATTGGTCAGGGGACGATGGGGCTGGAGCCGTTTCGGCGGCTGCTGCGGGATCGGCGGTTTGCGCACTGTGCGTTCATTGCGGAGACGCCGGTGGATGTGGAGGGGGACGAGCGGAAAAATGTGGAGGTGATGCGTGAGTTGGCCAGAACTCAGAGCACGGGGCACAGAGCTCAGTAACGCCGCCTCATCCGATAGGGTCGCCGACGAAGCGTATAGCGTATAGCGGGCAGAGCGACCGACTGGCTGGATGCGTCAATTTACAATCGAAGCTGAGTCCGATTATGCCGATACAACAAAAAGCAGAAGCCGCCCCACAGGCGGCCACCGGGGAGTCTTCTTCTTTGGAGGTTCGCTACACGCCCGCCGAGATTGAGGCGAAGTGGCAGGCGCGCTGGGCGGAGCAGCCGGAGCTGTATGCGGCTGAGCCGGCGTCGTCGCCGAAGCCGAAGTATTACGTGCTGGAGATGCTGCCGTATCCCTCGGGGCAGCTGCATATGGGGCACGTGCGCAACTATGCGATCGGGGACGCGCTGGCGCGCTACATGTGGATGCAGGGTTACAACGTTCTGCACCCGATGGGGTGGGACGCGTTCGGGCTGCCGGCCGAGAACGCGGCGCTGAAGAACGACACGCCGCCACGGGAGTGGACGCTGGGCAACATTGCCGCGATGAAGCGGCAGATGAACCGGCTGGGGCTGAGCTACGACTGGCGCAACGAAGTGACGACCTGCCTGCCGGACTACTACCGCTGGAACCAGTGGTTCTTTCTGCGGATGTTCGAGCGGGGGCTGGCGTATCGCAAGAAGAGCAAGGTGAACTGGTGTCCGCAGTGTGCGACCGTGCTGGCCAACGAGCAGGTGGTGAACGGGTGCTGCTGGCGGCACGAGGAGCAGATTGTCGAGCAGCGGGATCTGGAGCAGTGGTTCCTGAGGATCACGAATTACGCTCAGGAACTGCTGGACGATCTGGACAAGCTCCCGGGCTGGCCGGAAAAGGTGCGGACCATGCAGCGGAACTGGATCGGCCGCAGCGAGGGTGCGCGGGTGGAGTTCGAGCTGGAGGACGCGGGCGCGGCTCCGGAAGACGAGGAAAAGGCGCGCAGGACCGGGACGGCGATTTTGCCGGCGCGAGAGGGCGTGCGCGGGGCCGAACCGGGAACCGGACAGAAGATTGCGGTCTTCACGACGCGCATCGACACGATCTATGGAGCGACGAGCGTGCAGCTGGCGCCGGAGCATCCGGTGATGAAGGAGATGGCGACGGCGAATCCGGCGCTCTCCGATGCAGTCGCGGCGCTGCTGGAGCAGCAGAAGAAGGCGCGCGAGTCGGGCGATGTGGGTGCGATCGAGAAGCATGGCGCGTTTACGGGGCACTACGCCATCAATCCTTTCAGCGGCGAGCGGCTGCCGGTGTGGGTGGCGAACTACATCCTGCTGGATTACGGAACGGGCGCGATCATGTCGGTGCCGGCGCACGATGAGCGGGATCACGAGTTCGCGCAGAAATATGGGCTGGAGAGCCGGGTGGTGGTGCTGCCGCGGCGGACAGGCGGGCCGGCGGCGGTGGGCGAGGTGCAGGCGCTGCTGCCGTATACGTCTGAAGACAGCCTGCTGATCAATTCCGGCGAGTTCAGCTCGCTGGGGTGCGTTGAGGCGCAGCACAAGATGGCCGCTTATGCCGAGGAGCACGGATTTGGCAGGGCGACGGTGACGTATCGGCTGAAGGACTGGGGCGTGAGCCGGCAGCGCTACTGGGGCACGCCCATTCCGATGATTTACTGCCCGAACGACGGGATTGTGCCGGTGCCGGACGATCAGCTGCCGGTGCTGTTGCCGGATCAGGTGGAGATTACGCAGCAAGGCGGGTCGCCGCTGGCGAAGGCGCCGAATTTTGTGAATACGACGTGTCCAAAATGCGGGGCGAAGGCGCTGCGCGAGACGGACACCATGGATACGTTTGTCGATTCGTCCTGGTATTTCTATCGGTATACGGATGCGAAGAACGACAAAGCGCCTTTTGACACAGCGACGGTGGCGTATTGGTTCCCCATCGACCAGTACATCGGCGGGGTGGAGCACGCCATCCTGCACCTGATCTATTCGCGCTTCTGGACGAAGGTGATGCGCGACCTGGGTCTGGTGAAGAACGACGAGCCGGTGGAGCGGCTGTTCACGCAGGGGATGGTGATTCGCAACGGCGCCAAGATGTCGAAGTCGAAGGGCAACGTGGTGTCGCCGGACGAGATGGTGGAGCGCTTTGGGGCGGATGCGACGCGCATGTACTCGCTGTTTGCGGCGCCGCCGGATCGCGATCTGGACTGGCAGGAAGACGGCGTGGCGGGGGTGAGCCGCTTCCTGGGGCGGGTCTGGCGGTTTGCGACGAAGCATGGGGAGCGGGCAAAAAACAGGGATTCGCGGGGCGCGGAGCCCTCGCCGAGTGCGCAACTCATTCTGCGTAAGCTGCACCAGACGATCCGGAAGATCACGGAAGATTTTGCGGGGCGGTGGCATTTCAACACGTGCATCGCCGCGATTATGGAGTTGGTGAACACGCTGACGGCAGCCGAGCCGGCAATTACCGCAGGCGAGGTTCCGGATGCGGTGCTGGGTGAGGTGCTGCGCACGCTGACGCTGCTGCTGGCGCCGTTTGCGCCGTACCTGGCGTTTGAGCTGTGGGAACAGATCGGGGAGAAAGACAATCTGCTACGGGCGCCGTGGCCGCAGTTCGACGAGGCGCTGGCGCGCGAGGAGCAGATCGAAATTCCCGTGCAGATCCATGGGAAGCTGCGGTCGGTGATTCGCGTGGATGCCGAAGCGGATGAACAAACCGTGCGCGACGAGGCGCTGGCGGACGAGAAGATTGCGGCTCTGATCGCGGGCAAGGAAATCGTGCGCATCATCGTGGTGCCGCGCAAGCTGATCAACATTGTGGTGAAGTAGAGAGTGATGCCGGCAGCAGTTCCCACGACCCCGGTGGCCGTTTCCGCGGCGCCAGGCACTCCATCGTTTGTGCAGGTACTTAAGCTGTGCCGCAAGCGGCCCTCGCTGCTGGCCCGGGAACTGCTGTGGCGGTGGCTGTACGGGCTGCCGCTGTTGGCGGTGATTGTTTGGGAGGCGATGCGCATCGGAGCGGAGACGTCCGCGGCGGTGCAGGCCACCGGCGTCGACCAATTCTCCCTGGAATATCCCATGCGCGGCGCGCTGGCCTTTACCCAGGCGTGGGCAATTCTGTGGACGCCGGTGGTGCACGTGCTGGCGTGGCTGCTGCCGGTGGCGATGCTGGGATGGGCGGCGGCCGCGGGCCTGGGGCGGAATCTGCTGGTGCGCGGTTACGACCGCACGCAGCCGTGGCGGCCCGGACCCATGATCGTGCTGCAACTGCTGCGGGTCTCCGCTCTGTTCCTGATGGTGGCGCTCTGGTTCGGAGCGATTCGCTGGGCGGCAAAATTCAGCATTACCGGAGTTTCGCCGGCTTCTGAGACGGTGGCCGAACCGAGCCTGGTTCTGTACTGCGGGCTGGTGATCGTGATTTCGCTGGGGACGATCGCGGTGTGGCTGCTGCTGAGCTGGGTCTTCTCCCTTGCGCCGCTGATCTCGTTGCTGGAGCGGCGCGGCGTGGGCACGAGCCTGGCGCGCAGCCTGCGCCTGGGGCCGATGACGGGCAAGCTGGTGGAGATCAACCTGATCATCGGCTTCCTGAAGCTGGCGTCGACGGTAGCGGTGATGGTGCTCTCGGTCACGCCGACGGCCTTCATCGTCGCCGTGCAGGGAATCTGGCTGTACCTGTGGTGGGGCGTGGTGAGCGTGCTGTATCTGGTGGCGGCGGACTTCTTTCAGGTAGCGCGGGTGGTGGCGTTTGTGGATCTGTGGAGAGGTGCCGAGCGGGCAGACCCTCCTTCGGAGGGACTGGCCGTCCAGGCGGACGCTCCTTCGGCGCAGAACCTCAGGGGCTGAAGCCCGGATTTCTTTGGCTTCTATCGGCACGACTGAAGTCGTGCCGTGATACGAAACTGCCTTCGCGCAGATTTCAAAACCTGCTGTGAATAAAGACGTGGACTCTCAAAGGTAGAGCGCAGGCTCGCTCTCTTTCTTTACAGCCTTCGGATTCCCTGACAAACTGAGCTGTGACTCCCGCCTCCATTGTCATTCTCGATTTTGGTTCGCAGTACACGCAGTTGATTGCGCGGCGCATTCGCGAGCAGAATGTCTACTCGGCTGTGCTGCCGTGCACGGCGAAAATCGAGGAAATGCGCGCGTTGAATCCGGTTGGGATTGTGCTGTCGGGCGGGCCGTGCTCGGTGTATGACAGCGATGCGCCGCCGGCCGATCCTAAAATCCTGGAGTTGGGACTGCCGGTGCTCGGCATCTGCTACGGGCTGCAGTTCATCACGCATCATCTGGGCGGGCGGGTGCGGTCGGCGCTGAAGCGCGAGTACGGGCATGCGGAAGTGGAGCTGGTGGACGCGGCCAATCCGCTGTTTGCCGACTTACCGGCATCGCTGCACGTGTGGATGTCGCATGGGGACGAAGCGCTGGACCTGCCGCCGGGGTTTCATCTGACGGCGAAGACGGCGAATGCGGTGGCCGGGATTGCGAACCCCGAACGGCGCATCTGGGCGGTGCAGTTTCACCCCGAGGTGCACCACACGCCTCTGGGGACGCAGGTGCTGCGGAATTTTCTCTTCAATATTTGCGGGGCGCGGCCGGAGTGGACGCCGGAGCACTTCATCCAGAGCACGGTGGCGGCGATTCGCGAGAAGGTCGGCACGGGGCATGCGATCTGCGCGCTGTCGGGCGGGGTGGACTCTTCGGTGGCGGCGGTCCTGGTGCATCGCGCCATTGCCGATCAGCTGACGTGCGTGTTTGTGAACAACGGCGTGCTGCGCAAGGACGAGTTCACCAAAGTGCAGCAGAATCTGCGCGACAAGCTGGGGCTGAAACTGGTCGCCGTGGATGCGAGCAAACGGTTCCTCGGGAAGCTGCGGGGCGTGACCGATCCTGAGGGTAAGCGGAAGATTATCGGGACGGAATTCATCGCGGTGTTCGACGACGAGGCGCACCGGATCGCGCAGGAGACGGGTGGTGTGGAGTGGCTGGTGCAGGGGACGCTGTATCCCGATGTGATCGAGTCGTCGTCGGTGAAGGGGCCGTCCCAGACGATCAAGAGCCACCACAATGTGGGCGGGCTGCCGGAGGACATGGAGCTGAAGCTGATTGAGCCGCTGCGGGATTTGTTCAAGGATGAGGTGCGGCGGATCGGGCGGGATATGGGCATGCCGGAAGACATTCTGCAGAGGCAGCCGTTCCCGGGGCCGGGGCTGGCGGTGCGTATCCTGGGCGAGGTGACGGCCGAGCGCGTGGCGCTGCTGCAGGAAGCCGACGACGTCGTGGTGACAGAGATCAAAGACGCCGGGCTCTACACGAAAATCTGGCAGTCGTTCGCGGTGCTGCTGCCAGTGAAGAGCGTGGGTGTGATGGGGGATCAGCGGACGTATGCGTACACGTGCGCGATTCGCGCGGTGCACTCCGAAGACGGAATGACAGCGGACTGGGTGCCGCTGCCGTACGAGGTGCTGAAGACGATCTCCAGCCGGATTGTGAACGAGGTGCGCGGGATCAATCGCGTGGTCTACGACATCACCTCGAAGCCCCCCGGCACCATCGAATGGGAGTAGCTGGCCGCTACGGGCGGGCGCGCCCTTTGGGCGCCACTCCTCTGCCCTCGCCTTTCTTAAACTCGAAGAGTTGGTCCTCGCCGAAGGTTTTTCGGATTCGGTGATGCCATGGCGCCGCAGGGCCTGCCCGAGCGAGCGGCCGGGCGCCGAAGGCGCAGTTGCCTGGACGGCCAACCCCCTGGATGGGCAGTCCCTGCTATTCTTCATCCTTCGTTGCAAATCCCTGACTGAGGCTGCGTTTCCATGAAGATTCGTTGCTGCCTGCCGTTGGCGCTGATGGCGTCGGCTGTTTGTGCTGTTTCCCTGCCCCTGCTGGCGCAAAATGCGGGCACGCCTGCGCCGGGGACGCCATCGACGGGGCTGGCGGCCATCAGTTCGAGCTACGCTCGGGATCCGCAGCAGCCCATCGATCAGGAATACACAGCGCATATCAAGCAGTACACGACGGAGCCGTACTTCAATTCGCCGCTGACGGATTATCTGCCGGCATCGAAGACCGTTCCGACACCGGAAAAGGTTTTGGGCGATGTGTCGGGCGCGCCCAATATGCTGCCGTACGCCGAGGACGTCTACAAATACTTCCGGCTGTTGGCGGCGAGCACACCGCGGGTGAAGGTGTTCACGATCGGGCACACGGAAGAGGGCCGCGAGATGATCGCGGTGGCGATCGCCGATGCGTCGCTGCTGGACAAGCAGAAGGAAAACGATGCGCGGCTGGCGAAGCTGGCGGATCCGCGGACGATCCACATGGACGATCAGACGGCGGCGGAGCTGGTGAAGCAGTCGTACCCGGTGTACTACATCACGGGGACGATTCACTCGCCGGAGACGGGCGCGCCGACGGCGCTGATGGAGCTGGCGTACCGGCTGGCGGTGGATAATTCGCCGTACATCCAGTACATCCGCACGCACATGATCGTGCTGATCACGCCGGTGGTGGAGGTGGATGGGCGCGATCGGATGGTGGACATCTACAAGTGGCATCGCGCGCATCTGGGGGAGAACTATCCGCGGCTGATGTACTGGGGGCATTACGTTGCGCACGATAACAATCGCGACGCGATGGCCATGACGCTGGACCTGACGCGCAACGTGCTGAACAACTATCTGGTGTGGCATGCGCAGGTGCTGCATGACCTGCATGAATCGGTGCCGTTCCTCTACGACAACACCGTGGGCGACGGGCCGTACAACGCGTGGATCGATCCGATTCTGGCCGGCGAGTGGGCGGAGATCGGCTGGAACAATGTTTCGCAGATGACGGAGCTGGGGATGCCGGGGGTGTTTACCCATGGGGATTTCGACACGTGGAGCCCGGGGTATCTGATGTTTCTGGCGGCGATGCATAACGGGATCAGCCGGCTGTATGAGACGTTCGGCAACGGCGGCGCGGATACGGAGAAGCGGATCCTGAGCCCGGATGAGTACGAGCGCACCTGGTACAAACCGAATCCGCCACTGCCGGTGGTGGAGTGGTCGCAGCGCGATAACAACAACTATGAGGAGACGGCGCTGCTGACGACGCTGTCGTACTTTGCGCAGAACAGCCAGCAATGGCTCGAGAACTATTACCTGAAGGCGAAGCGGTCGATTGAGAAGCCGGAGGCTGCGGGGCCGGCGGCGTATGTGATTGCGGCGAACGCGTCACCGAGCCGGCGGGCGGAGTTGCTGCGAGTGATGGCGCTGCAGCATGTGGAGATCAGCAAGCTGGATGAGCCGGCGACGGTGACGGAGAAGGCGAAGGGCAAGGAAGGCGATGAGGCGAAGTCGGAGACCTTCGCGGCGGGGAGCTACGTGATCCGCATGGATCAGCCGTACTCGCGGATCGCGGATGCGCTGCTGGACCGGCAGTACTGGGCGCCGGACGATCCGCAGAAGCATCCGTATGACGACACGGGGTGGTCATTCCCGGATCTGTTTGACGTGCCGACGGTGCGGGTGACGGATGCGTCGATTCTGAAGGCGAAGATGGAGCCGGTGGCGAATGCGGGTGCGCCGTCGGGGTCGGTGAGCGGATCGGGCGATGTAGTGGCGGTGAACAATGAGGGCACCATCACGATGCTGGGGCTGCGCTACGAACTGAAGGACGCGAAGATCTCGGTGACGGAGGCGAGCTTCGATGCAGGGGGAAAACATTTCAACTCGGGGTCGCTGATTATTCAGGGCGCGAATGCCGATGCGCTGCAGAAAGCTGTCAAGGATGCGGATGTGGCGGCGGTGAGCCTGGGCGCAGCGCCGTCGGTGGCGATGCATGAGGCGCCGACGCCTCGGATTGCGATGATGCATACGTGGTTGTCGACGCAGACCGAGGGCTGGTGGCGTGAGGCTCTGGACAAGCTGCACGTGCCATACGACTACATTTCGACGCAGACGGTGGCGCACGAGGGGGATTTGCGGTCGAAGTACGACGTGATCCTGTTTGCGCCGGTGGGACGCGCCAGCACGCAGCAGATTGTGGATGGCATGCCGATGTGGGGGAATCCGCTGCCGTGGGAGAAGACGGAGCTGACGCCGAATCTGGGGCGTATCGATTCAACGCCGGATCAACGGCCGGGTCTGGGCGAAGAGGGATTGCAGCACCTGAAGGACTTCGTGGCGCAGGGCGGATTGCTGATTACGGCCGAGGACACGGCGCAGTTTGCCATTGAGGAAGGGTTGGCGCCGGGGGTGTTCCTGAATCACGGCGGCACCGTGAAGGTGGTGGGCAGTGTGCTTGGGGCAACGTTTGTCGATCACGGGAGCCCGGTGGCGTCGGGCTACGGCGACAACCTGGCGGTGTACAGCGCGAATGGGATGGCGTTCACGATCGGCAATATGACGGTGCCGCGGCATCTCGAAACGGAGAAGGACTTTCATCGCGTGACCGGACGCGGCGGTCCGCAGGAGCAGGATATTCCGCAGGGGCGGCTGGCTGTGCAGCCGGAGCCGTTGCCTTCGCCAAAGCCGTGGGAGGCGACGCCGCTGAATGAGGAAGAGGCGCGCAACAATCCGTTTGTGATTCCGGCCCAGGATCGGCCGGATGTGATTCTGCGCTTTGTGGCGACGAAGAACCTGCTGTTGTCGGGGCTGCTGGAGAATGGCGGATCGATCGAGGAGAAGCCGATTGTGGTGGATGCGCACTACGGCAACGGAAATGTGCTGTTGTTTGCGACGAATCCGATCTATCGGGGCGAGACGATTGGCAGCTATCCGCTGGTGTTCAACGCGATTTTGAACTTCGATCGGTTGTCGAAGGCAAAGTAAGACGAGCGGAAACGGTTCATTATTGCGGATAAAGTCCAGATTGCGGATAGCGCCTATTTTACTGCGGATAAACCTTGACATTTGCGGATAATACTGCAATATTGCGGATATATCTCAATAGTTGCGCATTGAGGCGCAATCGTTGCGGATAATCGCGACTTCCTGCGGATGGGGTGCAGGTAGCAGAGAGGCGCATGGCTCAACAGCTGAAGGGAAGGGACGCTACCGCTATCGTGGAGGCGGTTCGCGCACTCGGCGGGATCGCCGGGCAAAAAGAAATCGCCGCGAGTCTCCCCCTCCCTGTCTCCGAGAGAACGCTGCAGTTCCGGATCAGGCGCCTGGTGGACGAGGGCCGGTTGATCCGGGAGGGTGCGCGGAGGACGGCGCGATATCGCCTTCCGAGTCCCTCTGAGGTCACGGACGACCGAAAGGCGCCGGTGCCAGGCGGGGAACCCGCAAAACCGAAGATTCCCCTTTCCGCGGCAGGCGTCGAGGTTTGGAAATACGTCAGCCAGCCACAGGCACAACGGAAGCCGGTGGGATACAACCGGGAATTTCTTGATTCGTATCGGCCGAATGCCACTTTTTATCTGTCGCCGGCCGAGCGTACTCACCTGGCAGAGGTGGGGCGGCCCAACTTCGAAGCGCAGGCCGCAGGGACTTACGCGAAGCAGGTCCTCAACCGGCTGCTCATCGACCTTTCGTGGAACTCAAGCCGTCTGGAAGGCAACACCTATTCGCTGCTCGACACGAAGCGGCTGATTGAATTCGGTCTGGAGGCGCAGGGACGCGATCGTCTGGAGGCGCAGATGATCGTGAACCATAAGGAGGCCATCGCGTTTCTGGTCAGCTCGGCCGAGGAGATCGGGTTTAATCGCTATACGATCCTGAATCTCCATGCGATCCTCGCGCACAACCTGCTGCCGGACGAGGAGGCTGCGGGGCGGCTTCGGCAGATCGCCGTGGGCATAGAAAAGTCCACTTTTCATCCTCTCGCGGTTCCTCAGCTCATTGAGGAGTGCTTCAACGAGCTTCTTACGAAGGCGACCGCGATCCGGGACCCCTTTGAGCAGGCATTCTTCTTCATGGTGCATCTCCCCTATCTGCAGCCGTTCGACGACGTGAACAAGCGCGTATCGCGTCTTGGAGCGAACATTCCGTTTATCCGGCAGAATTTTTCGCCGTTGTCGTTCACGGATGTGCCGCAATCGCTCTATACGAGCGGTATTCTCGGTGTCTATGAACTCAACAAGGTTCCCTTGTTGAAGGATGTTTTTGTCTGGGCGTATGAACGTTCGGCTCAGCAATATACAGCGGTAAGGCAATCTCTCGGGGAGCCGGATCCTTTCCGTTTTCGATACAACTCGAATCTGCGGCAGCTCATTTCCGAGGTGGTGCGCGGCCGCATGAACCGTTCCACAGCCAGCAGCTATATCGAGACCTTCGCCGAAAGGAATGTCGATGTTGCCGATAGGGAACGATTCAGGGAGATGGCAGAATCCGAGCTGCTCGGTCTGCACGAAGGGAATTTCGCGCGCTATCAGATTCGCCCCAGCGAGTTCAAGGCCTGGGAAGAAGTTTGGAGCGCCAGGTAATTTATGAATCGTTTAGGCCTCATTGCCGGTAACGGACGTTTTCCGTTCCTGCTGCTGGACGCGGCGCGGGCGCATGGGACCGAGGTCGTTGTGGCGGCGATCAAAGAAGAAACCGACCCGGAAATGGATGCGCGGGCGGCGACCGACCCCGGCATACGGGTGCACTGGCTGTCGCTGGGGGAGCTGTCGCGGCTGATCGAGATGTTCCAGGCTGAGGGCGTGCACAAGGCCGTGATGGCCGGGCAGGTGAAGCATAAGCAGATCTTCTCGAGCATCCGGCCGGACTGGCGGCTGGCCAAGCTGCTGCTGAACCTGCGGACGCGCAATACCGACATGCTGCTGGGCGCGGTGGCGAAGGTGCTGGGCGATGAGGGCATCGAGCTGATTCCATCAACTGCTTACCTGGAGCCGCTGCTGGCGCAGGCGGGCGTGTTGACTGCGCGTAGTCCGAACGAGCAGGAGCAGAAAGACATCGAATATGGCCGCGAGGTGGCGCGGGGGCTGGCTGGCTTCGACCTAGGACAGACGGTCGTGATTGCCGCGCAGGCCTGCGTGGCGGTGGAGGCGATGGAAGGGACGGACGCGACGATTGAGCGCGCCGGCGCGCTGATGCGGAGCCTGGGCGAGCCGCCGGCTTCCACTTTGGAGCGGAGCCTGACCGTGGTGAAGGTGGCGAAACCGAAGCAGGACCTGCGCTTCGACGTTCCGGTGATTGGGGTGGCGACGATTCGAACGATGCAGGCGGCGGGCGCGATGTGCCTGGCGGTGGAGGCGCAGCGGACGCTGCTCTTCGATCGCGAGGCGCTGCGGGCGGAGGCGGATGCGGCCGGAATTGCCGTGATCGCCGTTGAGCGCGGATAGCGGTTCCCAGACCGATCGGGCCTCGAACATGCCCGGATCCGCGGCAAATCTCTAAATCCGAACTCAGCTTGCGATCCCTGCACTGTGCCTTACGCGCTCCCCTTCTCAAAACCAGAGATCGCCGCCAGCACCTCGGGACTGTGCACGCTGGGATTCACCTTCGTCCACACCTTCACAATCTTCCCCTCGGGATCGATCAGGAACGTGTTCCGCATGGCAATCTGCATCGGCCCGAAATTCCCCAGCGAGCCGTACTTCTCCACCACCTTCTTGTTCGGATCGGCGAGCAGCGTGAAGTGCAGGCTGTCTTTGGTGCAGAACTGTCGGTGGCTGTCCACCGTATCCACGCTCACGCCCAGAATCACCGCATGCAGCGCCTTGTACTGGTCCAGATCGCGCTGGAAATTGTGCGCTTCGATGGTGCAGCCCGTGGTCATGTCTTTGGGATAGAAGTACAGAACCACCCACTTGCCGCGGTAATGATCCAGGCTGACCGATTTGCCCTCCTGATTCGGCAAAGTGAAGTTGGGCGCATTCTGCCCCGCTTCCGGCATGGGCGCATTATTCGCGGCGAAGACGCGCTGCAGAGTAAAGCCGCCCAGCACAACCAGAGCGGCAACGGCGATGAGGATCGCGGAAATCCTGGACATGACATTTCTCCCTGTGTGGGTACGAGGTGTGTGCGTGGGAATCTCCCGGGCTGCGGATCCCGGGCATTTTCGAGGCCCGATCGGTGTGGGAACCATTATCCGCGTTCAAGGGCGATCACGACAATTCGGCCGCGTCCGCTTCCGCCCCCACCGCCTCCCTATGCCCTAGTTCTGGCCGATCGGCGTAATCGGGTGGGCGTTTTCCGGGGAGTTGGGGGAGACGCCGAAGTCCCAGACGTCGAGGTTGACTTCACCGGGAGCGAGGATCTCCATGAGGGCGTACTCGCCGACGGTGAGCGGCTCTTTGGGGGTGAGCTTCATCCAGTGGCGGCCGGGGAGGACTTCCACGGTGGTGGGCACGATGTCGCTGGACTGGGTCGCGGCACCGGCACGGCTGATGCGCAGAGCGCCGACGACGCGCTCGCCGGGCTGCACGTCGACGCGGACGATGGCGTAATGGCTCAGGGGAGAGCTGACGTCACTCTTGTCGGGTTTCGTGTTGTCGCGCGTGTTGACGACCAGCGCCGATTCCGGGGCCACTTCTTCGCTGTTGCCGGTGGTGAGCGAGACATAGAACGCAGGCTCGTTCACGTGCAGGCGGACGCGCGCAGCCTGGCCGTCGATGCGGATCGGCTCCTGTGCGCCACGAAAGGAGGCGATGGCGGCGGCCAGGACGTTGTGGCCGGAATACTCGTTGACGTTGCCGGCGTGCTGCTCGAGATAGACCAGCTCGGGGATGCCCTGGAAATAATCGAGGGCGAAGATACCGTTCTCATCGGGCAAGTGCAGGCCAGGGGCGACCAGGGGCATGCGGGCCCGCTGGTCGGCGCGTGCGGCGGCCTCAGCGCGGTCAATGGCGGCGGCATCGCGCTGGTCCTGATCGGGAGTGGGCTGGGCCAGTTGCGGGTTCGCCGGCTGGTTGCCCAAAGGATTCATCCCGGTAGCGGGGCGGTTTTGCGTTACGTCGACGTCGGGCGAGGCGGTGCCTGGAGCATGCTCCTTGTTCCACTTGTTGGTGGCGTCCCAGTCGATCAGGTTTTTGGGAATATCCTCCCAGTCTTCGCGCTCGGCGCTGAAATAGTGCACGCGGTTGCCTTTGATCTGCCATTTGGTGACGATCTGGAAGGAGCCGTCCTTCAGGATGAGGCGTTTCGTGATCACCTGGGCCTGGGCGACGGGGGTGAAGCCGGCGAGGGTGGGCAGCGGGGCGCCGGGGCCGGCTACGAGGGCCAGCAGAGCCAGCGGGATCAGAGGCCGGAGAGGAAGACGCGCACCCATGGCTTTCCATTAGATAGGAGCAGGTGTGGTTCCGTCACCCGGAGGCGAACAGGGTTGTCGTCAATCGGCGCGCCGGGTGTTGATTGCGGACGCGGACCCGCCGCGGACCACCCCGCAGTTGGTTGCCTCCTGGGCAGGGGCGCTCTCTTTTCGATATCCTCAGACGTATGGTTTCCCGTTCGGTACGAACCGCGAGCTGTTTCGCGGCAGCTTTTTGTTTTGCCTCATTGGGTTTAGCAGGCCGGGCACAGACAACATCCACCACACCGGGCGCTTCGGCCGCGCAGCAGACGCCCACCAACTCCTCGGCGAGCACGCCGTCTCAGCAGAATGTTCCGCCGCTGCAGTTCCACAACCTGCCGCCGGCGCCCCACACGCCGACGCCAGCGGAAGCGGCGCAGGAGCGGCAGCAGCGCATCCTGATGCAAGTGGCGCGACTGGCGAACATGCAGGCGCAGTGGGGGCCGCAGGAGTCAACGCCGGGAATGTCGATTGAACTGAAGGAGGTGGGGCGGACGAAAGCACCGGATGGGACGACACAGATCGCCTGGCAGATTACCGGAAAAGGCTTTCCGGCCGACCAGAATGTGGTGCTGATGCGGTGGCCTCTGGATGCGTCGCCGCAGACCGTGATGAGTGGGCTCCAGGTCGACAGCCAGGGGATGGCGGTGTGCACGGCGCCGGTGCTTCCGGCGACGGGAGCGGCGAGTGGCAGCTCCCAGCAGCCCACGGCGGCGGCCGCTTCGGGTCAGTCGGGTGCAGCGCCGGCGGCTCCGGCGCCCTCGAAGGATGTTCCTCCGCTGCCGCCGAGTTGCGCGGCCTCGACGAAGCCGGGACAGCCCGTCGAGGTTCGGGCGGCGGTGGCGCCGGGGGAGGCGGTAAGGGTGGCGCTGGTGGGGGAGAGCGAAAAGGATGGTAAGCCGGTCCGAATTGGCGCCGCAACCAGCCTGGTGCCTTTCCCGATGGAGAACACGGACCAGGGCTGTACGCTGCAGGTGATCCGCGGGATGAAAAACGCGGCGATGGTGCTGGTGGAAGGGAGCGGGTTCCCGGCCAAAACAACGATGAAAGTGGACAGCGTGACAGGGAGCGAGACCCGCACGCTTACCGTCAGGACGAACGAGAAGGGCCACTTTATCATGGCGACATTGCCGGCGCTGGAGGGGCACGACGAGGGCGATACGACGATCCGGATGGGCGGCATCATCCAGCCCCCGAGTCTTGAAACGCCAAAAACCCCGGCAGCGCCTCCCAGCAACTGCAACCCTTCGGTGACGTTCCACTGGGGCAAAGACAGCTACAAACCGCAGTAGAAACTAGGGTTTTCGAACCGGGAGGGTGTGCCAGGCCGGCGCTTCGGGCGGCGGCCACAAAATTGCCGTGAATGTCCTTCCTTTCCCCCGGCGTTCCTGCGATACTTGATCGTGCCCGCCTGGTTCATCCAGCCCACAAATCCAAAAAAGGTGACGCGAAAATGTCTGCCAAGTACATTTTTGTGACCGGGGGAGTTGTGTCCAGTCTCGGCAAGGGCCTTGCCGCCGCCTCGATGGGGTGTCTCCTCGAAAGCCGTGGCCTCAAAGTCAACCTGATGAAGTTCGATCCGTATCTGAACGTAGATCCGGGGACGATGTCGCCGTTTCAGCACGGCGAGGTCTTCGTGACCGACGACGGAGCGGAGACGGATCTGGATCTGGGCCACTACGAGCGCTTCACCCACGCGAAACTGAGCCGCGATAACAACTGGACGACCGGCCGCATCTACGAGCAGATCATTACGAAGGAACGGCGCGGGGATTATCTGGGCAAGACGGTCCAGGTGATTCCGCACGTGACCAACGAGATCAAAAACGCGATGCGCAAAGTGGCGTCGGAAGGCGACGTCACGATTGTCGAGATCGGCGGAACGGTGGGCGACATCGAGTCGCTGCCGTTTCTGGAGGCGATCCGCCAGATGCGCCAGGAACTGGGACGAGAGAACACGGTCTTCGTCCATGTGACGCTGGTGCCGTGGATCGGCGCGGCGCAGGAGCTGAAGACGAAACCGACGCAGCATTCGGTGAAGGAACTGCTGTCGATCGGGATCCAGCCGGATATTCTGCTGTGCCGCACGGACCGTTTTCTGCCGCGCGAGGTGAAGAGCAAGATCGCGCTGTTCTGCAATCTGGAAGACCAGGCGGTGATCACGGCGAAGGACGTGGAGTCGATCTATGAGGTGCCGCTGACCTTCGCGCAGGAAGGTGTGGACCGGCTGGCGCTGAAGTATCTGCACCTGGAGACGCCGGAGCCGGACCTGAGCCGGTGGTCCGATCTGGTGCGGCGCTGCTACAACCCCATCGACGAGGTGTCGATCGCGATCTGCGGGAAGTATGTCGAGTACGAGGACAGTTACAAATCGCTGAAAGAAGCGCTGGTGCACGGCGCGCTGGCCATGAACCTGAAGCTCACCGTGACCTGGATTGAGGCGGAAGGGCTGGAGGTGCCGGGTTACGAGGAGCAACTGCGCGGATTCGACGGCATTTTGGTCCCGGGCGGGTTTGGCAAGCGCGGCATCGAGGGGATGCTGAACGCGATCCGCTACGCGCGCGAGCGACAGGTGCCGTATTTCGGGATTTGCCTGGGCATGCAGACAGCGTGCATCGAATACGCGCGCCATGTGTGCGGGCTGGTCGGGGCCAACTCGAGCGAGTTCGATCCGGCGACGCCGCACCGCGTGATTTACAAGCTGCGTGAGCTAACGGGAGTCGAGGAAATGGGCGGGACGATGCGCCTCGGCGCATGGGATTGCGTGCTGGAGCCGGGATCCCTGGCCGCGCAGGCATACGGGAAGACTGCGATCAGCGAACGTCACCGGCACCGTTACGAATTCAACCGCGAGTACGAGGCGCTGCTGACCGGCGCGGGGCTGAATCTGACGGGGACGACGCCGGACGGAACGTATGTGGAGATCATCGAGATCCCGGGGCACCCGTTCTTCCTGGGGTGCCAGTTCCATCCGGAATTCAAGTCGAAGCCGCTGGAACCGCATCCGCTGTTCGCGCGGTTCATCCGGGCGAGCTACGAGAACCGGACCCGGGCGAGGTCTGAGCAGGCGGAGCCGGCGAAAGTGGAAGTGGTACAGGGGTAACCATCGTGCGCCGGAGTCAAGCGGATATTCGTGTCGCTGAGGCTGGCGCTGGCAACCGTGGACTCCTGATGGTCGCGGCATTGATGATTGCGTTTGGAGTGGCGGAAGTGATAACCGCCTTTCGCCATAGCTTCTTCGGTCTGCACACTGAAAAGAGCGTGGGATCGATTGTCGCTGGTTCAGCGGTCGGTTTTCTTTATGCCGCTGCCGGAGCGCTCGTTATTCGTCAACGCCGAAGCGGATTGGTTGCGGCACTCATCTGTCTCGCGTTGGATGTGGCGGGTCGGGTCGCGATGGTGGTATTTGGGTTCTTCCCTGTCGCCGCTCTTACACAGCTTGCCGGCATGCTTGCAGGAACTTTGATTGTGATTGGATTTGGTGCCTATTTGTGGAGTCGCCGACGGCACTTCATTTAGGACCAGGAAGTGAAAGAAGGCGTGTGCCGAGACCGGAACTTGCTGTCGGGAGAGTGGATGATCCTGCCATGGGCACTCTTCAGCAACCATCCAGGAACAGGCTACTTCCCAACCCCCGCCGGAACATGCACGGCAATTTCCATCGTAGGCGGCTGCAGCAGCGTGTTGTGAATGAGGCAGCGGTGCACGGCACGCTCGACGCCTTCGCGGTCGCGTTCCTCGCACGCCATTGGCAATTCCACCTCAATGCGGATGTTGTCGAGGCGCGCGGCGGGCTTCAGGACCTTCTCCGCGTGGACGATGACGCGGGTGCCCTCGGTGGCGAGGCCCTTTTGGCGAAGATATTCCGCGGCATAGTAGGCAGCGCAGGAGCCCAGCGAGGCGAGGAAAAGCTCGGGGGGCGTCATGCCTTCATCGAAGCCGTGGTTTTCGACGGGCTGATCGCTGATGACGGTGTGCTGGCGAGCCTTGATCTCAAACTGGACGGAACCGAGATGCTGAACGGTGACTTCCATGATTCGAAACCTCTTCTTTCATGGTCGACCGCTGTCGGCCGATTCTCGGTGACGGCGGTCACTGAAGCGGTTGCGCCTTGTGCCGTATCAGGGAGACAGCGGGGTTCGCATCTGCAACCGGGCCACAAGCGCACTCCGCCACCGCCTCGCCCGAATTCCTGCAGTTGGGCCTTCTTTTCCGGGCGAGGCGGCCCATCGGCTATGGGGCGGACCCAGGACCAGGCCACCGCGGATCCGTCCCACCGTGCCCGTGCGGCGGAGAAACTATGGACTATCTGAATCGCGCTTGTCTGGAGGCTGTTGCGGCGGAGGTTTTTCAGGCCACGCAGCCCTATCCGTGGACGAATCTCGCCAACAGCCTGACGCCGGAAGGCTACGAAGCGCTGCGGCAGAACATGCCGGATACAGCGCAAGCCGAAAAGCAGGTGGGCAAGAAGCGCGGCTACGGCCAGGCGCCGCACGATCGCTTCCTCCTGCACTATCGGCCCGGCGTGACTGTCGCCCCGGCGTGGCAGGAGTTTCTCGCGGAGCTGCGGGGACCGGTGTACCAGGATTTCCTGCGGCGGGTGCTGGGCCCTCAGACGTTTATCCCCACCTTTGAGTGGTATTACGCCTGGCAGGGCTGTGCCGTTTCGCCGCACTGCGATGCGGTGCGCAAGCTGGCGACCCACATCTTCTACTTCAATACGGAGCAGGACTGGAGCACGGCCTGGGGCGGGCAGATCCTGATTCTCGACAGCGAGCGGCGTTTCAAGGCGCATTCGGGGCCCGGCTTTGACGATCTGAAGGTCGCCGCCTCGCTGGAGCCGCGCGGCAACGGCAGCCTGCTCTTCCAGCGGACGCCGCATTCGTGGCACGGCGTGCGGCCGCTGCAGTGTCCGGAAGGTCAGCTGCGGAAGCTGTTCATCGTCACGATCAACGTGCCCAGCTTCCAGGTGTGGTGGCGGAAGGTGCGCGGGAAAGATCCCGACGGGTACCGGCTGGAAGCAGCGGCGTAGGAAACGGCCTCAGCCGTTCGGGGTCATGATGCGGTCGGCGAGATCAGGGGCGATCATTTTGAACTGCCGAAGATTCCATGTGAGGATGCGACCGGCTTTCGCCTTGCGGGCACACGCCAGGAGTAAAGCGTCGTAGATCGTCCCGCCGGCGATATGCCTCTCTGCGGCGGTTTGGATCGTCTCCCAATACTGTTCGGGCGTGAGAGCGATAATTTGGCACCGCTCCCTGACCTGCTCGATGAACAGAGGGGCAAGCCCCGGAGGGACGCGGGATTTGCCGTTCATCCCTGTGATTGCGGCGTAGATCTCAGCCAGCGTGTGAAGGCCGCAGGCGGAGTGATCCTTATGGGCCTGCGCAAAGGAGGCAAGGCTCGTGGTGTGGAATTCGTTCTGCTTCTGGCAGGCTGCCACGAGGACTGAGGTATCAAAAAACGTGATCACTTGCCGAGAACCCGCTGAAGTCTCTCGTTGCGGCCACGCTCGATCACCTCATTCACCATCTGGTTGGTGATCACTCCGCCGTCCGATTCGAAGACCCAGATTCCGTTCTCCTTTACGGCCCGTGTGCCTGCTTCCGACCGATGGCGGAGAACCAGGGTATTGCCCTCCTGCTCGATCTCCAGCTCTGTATTTTCGTCAAGGCCGATCGCTTCTCGCAGCCTGCGAGGGACGACGAGCCGGCCGGCTTTATCGATACGGACCATGGTCTTCATAATGGTATTTTGCCATTGATTATGGTAAATCTAAGGTGAATGCGCGCGCGACTCCCGGCCATCTAATGCGGCATGTCCACGATCTCTTCACCCGCTGTGCGCCGCGGTGTCTGGCCGGTGTTGCTGGCCGGGCTCCTGGCCGGATTTCTTTTGGGAGCCGCAATCCTTACCTGGTTCCTGCATGAGGCGAGGCGGGGTGTGTGGGATCAGGTGGCGACAGCGCTGAGCGGAAGGACGCTGCACATCGACGCTTCGCAGCCGACCGTGGTGGTGCAGATTCGGCGGCTGGCGCGGCTGGAGTCGGTCGCGTACACCATGGACAAGATGGTGTCAGGCGATCGGGAGAACCGCGTTTTGCCGGCGTTTCTCACCGGCGACAAGATTCTGCTCGAGGTGCATGGGCAGGCGATTGCCGGCGTCGACCTGAGCCAGCTTACGCCCCAGGAGGTTCGAGTCAGCGGTCGTTCGGTGCAGGTGCATCTGCCGCCGGCGCAGCTGTTTACCGTTGCCCTGGACGACCGGACGACGCACGTCTACGAGCGGACGACGGGGATTCTGGTGCCCGTGGACCCAAGCCTGGAGGGCGAGGTGCGGGAAGAGGCGGTCGAAAACCTGCGTCAGTCGGCGCTGTCGGCGGGAATTTTAAACAAGGCGCACGCGAACGCCTGCGCGACGGTGACTGGGCTGCTGTTGGGGCTTGGTTTTGAGCAGGCGCGGTGTGAGTAGGCGCAGCCAGGAGCTCGGAGCCGGGAGCCAGGAGCTGACTTCTGTACCCTGAGCGCTGCGCGCTGTACCCTGTTTTCGTGAGCAAGGAATTTGAGATTGGGCCGGTGCGGGTCGGCGGGGGCCAGTTGTTTCTGATCGCGGGGCCGTGCGTCATCGAGAGCGAAGCGCATGTACGGACGATGGCCGAGGCGATCCAGCGGGTGACCTCCGACCTGGGCATTCCCTATATCTTTAAGGCGTCATTCGACAAGGCGAACCGGACCTCGGTGACCAGCTTTCGGGGGCCGGGCCTCAGCGACGGGACGGAGATCCTGCGGAGGCTGGCGGAGGCGACCGGACTGCCGGTCCTGACCGATGTCCACGAGGCCGCGCAGTGCGAGGTGGCCGCGGAAGGCGCCGATGTGCTGCAGATTCCGGCGTTTCTTTGCCGGCAAACGGACCTTCTGGTGGCGGCAGGGCGGACGGGGCGAGCGGTCAACGTGAAGAAGGGTCAGTTCGTCGCGCCATGGGATATGCGGCACGCTGTGGAGAAGGTCGCTTCCACCGGGAATCCACGTGTTTTCCTGACGGAACGAGGTAGCAGCTTTGGTTACAACAACTTAGTTGTTGACATGCGATCCCTGGCGGTGATGCGGGGCTTCGCTCCGGTGGTCTTCGACGCGACCCATTCCGTGCAGATTCCGTCCGGTGCTGGTGGCGTATCCGGGGGGCAACCGGAATTCATCCCGCTGCTGGCACGGGCGGCGGTGGCAGCCGGAGTGGACGGGATCTTCCTCGAAGTCCATGACAACCCGGCGGCCGCGAAATCGGACGGAGCGAATGCGCTGGATCTGAAGAATCTGAAGCCTCTGCTGGAAATCCTGCTGGCGATTCACGGGGCGGCAGGGAGCTCGGTTTGACTCCGTTCGGAAGCTGACTTTCATATCATCAAAACCGCTGCGTTGATATGAAAGCGGTTTCATCCATAGCCGCTAACTTTTTTAGGCTACCCAGTGAACCTGGTTGCGGGTTGTTCATCTGGGGGGCTAGCATACGGGTCAGTTCGGTGCAGTTCCTGCCTTTCCAGAACGCGCCAGAAATCTGAGCCATGTCCATCCCCGAGAAGCTGAAGTTCAAACCTCATACCAAAACCAGCGAGCGGAGCGATCTTCTATGGCGTGGTATGCCTACTGCATAACCGAAAGACAAGCCTTTCCCGAGCTGCTCCGGCATCGTAAGCCGATGCCAATGGAAGCAGTTACGGGAGTCCAGGGAAATCAAATCTTCCTCTACCCAGCCAGTGACCTGGCCGTTATCGTCAGCGAGTATTCCCCCTCAGAAACACTTACCCAGCAGGCCGGAGTGGAACACGCGCGGGTCATCGCCGACTGTTTCAAGACATCGACGGTTCTGCCTTTCCGGTTCGGAACCATTTTCGCGGACGACGAGGCGCTGCGCCGGTCGATTCGCTCCAATCAGCGGCAGTTTTTAACCAATATTGAACGACTGCGGGGCAAGGCGGAGATGCACCTGAAGGTGGTGCTCCACGATTGCTGCCGGGAGCAGCCGCGGCGGTATGCGGCGGAAGCTCTGCCCACGGTGGGCAAGGCGTACCTTTCCAACCTGCGGGAGAATGCTACGTTGCAGCGCGAGCGGCAGACCAAAGCGCGCGCGGTAACGGTGCAGATGCATCGCATGTTCCTGCCGCTGGCGGAAGAAGTGACCTGCCGGCGAATGGATTCAGGCAAGATGCTGCTGGATATCGCCCACCTGATCGATTCAGGCGGCGTGGAGCGGTACCAGAACAAGTACTCGAGCGCGAGCGTGCAGATGAAGGATTGTCAGATGCAGCTCTCGGGCCCCTGGCCTCCGTACCACTTCGTGCATCGGCTGACGCATCACTCGACGGCGGCTACGGTCGCGGCGCATGTGGCGCGACCGACGACGCATTTGGCGGCTTCCGCCTAAACGACGCATCGGGCCGCTTGCGCCTGATTCGTCATCCAAAAAGAAAGGCCCCGGCGGACCCACGAACCACCGGGGCTTTCATGGAGGGCAGCAGGGACGTTGAGCACGAGTGCGGCGTCCCGCGCGCCTCTTGGCTTTTAGACGAACGACCCCCGCAGAAAGTCATTCGCCGATTGTGGATTGTTGCGGGGTCGGCGTGTGTCTTCAGGTTCCCCGGCAATGCGGCGCGCGCATCTGCGAGGGCTATCATTTCTGAGACATGATGAAGCTTGCCTTTCTTTTTCCTGGACAGAACTCGCAGTACGCGGGCATGGGGCGCGACCTGGCCGAGCGCTTCACGGTGGCGCGCGATACGTTTGACGAAGCCGATGCGGCGCTTGGATTCTCCATTGCGAAGCTGTGCTTCGAAGGACCGGAAGAGCAGCTGAAGCTGACCGAATTCCAGCAGCCGGCCATCTGCACGGTGTCCGTTGCGGCGCTGCGTGTGCTGCGGGAGAAGGGCGTCGAGCCTGCGTTCGTGGCCGGGCATTCGTTGGGCGAGTACGCGGCGAATGTCGCGGCCGGTTCGCTGCGCTTCGAGGACGCGGTGCGGATCGTACGGCAGCGCGGGAAGTTCATGCAGGAAGCCGTGCCGCAGGGACAAGGGGCGATGGCCGCAGTACTCGGGCTGAGCTCCGAAGAGACGGCGCGGACCTGCGATGAAGCGGCAGCGGAGACGCAGAACATCGTCTCGGCGGCGAACTTCAACTCGCCGGAGCAGACGGTGATCTCGGGCGAGGCGCCGTCAGTGGAGCGCGCGGCAGAGCTGTGCAAAGAGCGCGGCGCGAAGCGGGTTGTGATGCTGCAGGTGAGCGCTCCCTTCCACTGCGCGCTGATGCAGCCGGCGCAGGATCGGCTGGCGGAGTTGCTGCGGGCGACGGAGTTCCGGACGCCGAAGGTTCCGGTAGCGGTGAACGTGGACGCGGCGCTGGTGACGGATCCGGAGCATCTGCGCGAGGCGCTGATCCGGCAAGTGACGGGCGCGGTGCGCTGGGTCGATTCGGTGCGGCTGCTGATCGCGCAGGCGCCGACGGCGTTTGTCGAGGCGGGTCCGGGTAAGGTGCTCAGCGGGCTGATGCGGCAGATCGACCGCGGGCCGACATGCGTGAACGTCGAGGACGGGGCGAGCCTGGAAAAGGCTCTACAGAGCACAGAGCTCAGGGCTCAGAGCTCAGGGGATTGAGCGAGAGTCTTACCCTCGTCGTTGGGACAAGACATCGGGAGGGATCTCTCTTCGCTGCGCTCTGTCACGGTCCCGAGTAGAGTTCGACGGGCGAGAAGCCGAGAGTCCCGGTGCGGTCATCGGCGCGGAGGAAGATGGGTGTTTTGCCGCCGTTGATGTCAATGCCGATCACGACGCCGTTGCCGACGTGGCGGGCGACGATGATCTTGTGGCTTTTGATCACGCCGTAGTCGCTGGCCGGTCCCCAGTCTTTGGAGAATTGCTGGAAATCATAGGGCTGGTATTGCTGCGGGTGCTGCTGCCAGTTGGGATCGTTGTTCCAGAGGCCATAGGCCCTCTGCAGGTTGCCGGACTCGACGGCGGAGAAGAAGCTGTCGATCTTGTGGTCGGCGGGCCAGTGCCAGAGTTCCCAGGGAATCTGGAGGAACCAGAGCCAGGTGGCGATAGCCCCAAGAACCACAATGACGGTGGCAGTCACCGCAACGATGTGATTACGGCGCGCCCGGCGCGCATTAAAGGCAGGAGCATCCAACAGGGTCATGCAAAGCCACTCCTTTCGGACAGGGACCCTACAAAGAAACCAATCTACCCATCTATTCTGACACCTGAGATGCGGGTTTGGTTTCCATGAGGGTAAGGAATCGGCAATAGGCAACAGGCAATCGCTTCACAGCGAGTAGTGAGTACGGTCTTTTTCGGCGCGGCGTTCCAGAGCGAGCTGGATGAGCCGGTCGATGAGCTGCGGGTAGGTCACGCCGGAGGCAGCCCAGAGGCGCGGGTACATGCTGATGGAGGTGAATCCGGGCATTGTGTTGATCTCGTTGACGTAGATGCGGTCCGCCTTCTCTCGTCCGGCGCTGGGTTCCATGAGGAAGTCTACGCGGGCGAGGCCGGCACAGTCGCAGGCCTGGAAGGCGCGGATCGCCATCGCACGGACCTGCTTCGACTGGGCTTTGGTGATTTTGGCGGGGACGATGAGGTCGGAGCCCTCGCTAAGATATTTCGCCTCGTAATCGTAGAACTCCTTGCCGGGAACGACTTCACCGACGACGGAGGCTTCCGGTTCATCATTGCCGAGGACGGCGACTTCCAGCTCGCGCGGCTTCTTTTTTCCGCCGACGCCCTGCTCGACGACGACTTTGCGATCGAAGCCGGCGGCGAGGTCGATGGCGGGGCCGAGCTCCTTCGCGTCGTGAGCTTTGGTGATGCCGACCGAGGAGCCGAGATTTGCGGGTTTCACGAAGACGGGATACTTCAGCGCGGCCTCGATGCGGGCGCGGACCCTGCGCGGAGACTTCTCCCACTCGCCACGGAGGAAGGTGACCCATTTGACGATGGGCAGGCCGGTGGAGGCGAAGAGGCGGTGCATGGTGTCCTTGTCCATGCCGGTGGCCGAGCCGAGGACGCCGGAACCGACGTAGGCGATGCCGGCCAGCTCGAATAGCCCCTGGATGGTGCCGTCTTCGCCGAAGGTGCCGTGCAGGACGGGGAAGACGACGTCGACGGAGAGGACGTGGTCGGGAGCGGTCGGGGCGACAGCCTGGGCGTCGCGCTCGAAGGGGACGAGCGCCTCCGACGGAACAGGCGGGACGAGGACGGATTCGCCTCTGCGGAGGACGGCGGCAGCGGAAGTGGATTCGGGGTCGCCGGCGCGGAGATGTTTGCCGGATTTCTCGCCGGCGAGGAGGCGTTCGGCGTGGCCGGCGGTGACCCAGCGGCCTTCTTTGGTGATTCCGATGGGGATGACGTCGTATTTTTTGCGGTCAATGGCCTGGAGAACGGAGGCGGCGGAGAGGAGCGAGACGTCGTGCTCGCCACTGCGGCCGCCGAAGAGGATGCCGACTCGGGTCTTTTTCATGCGCCGGTTGTCATTCTATGAGGTAGAGGGCGGTGGAAATGGCCCTGGGGAGTGTCGCCGCAGGAACCCCAGTGTTCCCGGATATAAGTTTTGAGCTAATTAATTGATTCTTTGGTAGTTGGCGTTTTGGCCTTGAGGGCTTCAAACGCTAAGTACCGGTGTGGTCGCGAAAACGGGCAGCAGGGGCATGGGAGAAGTTGCAGGAAGACAGGGTGGCGCGTAGATTAGGGACGCGTGTTCCACAGAAACTATGGAACAGGGGTTGCAACGGGGGGCAAAGGCCTTTAATATGCGGCAATTGCGGGTATGAAAGCAGGCACCACGCACGGGAAGGCCGCCAGCGCCCGCAGCAACGGGCATGGGGCGGGCGGGAAGGCGCGGACGCCGAAGGCGGCAGTGTCTCCAAAGAATCCTTCGCCAAAATCGTTTGCACCGAGATCGATGGCCGGGCCGGTCAGCGATTCGGGTCCGACGAAGGCCGCAGCGCCGCGTCCTGGACCAGCGGTGGTGTCGACCCATTTCATTCGGGCGCGGATCGGGAAGATCTGTGTGGCGATCACCGGCGCAAGCCCGGCGGAGATGCTGGAGAACGCGGAGCAGATTGTTCGCGAGAATCACTTCGTCGAATTTCGGCTGGATTACCTGCCGAATCCCCTGGCAATTCTTCCGAAGCTGAAGACGTTTTTGTACGAGCGCGGCGAAGTGACGGCCATTGCGACGTGCCGGCGCGCGGCGACGGGCGGCAAGTTTAAGGGAACGATCAACGCCGAGCTGGAGGTGCTGGAGAAGGCAGCGCAGGCGGATTGCCACCTGATCGACATCGAGCTGCAGACGGCAGAGCACATCAAGCCGGCGCAGATGAAGAAGCTGCGGTCGTATGGAGCGGCGCTGATCGTGAGTTATCACGACTTCGAGGCGACGCGGGATCTGGACAGGATTCTGGAGAGGATTCTGCCGTTCCAGCCGGAGTTCGTGAAGATTGTATCGACGGCGAAGACGCTGAGCGACAACGTGACGATGATGCGGTTCCTGGACCGGCGGCGCGATGAGACGAACCTGATCGGGATCTCGATGGGCGAGCAGGGGACCATCAGCCGGGTACTGGGGCTGCGCGCGGGGAGCGTGTTCACGTTTGCGGCGCCGCAGGTGGGCGCGGAAACCGGCCCCGGACAGATTGATGCGCGGACCCTGCGCGAGGCGTGGCGGATCGATCAGATCGACGCATCGACGAAGGTGTACGGAGTGGCGGGGAGTCCGGTGCGGCATTCGCTGTCGCCGCTGATGCACAACATCGGGTTTCGGCGGGAGACGGTGAACGCGGTGTTTCTGCCGCTGCAGACGGCGCGGGTGAACGATCTGCTGACGCTGGTCCGGGAGGTGCCGCTGCACGGGCTGGCGGTGACGATGCCGTTCAAGAGCGAAATCATCAAGCATCTGGAAAAGACGGACGCGCTGAGCGAGAAGATTGGCGCATGTAACACGGTGGTGCGTGCGCAGGACGGGAAGCTGTACGGGTTCAACACGGACGTGGCGGCGATTGTGCGGCCGCTGGAGCGGCGGCTGCCGCTGAACGGGGCGAAGATTCTGGTGCTGGGCGCGGGCGGCGCGGGGCGCGCGGCGGTGTTCGGGCTGGCGGAAAAGGGCGCCGAGGTGTTCGTGTGGAATCGCACAGCGGAGACGGCGAAAAAGCTGGCGCGGCAGGCGAAGGCGAAGACGATCAAGCGGGAGCAGATTGCGAAGTCGAGCTTTGACGTGATCGTGAACGCGACGCCGATCGGGATGCGGGGGGTGAAGCCGGCCAGTCCGCTGGAGATGAAGGAACTGAACACGCGGCTGGTGTTCGATCTTGTCTACAACCCGATCGATACGCCGCTGATCCGGATGGCACGGGAGAAGGGATTGCCGGTGGTGACGGGCGTAGAGATGTTTGTGCACCAGGGGGCGCGGCAGTTCGAGATCTGGACGGGAAAGCCGGCGCCGGAAGAGGAGATGCTGCGGGTGGTGGTGCACGCGCTGAAACAACAGGCAATAGGCAATAGGGAATAGGGAGTCGGGGACAGGCGGGAACGAGTGGGGGTACCAACGGACTTTGCGGGGGAGGCGCGCATGCTGGTGAGGGCGCGGTCCATTGTCTATAGTGGAACAAGGAACTCTCGCATGAATCGAAATTTGAGCGAAACGGCGGTCGATCGACTGATCGCTCTGGCTCTGGATGAGCCGGCGAAGCCGGGAGCGCAGAACGCGGCGGCGGGGGGGGCGCCGGACCTGGAGCCGATGGCGCTGCTGGAGGATCCCAGCGTGCCCTCGCTGAGGGAACTGGAGCACAGTCCAATGTGGAAGACGCTGCTGCAGTTCCGAGCATTTCTGCCGCTGGTATCACGGCTGCTGGAGGCGGAGAGTCCCACGCGGGCGACGACTGCGCTGTCGAACGAGATGCGACAGAGTGTGGGCGAACTGCAGGGGTCGCAGCGGGAAATGCGAGTGGCGGTGCAGGATCACACGCTGCAGCTGAAGCGCTTTGAAGAATCGATAACGAAGACGCAGGAGACGACGGAGCGGCACGCGTTCGAGCTGTCGGAGCTGAACGAGGACGTGAAGTCGATGCACCTGCTGGTGAAGCGGGTGACGGGGATCATGGTGACGCTGCTGGTGGCGCTGATCGTGCTGGTGGTGGTGCTGATCGTGCGGCTGCCGCAACTGCTGGGGCACTGAAGACTTCCCTGGTCTTGCTCGTTCCGGGACTGTTCGAGTCCTGGGTTTTCCGCAAAAACAAGCCGGCGGGGGTTCTCCGAGGCAACGAGGGCGGCGAGGACTGCCTCTTCCTGTGGAGAGGTGGGTTATGGGCCAGCCATTGAGGAAAGCGGAGGAGTTTCCCCGGGATGCGGACGAGGCGCGCCTGGCACGGGAGCGCTATGAGCGGGCGGCGCCGACGGAGTCGCCAACGCACGGCATGGAGCGAATGCCGGGAGAGTCGATGGAGGGGCGGCCGGAGCCGCCACAGACGTCGCTGAACCATTCGTTGAACCGGGATATTCGGGCGCGGATTGAGCGTCCGCACAAGGGCGATGTGGGGCGGCCGGGGACGAACGAGGAGATCTATCAGGGATCGAAGCAGAGGGAGCTGAAGTGAGGCAGCCTGTCGCCGGTAGCCTTTAGCCGGTAGCCAATCGGATGGCGAAGGGACGGGTTTTCCTCGGGGGCATGGAGCTATACTGCGCGAAGAAACCTCGAGGTGAAGTGGATGGCAACGCTCAGCGTACAGGAAGAGGAACAGTCAACGACGGTGGATGACTTCAACGCCCTGGAAGAGCGGGTGGTGCGAGCTGTGGAAGTGGTGAAGACGGAGCGCGCGGCTCGGGCGCAGGCGGAGCAGACGATCGAAAAGCTGCGGCACGAGGCGGAAGAGCAGGGCACGGCCCTGACGCTGGCGCGGGAACAGCTGCGGACGCTGGAGCGCGAAAGAGAACAGGTGAAGCAGCGGGTGGAACGGCTGTTGAAACAGATCGACGAAATCGCTTCCTGAGCGCTATGGCTGAGAACGAGACGACGCACGAACGAGGACAGGCCGCCGCAGCCGCCGAGGGCGCTCCGGAGACGCACGCGATTACGGTGGAGATTTACGACCAGACGTATCGGCTGCGGGGCAGCGATCCCGCGTACGTGGAGCGGCTGGCGGCGCTGGTGGATGGGAAGATGCGCGCGGTGGCCTCGGGCGGGCGGACAGTGGACTCTCTGCGCGTGGCCGTGCTGGCGGCGCTGAATCTGGCCGATGAGCTGACGCGGCTGGAGGAACGGTACGAGTCGGTGACGCGATCCGGGGACAGCGCGGCGTCGATGCGGAGCCGGGCGCACTCGCTGAGCGGGCTGCTGGACGAGGTGCTGGCGCACGAGCGCAAGGCGGGCTGAAACAGGGTACAGCGGACAGGGTACAGGGGACAGGAAAGGCGCGGGAGTGCCGGGTCCCGGGCGTGCTTTTTCAAGGCGTGCCTGTCCGACAGCGGTGACATTTTTACTCCGTAATCGTGGTGCCGTATTGGGCCGGGGGCGGGGCTGTGCCGCGGATTTGCTCGATGAAGAGCGGGACTTCGCGATCGATGAGGTCGTGACGGTCGAGCTGGATGTAGTGGGCACTGTAGCGGGCGATGATCTGCCGGCTGCGGGTGGAGAGATTTTTCAGGTTGGCCTGCATGCGGTCCCAGGCGGCGACCATGTCCCGCGGCTGACGCTGGGCGAGGGCTCGCGCCGGGTCGGAGGTAAAGATCAGGATGGGCAGGTCGCCATAAGGGCCGGTGTGGAGGGTTTCTTCACCGGAGCGGTCGAAATTGGTGGATTCGCCGGCGGGCGAAGAGACGATCAGGTGGCAGCGCTCTGCGGACTGGAGGCGGGCACGATCGGGCGGGAGCTGGGGGAAGTTATTCCTGCAGCCACCCAGCCAGCGGGGGATGCCGAGGACGAAGACGGCCTGAGTGAGGAACATCCGGAACGGCGGCGGGCGGGTCATGTGCGGGGCGAAGGCGGGATCGCGGTTCTGAAGGGGCGTGGAGGCGTCAACGAAGATGAGGCCTTTGACCTGCTCCGGGTAATGCGAGGCGTAGTCGCGGATGTACATGCCGGCGATGGAGTGGCCCATGAGGACGATGGGGCCGGTGACGCCGGCGGCCTGCAGGAGGCCGTGGAGCTGGGCAGCGATGTGGTCGGCGTCGCGGGGTCCTGAGACGGGATCGCTCCAGCCCATACCGGCGCGGTCGTAGGAGCAGACGCGGGTGGTTTGGGAGAGGGCGGGCTGGACGGCGCTCCAGATGAGGCCGTCGTTGCCGAGTCCGGCACTGAGAACGAGGGTGGGGGAACCGGAGCCGGTGCACTCGATGCGCATGCGATGGCCGTTGACCTCATAAAGGCGGCCGGGCATGGCGGCGCGCTCCTGGTGGAGCAGGAGCGCGTTGATGCCGCTGCTGAGGCCGACGGCGAGAAAGACCAGCGCGATCCCGGAGAGGACGACGCGCTCAATGATTTTGCGGGCGGTGGAGTATGGGCGGCGGCTCAGAGAAAAAACGCGGCGGAAGCAGAGGGCGGCGATCGCGATTCCCAGGATCACCAGCAGCGCAGGCAGGAACCCATACAGGAAACCCATGGGGGCCATGATACGCGTGGATGACAGGCGGTAAGCGGACATCGCTGGGAGCCGGTAGCCGGTAGCTGGTAGCGGATCGCTGCAGCAGAAAAAAATCCTTCCGATGTGCAAGTGTGTGAGAACACGGCAGTTGTCCGATGCACTTGTGCAGGTGTGTGAAAACAGGGTAGTTCCAGAGGCCTCCAGCGCCGATGTGGGCAAAGAGAAACGTCCTGGAGCGGCCGGTAGCCGGTAGCTGGTAGCGGATCGTTGCAGCAGAAAAAATCTTTCCGATGTGCAAGTGTTTGAGAACACGGCAGTTGTCCGATGCGCTTGTGCAGGTGTGTGAAAACAGAGCAGTTCCAGAGGCCTCCAGCGCCGATGTGGGCAAAGACAGCGAATGGTGGTTAGGATCCGGGCATGCGGGGATCGTCGTCGTCGCGTTTTGGTGAGCTGTCTTCAATACGTGCTCTCTTCCTTCGCTCAATACAAAAAGCCCGCGCGCGGCGGGCTTTCTTCTTTTTTCACTCTATAAGTTCAGTGGTAAATATCCCCCTGACGCACGGACGATGTTATGATGGGGGATGCCCATGTTCGCAGACAGCTACAGGCGATTCGACAGGGCGCTCGTACATGCGAAAGCCTTTAAGGAGATATGGGAAAGTCTCGTCAAGCCGGAATCCTTTACCACGCGAATCGAGTTGAATGCTGACGGGACAGGCGGTATCGCCAAGGCCATCCATCCCAAGTTCCCTGAAAACGACATGGCCATCGAGTTGGGCGAGATGTTCTACCAGCTCAGGGCTTCTCTCGACTGTGCGGTTTACAAGGCCGCGGTACTCGCTGAGGGCATTGATCCCCCCTCCAATGAGAATCGCGTCGAATTCCCGATTTGCAGCGATGCTGGGAAATTTCAGCGCAATCCCGTTAACGATGCTCCATTCCCGAAGGATCTCCGCGATTGGCTGGAACTTATACAGCCGTACAACGTTGCGAAAACGGCAAACTCTGATATTGCCAACATGGGTCGATTCCTGGAAATCCTGCATGACTGCGCCAGGAAGGACCGACATCGGCGTCTGCATTTCGTGGCTGCGGTCCCTTCTTTCGTGCAATACGCCTTTAGTCCTGACTTCGCTGCGGCAATAAGGGGAGTCAGGATCATCGGAGATGTCAACTTTTTCGAAGACAAAGACGAGTTCCTCGCATTCGACTTGATTCCCCATCCGGCTGGGCGGTATCAGGGAGAGTTCAAGCTGGAGACGGCAGTCATGACTGAGGTAGCGTTTGAGAATATCAGGCCGCTGATGCCGGGAGAATCCGGGTACGCGCTTGCTCGCATCCTGGAAAGCGTTGAATCTATCCTCGACTACTTCGAGGGCTTTTTCGCGTGACATGTCCGCCTTTCCGGCGGACCGTGATACACTCCGCCTAAGCGGAGGTTTCAATGCGACAGAGCGCCAACTCTGGCAAGGAACCGAACGCACGAGCGCAGGGTTTTAAGCCATCAGCGGAAGTCGCATCGAAGATGCAGCCCATCTCCCGCGAGGCATTCACATCTCTGGTCCGCCGAGCGGCTAATTCACCCGTTCGGCAACCTGATCCAGCAAAGAAACAAACATAGGCTCTTCAGCAAAACGGCGGTTGTAGCGGAAGCTGTACTCGTCCAGATAGGACTGGAGATACTTCCGGCTCACGCTATGGTACACCCCTCCGATTCCCCTCTTTACCAGACTCCAGAATCCCTCAATTGAGTTTGTGTGGGCTTCGCCCATCACGTAGATGTTCTGCTGATGCTGGACGCGCCTGTGAACGTAGCCGTTCTCCGCCGTGGCGAGATTGTTGTAAATCGAATACTCATCCGTGTAGACCGTACTGGCCGGTAAGACGCGCTCGTGGATGATCGGGAAAACGGTCTTCACCTTCACGTCCGGCGTCACCATAGCGACCACGCGACCGCCGCGCTCGCACATTCCGAATACCGGCGTCTTCGGGGAATTCTTCCCTGGGCGTCCGCTGTCAACTCGCTTGTTGTAATGCTTGTTCTTGTCCTTCCCGCCGACATACATCTCGTCCAGCTCCACCGCTTCGCCCTCCAGGCTGATGTCCTCCGACATCAGGGTGCGAATCTGCTTGAACATCCTCCAGGCGGTTTTATACGTGACGCCAGTCTCGCGTTGAATCTGTTTGGCGGAGATGCCGCATCGCGTGGCAGACATCAGGAACATGGCATAGAACCACGTTTTTAGCGGCGTGCGGCTGTCCTGGAAGATCGTTCCGGCCATCGGATAGATATGACTGCCGCAATGATCGCAGGAGTATGCTGGGCGCTTCTCAAGGCGATAGTGCTTCCGCTCTTCGCCGCACTTCTCGCATGGAACAAGGCCGCTCGGATACTTCTGATCCATCAGAAACGCCAGGCAGGCAGCATCATCGGGGAATTGAGCGTTGAAATCCCTCATCGTGAACCGCAAGTGCCTCGGAATGCTCTGCTTGACTTTCATGGTTCAATCTTCGCACGTTATTCTACGTGTGTCAAGGGGATAATTACCAGTTCAGTATGGCAGATTGGAACGGATTTACTGCCAGATTTCCGGGGGAATTTTGGCGGGGAAGTGCTTTTGTATCAGCTGTTGTTACTTTCGAGAGGGTGACAGGGGGCTTGACAGGATTTCCACATTGCGGAGGAGAAGTGCGTACTCGGCGGGGATTGGGTACTTAGGTCACGGGCGAGTCGGCTGCGTTCGTTCCTCACTGCGCCGACGACTTGCGGCAGCAGGGAGGGCGCTTCGCGCCACTTTTTCGGCACGACTGAACAGCTTGCGGAAAAAGGCCACAGCAGAGCGAAAACCGTCCCTCAGCGGCTAAAGCCGGATTCATTCTGCAAGCTTTTCGGCACAGCTGAAGCTGTGCCCTTTCAAAGCGGGGGAGTTTTTCCGCAGGCTGTGAAGTAGTGCCCTTTCAAAGAATCGGAGTTTTTCCGCAAGCTGCGAAGGTGTGCCCTTTCAAAGAAATGGATTTTTCCCGCGGGCTGTGAAGTCGTGCCCCGATTCGAAGCAAAGGTGCATGGGGCTGTGCGAAGCGGGGTGACGGTTCCCTGCTAAGAAACGCAGGGCTCCGTTCGACTCGACCGCTCGCGCGGACTCGCTCAGGGCAGGCTCTGAATTCGCGCGCTGATTCGAAGCAATGGCGCTGCGGCTGGGTGAATTGGGTGACGGATCGCTGCGAAGAAAGCTGGTCCCCGTTCGGTTCGCCCGCTCGCGCGGACCGCTTGACAACTCAAGAAAAGGTCCGGGTGACAGGACTCGCGTCCATTTTCGTGTTGCGCCAAAATGCGGGTGCAACTGATTCGGAAGGTCGCCCAGGGCGGACGGAACTCGATCGAATAAGTGGTCATGGGCGATGGGCGCGGGCGGTGATATTGTCGGCGGCACTCCTGACCGGAGCGAGGATTGAGAGATGAAGAGAGTGGCGTATTTCCTGCTCCCGCTGTTGGCTTTGTCGCTGAGCGCGGGTGCACAAAACCCGAAGCAACCGCCGACGACACTGCGGGGCGTGCTGCTGGAACAACTGCACACGACGCATGACAAGGAAGACTGGTTTGTGCCGCTGAACGTGGCCGTGGCGGGGCTGACGGCGGAGCAGGCGAAGTGGACGCCGCCGGGGGGCGGGCATTCGGTGGGGCAGCTGGCGTACCACATCTGGTATTGGGACAACCGGTCGCTGGAGAAGTTCAAAGGCGAGAAGCCGGCGCCGTATGACGGGAACAACAATGAGACCTTTACCGACTTCAACGCGGCGCAGTGGAGCGACCTGCAGAAGAAGCTCGACCAGGTGATGACGGAGTGGGAGAGTGCGGTCGCAAATGCGGATGAGGCGACGCTCGAAAAGAATGCGTCTCTGATTGCGCATATCGGGACGCACAACGCGTATCACATTGGGCAGATTCTTTATGTGCGGAAGCTGGAGGGGGTGTGGGATCCGAGTAAGGGCGTGAAGTAGGGGCTTGAGTCGCACAGGCGGGCCGGCGGTGACCGCTTGTTCTGTGGGGACCCTTCCAGGTTGGCGAGTCGGGGTGACAGGTTTGTTTATGACAGGAATTGTTGGGCGAGGCGGTCGAGGAGGGCGCCGGTTTCGTCGCAGACACCGGTGTGGACGGGGCCGGGCTGGAGGATGGTGCTGCGGGGCGAGGTGAGCCAGTGGAAGCGCTCGCGCTGGGAGAGGCGGGCGATGGGTCCGGCGGCGGAGTCGCCCTGGCAGATGCGGGGAATAGCGTCGAGGTGCTGGCGGATGAGGTCGGTGTCGGCATCGGGCCAGAGGGCGCGGAGGCGTTCGGGGTTGAGATCGACGCGGGCGTCAAGGTAGCGCTTTTCGAGGCAGAAAACGACTACCGCAGCGTTGATGAATTCCTCGCGCTCGACGCGGGGGACGACGCGGAGAACGGCGTAGTCAAATGAGGCGGGCACGGAGCGCCTCCTGTTCAAAGAGAGATGAGGCTGCGAGGCGGCGGGTGAGGTAGTCGAGATAACCGGCGCGGCGGTCGGCGGGATCCGGTGCGTCGGGGATGGCGGCGAGCCATTCATCGGGGACGAGATCGACGATGGCGGCGAGGACCTCGGGCGTGAGGCGCCGATGGGCGAGAGCGGCGGCGGACTCGATTTCCGTAGCCCACGGAAGCAGGATGTGCTGAGCGATTTCGGCGAAAGGCGAGGCAATATTTTCTTCGAGCACGCTGGGGCGCGTCGGCCAGTTGTGATGGAAGTAGAGCGCGGCTCCGTGGTCGATGGGGTAGAGCTTGCGATGCCAGACGAGCAGGTTGGCGTTGCGCGGGGTGCGGTCCACGTTCTGAACGAAGGCGTCGAACCAGACGAGGAGCGAGGCCTCATCGGCGGGCGCGGTGTCGCGCGCGGCAGGGTCGAACATGGTGGATCCGGGGAGGTAGTCGAGGGCGAGGTTGAGGCCAGAGCTGGCTTTGAGCAGGTGGCGAATTTCGTAGTCGGGCTCATTGCGGGCGAGGGCGGGATCGATTTGGGCGAAGACCAGCTCGGGAACGCGGAGACCGAGGGCGCGGCCGATTTCTCCGGCGATCAATTCGGCGATGAGGGCAAGGATGCCCTGGCCGGCTCCGCGAAATTTGACGACGTAGAGGCCGAGGTCATCGGCTTCAACGATGGCCGGCAGCGAGCCGCCTTCCCGCAGAGGCAGGACGTAGCGCGTGGCCTGGATGGTGCGGAGCATGGAAGGGATAGTGTAGAACCGGTCTCATGTATAGGTTCCTGGCTCCGTTCGCTTCATGAGCCCCACTTCGATGGCGGGTCTCACCCGTGCCGTATCCGAGATTGCGGATTGATGAGACCAGCTCAAGCGGGGCGGGCAGGAGCCAGGGCGTTTCCGGGCACCCGACAGGGACAGTTTCAGATTGGTTTTGCGGGCAGTACTTCCGGTGGGAGGCGGGAAACAAGTTGTTTGAGGTTTCGCGGTGGAGGGAGTTTGCTCCTTGCTGTGGGGTGAACCTGGTCGCGGGAGCGGGGGCTCGGGGGCTCGGGGGAGCGGGGGGGTCGGGGGTTCGGGCATTTGGGCGTCCGGGCATGTTGGGAGGGAACGGCACGAACAGCGCGCGCGGCCTCAGCAATCCGCCGGTGATCCCCTCGATCGTGCGGGGATTGTAACGGGCGGAGTTGAATGGAGCGGCGGGTCAGGAGCGGGGGGATTCTGCAACCCAAACATACCGTCTCGGCTCCACCTCTATTGGCAGCGGCACGTCTGTACAGACGCAGACGCTGACGCGCTATCGCGATCACATTACCGTAACGAACGTCGTTCGATGACATGCGAGGATATAGGATTATGAAATGGCTCTTACCACTCGCCTCGATTCTCCTCGTGTCAGCGAGTGCTGCTCGGATTATTGTGGCGCCGTCCCCGCTTGAATTGCGGATGGCTCAGGCGAGCAAAGTATGCATTTGCGAATTGATCGGTCCCGCGCGGCCTGCCAATCGATATGATCTCGTTGTCATCCGAGGATATAAGCGCGCAGCGAAAGGCGGCGCGGTCCGTGCCAATTCGCCGGGAGCTTCCGTCCAGCTGGCGCCGGCCATTCGGTATCTGCTCTTCCTGGGACGCCGGGTTGATTCAGGGTTTCGGCCGATCCTCGGTGCAGTACCCGTCCCGAGCGATTTTCCTATCAACTCGTCGGCACAAGAAGGGTCCTCTTTGGAGGTTGATATTGATAACTATTTGCAAGATAAATATACACACGGCGCTGATTCTGATGCGCTTTCAATGATTAAGCTATTGGACGAATTCCAGAACTTATCGCCAATGACTGTCTCACTTCTCGAAGATTTGGCGACACGAAAAAGGAATAGTGTTGCGCTGTGGAGCGATTCACTCCTGCTGACGCGGGCGATTGGCACATCAACGCTGTTTGCGGAATACTTGGAAAGATTGGAAAGCGTGCCCGGCCATGACATTGTAGTGCACCCTGCTGGAACTGGACACGGGGATTAGATAAGGTTGAGGCCTCCGCCGAGGAGGCACGAT
>JBAUOP010000107.1:0-1818 GCA_049579805.1 Acidobacteriaceae bacterium
TCCCCCTGTACGTGCTCGGGCGCGAGATGCTCGAGGCCTACCCCGTCGCCTTCCTCCCCCAGCACCATGCCCTGGCGATCGCGATCATGTCCTACAACGGCCAGATGAACTTCGGCCTGCTCGGCGATTTCGACGCGCTGCCGGACATCGATGCGATCGGCGAGAGCATCGCCGAGGAGCTCGCGACGCTGGTGTCGCTCGCGCGAGAGAACGTCACGACGCCCGCCTAGGAGTCGCTTCTATTTAACTGTCGGCACTACGGTGTAGTTCCACTCTGGGTGGAACTCGTCTCGCTCGATCTGCACGGCGGCGAGTTGCTCGTCGGTGACTTTGAGTTTGGTTGGGTAGGTGTTCTCGTCGAGGCGGGCGTAGACCTTCAGGCCGGTGCTGGTGGTGGTCGCGGTGATCAGGTCGATCACGACTTGGCGGCTGACGAGGGGCTTTGCGCGCCAGTTGATCGAGATGTAGCTGAACAGGCGGTGCTCGATCTTGTTCCACTTCGAGGTGCCGGGCGGGAAGTGGCAGACGGTGATCCGAAGGCCGGTCTCGTCGGCGAGGGTTTGCAGCTCGGTCTTCCATAGGCGGATGCGGTAGCTGTTGGAGCCGCCGGCGTCGGCGGTGATGGTCAGCGTCTTGGCGTGTGGGTAGCGGCTCTGCCCGAGGTGCTTCCACCACGCGCGGATCGAGGCGACCGAGAACTGCGCCGTGTCGCCGGAGACGCCGACGCTGACGTATCCCTCGTCCTTCGCGATGTCATAGACGCCGTAGGGGACGGCCTTGCCGGCCTTCTCGTCTGGGAAGTCGTGTGTGTTGACGAGGATCGGAGCACCGCTTGAGCGCAGCTCCCTGCCGGCGTTCTTGTAGTTGCCGATCAGCTCCTTCTTCTTCGTGTCCACGCTGATCACCGGCTGTTTGGCTGCAAGCGCCGCCCCGGTGATTGTCGCGATGTGCCGGAACTGTGCGTCGCGATCGGGATGGTCTGAGCCCTCCCGGCTCTTGTGGTTAGCCTGCAGCGTGAACCCCATTGCCTTGAGCATTCTGCGCACGGTGCTCGCGTGCACCGTGAAGCCCTGCTCACACAGTTCCCGGGCAAGATGCTCCGGCGTCAGCGTCGTCCACAAAAGCGGCGACATCGGATCGCCCGCAGTAACGCCATCAAGCAGCGAAAGGAGCGCCTGCTCCAAGCCCGGCTCGCGCTCCGCGATCCGCTTGCGCCCGCCGCCGACCTTGCGGACACGCCCCGCTGGAGCATGATCGCCGCCGCGTGCCTGCTCGATTCCGCGCCTGACCGTCGCCTCGGAAATCCCTGTCGCGCGGACTACCGCCGCGATCCCGCCACGCCCATGCGAGGAGGCCTCCGCCGCCGCCCACATCCGACGACCCCGCTCATCCAAAGCGCCCTCCACGACCAGCCACCGCTCCCGAATCGCGCTCTCGTCGACCATCGGCCCCGGCATGATGACCCATAACTACGCCCCCAACCACCAAAACCCTCGCCCACCCCGACAATTATTTAGAAGCAACCCCTATGAGGAGTTCGTCCGGGGCTTGCGGCTCTCGGCCGACGGAAGCACCAGGTATGTCAACGGCCTTCTACCGCGGCTGGTCGAGCAGATGAATTCTGTGCCGGCCGATGAGCGCCTACCGGTGATCCTCGTTTTGGATGAGATCAACCGCACGGACCTCAGCCGGCTCTTCGGGGAGGCGTTCAGTCTCTTGGAGAACCGGGATAAGCCGGTAGCGCTTCCCGGATTCGACGCTGACGAGGAGCCGCAGGAGCTGGCGTTGCCGGAGAACCTGTTCGTGATCGGGACGATG
>JBAUOP010000108.1:0-20082 GCA_049579805.1 Acidobacteriaceae bacterium
TACCGTGAAGCTCCAGTATCGGCCCGTCAGCCCTGTCTCAAAAGGGGTCGCGCCGAGCCCTGTCTAAACCCTGGCGAATCAATGGCCGGATCTCCCGATCCGGCCGTTCCAAAAGGTGTGGGTTGCGTTACAGCGAAAAAGCGCATCAGTACAACACTCGGGAATCGGCCTGCTTCTCTCTGCACTGCCTCCAGCGATGAGCCTCGAGTTTGCGGTATCGGGCAAGCTCCGATTGACTGGGTCCCATAAATATGGGACCATCAGGAGGTGAAAACCACCCTCGAGATTCCCGACCCGGTGTTCCGCCGCGCGAAATCCGTTGCGGCTGAGCGTGGTATTCCCCTGCGCGCCTTTGTCACCGAGGCTGTTGAGGAGAAGCTTGCCGCCAGCTCTGCCAAGGGAGAGAAGCCCTGGGTTAGGCTTGCCGGGGGCCTCAGGCACCTTCACAGAGAGACGGTACGCATTAACCGAATCATGGCGAGCGAGTTCGAGATGATCGAGCCTGAGGACTGGGAGTGATCCTCGATACTAACGCTCTGTCAGCTGTGGCCGACGATGATCCCGCCGCGGTGCGTGTTTTCAGTCAGGCCAAAACGATTGAACTTCCGGTCTTTGTCCTGGGCGAATACCGCTTTGGCATCGCGCAGTCGCGGCGCAGCAAGGAGTATGAGATGTGGCTGGAGCAATTGATCGCCGCGACCCGGGTTCTGGACGTGACCGCGGATGCCTCCGATCATTACGCCGAGATCCGCAGCCAGCTGAAGAAGGTCGGTCAACCCATACCCTCCAATGACCTCTGGATCGCCGCCGTTTGCCGACAACATCGGCTTCCACTCATGAGTCGGGACAAGCACTTTGACGCGGTTCACGATCTTGACCGCGTCGGTTGGTAGAAGGCACCGGTCCACCGTCAGAGAATTGCCCTGATGACCATATCGTGACCTGTGCGAAGGCGGCGGGCTCCACAGTTCCCCAACCGACTGGGAACAGGAGAGGTCACCCGAGCCCATCCAGACCTTTTGGCTGCCATTCGGTCAACGTGCTGATTCGGTGTCGCCTCTTCCAAAAGGTGCGGGTTGCGATACTCCCTGAATTGCCAGCAGCCTCTCGTGGGAATCGACTCCATCCGAAAAGACTGAGTACAGTCCGCAGGGCGCACTGGGATGCCCCCGGAACAATTCTTGCGCCTTGAAATTCAGCGTGATAAGCTCGGGCCTCAAGTCCCCCCCTTATTTCTGCGCACCTGGGCCCCGCTTCATACCCCGGAACTCCTGGAAACCTGCTTGGACCAAGGTTTACGCGTCCGCCTGCAGTACTGCCTCCCGGCCATCCTGGCGGTGTCTCTTGCGCAGCTGACGTTCAGCCAGGCGAGTCCCGCTGCGAATCGAGGCGCGGCGATCCGGCCGGAAACCGGCATGCCGGTCGTGCAGAGCTACTCCTATAAGGAGTACGCCTCCGGGCAACAGGTCTGGACGATTCTTCAGGACCGGCGCGGCATGATGTATTTTGGCGTGTCCGCCGGTCAGGTCCTGCAGTTCGATGGCGTCAGCTGGCGCCATATCGAGACGCCCTCGGATTCGATCCGATCCCTGGTCCTCGACCCGAACGGGACCGTCTGGGTCGGCGCGGATGCCGAATTCGGCTATCTGAAGCCGGACGCTTCCGGCAGTCTGCAGTATGTCTCGCTGCTGAGCCAGGTTCCGGCCCAGGATCGCAACTTTACGGATGTCTGGCAGGTCCTGCCCACCCCTCAGGGTGTTTTCTTCCGCAGCTACCAGAGCCTCTTCCGCTGGGACGGCCACCACATGCAGGTTTGGAACGCGGGCCCGTCCTCCAGCTTTCAGGCGCTCTCGGCCGTCCGCGGTGTCGTCTACACCGCGCAGGCGGGCATTGGGCTGGAGAAAATCGAAGGCGACTCGCTGGTGCCCATGCCTGGCGGCCAGGCCTACAGCAGCTTTCAGAAGCTGTTCCTCTATCCCTGGGACGACCAGCACGTCATCGTCTCAGCGCGCGATGAGCCGCTCACGTTGTACGACGGCGAGAAGGTGACTCCCTTCCCTACCCAGGCCGATGATTACTTCAAAGCGAACGCGGCCTACACATCGGAGCTGCTCAGCGACGGCAATCTTTGCATCACCACCCTCAAAGGCGGCGCGGTCATCGTCGCTCGAGATGGAAGCGTCCTCCAGACCATCAATGACCGCAGCGGGCTCCTCGATGACCAGGCGCTTTCGTCCTATCAGGATCGGAACGGGGCCTTGTGGATTGGAACGGCGACCGGGATCACGCGCGTCGACATCGGGTCGCCCGTTCGCATCTACTCCCGGCTGCCCATATACGACGTCCGCCGCTTCCACGGCGACGTTTACGGCGTCAGCGGAGCGAGCTCCGCCCCGGTCTTCAAAATTGCCTTCGATCCGAAGACCGGTCTTCCCCATGACATCCCTTTAAAGGGACCATCGCAGGGATTCATTTTTCTCATCTTCCACGATGTCGAGCATGGCACTCCCGATCAGCTTCTGGTCGGCACCAGCGAGGGCGTGGATCGCGTGGAAGGGGACCGGCTGGTGCCCACCATTCCGGCCATCAATCAACCGAACCATGCCACCTTCGATGTCGAAGTCTCGAGAAAAAACCCGTCCCGCGTTTATGCCGGTCATCTTGACGGCGTGGCGTCGATGCGCTGGAACGGGCATGCCTGGATTGACGAAGGCCGGCTGCCGCACGTTGTCTATCCGGCACGTAACGTCGCGGAAGATAATGACGGCTATTTGTGGGCGAGCGGCGCCCTCGGCAGGGTGCTGAGAATCCACGTTGCTCCCACCGGCCTGGGCAACTCCACCTACGAGATCCTGGGCCAGGCGGCCGGCCTTCCCAATGGCACGACGCAGGTCAACATGATTGCGGGCGCTGTCATGGTCACGGTCGCGAATGCCAGCCACGCCTACCGTTGGAACCCGGCAACTCATCGATTCATCGTCGACGATCGCTTTCTGCTGCGCGTAGATGAGCCCAAAGTCACCTACTACATCTCACCCAATCCCGACGGCAGCATCTGGTCGATCGCCGTGAATGAGGCGCAACGGCCGTTGCGGATTGGCCTTTTCACCAAAGGCCCGGACGGTCAGTGGCATCTCGACGAGAATACCTGGCGGCGCATCATGCGCTTTGCGGATAGTCCCGATTATCCGGACGGCCACGGCGCCTTCTGGTTTGTGGGCGAGAACGTCATTCGCTTTGCGCCGCCGAAAAACGCGGCTGCCGCCCCCGCGCCCTTCCTCACTCTGGTACGGGAGGTCTCATCCGGTACGCGCACCGTCTACGGCGGAGCCGCCGAAGGCACCGGCAGCTTCTTCCGCCTGCCTGCGGAGACGCGGGCTCTTCTCTTCCATTTTGCCGGCCTGAACTACGACAATCCGGCCGCTACCAGATATCAGTACGAACTGGAAGGAGCCGATAAAGACTGGTCTTCCTGGTCCCGGGAAACGGCGGCGAACTATAGCGGCCTCGGGCCGGGCTCCTACCGCTTCCGCGTGCGCGCTCGGGCCGACGATGGCAGCCTGGGCCAGGAAGCCGATTTCTCCTTCACCATCCTGTCTCCCTGGTACGAAACGGTCTGGGCCTGGGCGCTGTATGTACTGCTGTTCCTGCTGATCACCTGGCTGGTGTGGAGCGCGGTGATCCGCTATGAGCGCAAGCGTGCCCGGCAGCGCACGGAAGCGCTGGAGGCGCAGGCAAAGGAACTTGAGGCGACGGTCAACGAGCGCACCCAGGAGATTCGTGCGCAGGCCACTGAGATTTCGGCGCAGAAGGAAAGCATTGAGCTGCTGAGCGACATCGGGCGGGAGATTACCGCGTCGCTCGATCTGAATACGATTCTGTTCAAGCTGTACGAGCGGGTGAATCAGATTGTGGACGCCAGCGTCTTCGGCGTGGGGCTGTACCGGCCGGAGCAGCGGCTGATCGAATACAGCCTGGCGATTGAGAAGGGCAAACGCTACGCCCCGTACACCCGCAGCACCGAAGATAAGAACCAATTCGCTGTGTGGTGCGTCGATCACCGGCAGCCCATCCTGCTGAACGATGTTGAGAAAGAGTACGCGAAATACATTCCGGTGTACCAGGACGGAATGCGGCCGCTGGAAGACGGCAGCGAGGCGCAACCGCCGGCCTCGATGATTTATCTGCCGCTGATTGCGCAGGACCGCGTGCTGGGTGTACTCAGCATTCAGAGCTTCAGGAAGAACGCGTACACCGAGCGGCATCTGAGCCTGCTGGAAAATCTCGCCGCCTACACGACCATCGCGCTCGACAACGCGAACGCTTATGGGGTGATCAATCAGCGCGCGGCGGAGCTGATTACCATCAATCGGATTACCCAGGGGCTGGCGAGCCAGTTAGAGCGGGAGCAGCTGGTTCAGTTAGTCGGCGATCAGGTGCGCGATGTTTTTCATGCTCCGATTGCGTATGTCGCGATTCTGGATCGGGCGACGATGATCCTGCACTTCCCTTACACCTGGGGCGAGGAGGTGCCTTCACGGCCTTTCGGGGCAGGGCTGACATCGCAGATCATCAGGACCGGGCAGCCTCTGCTGATTAACGAAAATATGGATGCGAACCGCGCGAAGATGGGTATCGAGCAGATGGGCCGCACGACGGCTTCGTATCTCGGAGTACCGATTCAGTCCGGCGGGCAAACAATCGGCGTAATCAGCGTGCAATCGACGGATCAGGAAGGCCGCTTTACGGACAGCGACCAACGGCTGCTGTCAACGATTGCGTCGGCGGTCGGTGTGGCCTTTTACAACGCGAAGCTGTTCGATGAGGCGCGCCAGGCGCGCGCGGCGGCGGAAGAAGCCGATGCGGCGAAGAGCTCATTCCTTTCCACCGTGAGCCATGAGTTGCGGACGCCGCTGACCTCCGTGCTTGGATTCGCGAAGATTATCCGTCGCCGTCTGCAGGAGCGTCTCTTCCCTCTGATTACGGGCGATGACCGGAAGGTGCAGCAGGCCAAGCAGCAGGTGATGGAGAACCTCGACGTCGTGGTCAGCGAAGGCGAGCGGCTGACCAAGCTGATCGACGACGTGCTGGATCTGGCCAAGATCGAAGCCGGCAAATTCACCTGGAACATGACCACGGTCTTCGTGCCGGACGTGATCGAGCGCGCGACGGCGGCCACCGCCTCGCTGTTCGAAGCCAGGAAACTCAGGCTGGTCCGTGATATCGAGCCGGATCTGCCGTCGATCACCGGAGACCAGGATCGTCTGATCCAGGTGGTGATCAACCTGATCTCGAATGCGGTGAAGTTTACCGATTCCGGCAGCGTGAAATGCGCGGCGCGGATGGGCGATGGCGAGCTGGTGGTAAGCGTAAAGGATTCGGGGATCGGAATCGCGCCGGCAGACCAGCCGAAGGTCTTCGAGAAGTTCAAGCAGGTAGGCGACACGCTGACCGACAAGCCGAAGGGCACAGGCCTGGGCCTGCCGATCTGCAAGGAGATTGTGGAGTACCACGGCGGCCGGATCTGGGTGGAGAGCGTGCCCGGCGAAGGCAGCACCTTCTCGTTCACCCTGCCGCTGGCGGGGAAGTCGACGCAACCGGAGCCGCTGCCCAAGCGGCGTTCGGTGGATATCGATTCGCTGGTGGCGCAGCTGCGCGAGAAGGTTTCAACGCAGTCCCGAAGTAAGTCTGTGCTTGTCGTCGATGACGATCCCAATATCCGCTCGCTGCTGCAGCAGGAGCTGACGGAAGCGGGCTACGCGGTGCGGCTCGCGGAGGATGGGCGCAAGGCGCTGACGCTGATTCGCGAAGAGACGCCGGGGCTGGTGATTCTGGATGTGATGATGCCGGAGATGAACGGCTTCGACGTGGCGGCGGTGCTGAAGAACGACCCCACAACGATGGACATTCCGATCATCATCCTGTCCATCGTGGAGGATAAGGAGCGCGGCTTCCGGCTGGGGGTGGACCGGTATCTCACGAAACCAATTGATACGGCGGACCTGTTCCACGAAGTCGACACGCTGCTCGACCAGGGAAAGTCGAAGAAGAAAGTGATGGTGGTGGACGAGGACGCTTCGACCGTCCGTACGCTGACCGATGTGCTGGAGGCGCGCGGATATCAGGTGGTTGAGTCGAACGGTTCGGAGCTTGTTTCGAAGGCGGTGGTTTCCAAGCCGGACATCATCATTTTGAATTCGCTGCTTTCGAGCGACGAGGCGGTTCGGTCGCTGCGCTTCGAGAAGGGCATGGAGAACGTTCTCTTTCTGATTTACCAGTGAAGATTATGAAGATCCTGATCGTTGACGATGAGCCCCATTTACGCACGCTGATCCAGCAGACGCTGGAGGAGCTGGAAGACGAAGGCGTGGATCTTCTGACGGCGAGCAACGGCGAAGATGCGCTGCAGACGATTCGCGAGGAGCAGCCGGATCTGGTGCTGCTGGACGTGATGATGCCGAAGAAGAACGGCTTCGATGTGTGTCACGCGGTGAAGAAGGAGCTGGGGATGAGCCACATTCACATCATCCTGCTCACCGCCAAGGGTCAGGAATTCGATCGCCAGCGCGGCGAGGAAGTCGGCGCCGATCTTTACATGACCAAGCCATTCGACCCGGACGCTCTGATCGCGAAGGCGCGGTCGGTCCTCGGTCTGGCCGCCGGATAAGCTCGATGCCCAGTGTGCAGCTCAGAACGCTGTTGCGTCCGCGGAGCAGCAGCTTTTCTGCCGTCGCGAGCCTCTGTGAGGCTCTCGATAGCGGTATCTGCATCGTCGACGCCTCTGGAAAAGAACTGCTGGGGACGCAGGATGGCGCCCCGAACGACTCCGCACGCGCAACGGTCGAGCACGAAGGCATAACGCTCGGAACCGTGATCGGGAAGCCGGTAGCGGCGACGACTGTGGCCTCGTTGCTGTCGCACCTTGCAGCCCGGGAAGTGGAGGGCCGCGCCCTGGCGGGCGAAGTCCTCCATCTCTATCGGGAGATCCACCTGATTGAGGAGCTTTCGGAGCACCTGGCCGCGCTGCTGGATTTGTCTGCCATTGGTCAATTGGCGCTTGCCCAGGCGCAGCGGCTGATTTCTGCGACCGAGGGAACGATCCTCGTCATGGACAGAGCGAAGGGTTCGCTTGCCAGCGCGGCTTCGTTCGGTCTTTCCGACGAGAATCTGCGCGATGGCTGCCATCCGCTGGGCCCGGGTTCTCTCCTGGTCACTTCGGTTTTGGAAAGAGGAGTTGCGGAGATCGTCAACCGGAGCGTGAACGAGGCCGTGACCGGCAGCTCCGCCACAATGGAGCAAGCGCTGATCTGCGCGCCTCTGCGTGCGGGAGAAAGGATGGCGGGAGTCATCGCACTGGGCGACAGCGCCGCTAAAGCCGCTTATTCGTCGGCCGATCTCAAACTGCTCAACACCATCGCTCTGCAGACGGCGACTGCTATGGAAAACTCGATGCTGTGCGCCGAGATGGTGAATACAGCGCGGGATCGCGCGGCCTATGCGGCCGAACTCCAGGCAGCCAGCACGGTCCAGCAGCTTCTCCTGCAGAGCGCGTCCGGTGCGACGCCAGGCTTCCATGTCGATTCGGTTTATCTTCCGGCTAGCGAGGTCGGAGGGGATTTCTTCTTTGTCCAACCGGCGCCAGACGGCTCGCTGGTCGCCGTTGTGGGCGATGTTTCCGGGAAGGGTCTGACCGCCGCGATGCGTGTTGCGATGATCCTGGGCGCACTCCGGCGCGAGACTTCCCACGAGCCGGATGCGATCCTGTTCGCGCTGAACAATGTGCTGATTTCGCAGGGTCAGCTGGGTTTTACAACCGCATGTTGTGTGAAGCTGTCGCTCTCCGGCGAGTACACGCTGGCCAACGCGGGCCATATTGCCCCGTATCTGGAGGGGCAGGAGATCGAGACGCCTCCCACGCTGCCACTGGGGCTCGTGGCAGATCAGCGATATGAGCAAGTGGGAGGACGGCTCGTACAGGGAGAGCGCCTGGTCCTGCTGTCGGACGGAGTGCCGGAAGCGAGGTCAACATCGGGCGAACTATACGGCTTTGAGCGCCTCTCTGCGTTAAGCCGGATGCCGGCGAGCGAAATTGCAGAGACGGCGCAGCGGTTCGGACAGGAAGATGACATCACGGTTCTTACGCTTGGACTGCATCCTGCCGCCAATTCCCCAACTGCTGAAGGATGCTGACTACCTACCCTGAGTAGGTCCAGGCCATCCTCAACCGGAAACACATGTTACCGGGGTGGTTGGGGTGCCTTCAGAAACAGAAGTTGTATATCGCCACTGGCTGACTCGGAAGTATGATGTGGCTCGACCCACTGGACCGCGTTGTGTCCGGAAGCGGATTCCGTGCCGTGCACCCGGACTGCGACTCAGGCGAGCGCGGAAGGATCAGGAAATGGCAGTTGCGGGGAAAACCAGGTTGCATGGCAGGCAGTCGGCCAGAACCTTCCTGAAGCGAATATCGATTCTCGCCGTGGCGATGGCCACCGCATGGACCTCGGCAGCCGGGGCGGCGCAGCCCGCCCCCCTGACCACCCTGCACGCTATTCACGCTTTGACGAAGGACGAGGCCGCCCGCGGACTGCCTGTCGCCTTCGATGCCACCGTCACCTATTACAACCCGAGCGACGTCGACCTCTTCGTTCAGGATGGCGGCGAGGCCATTTACGTCGAGACGAAACGAAACGAAGATCTGGCTCCCGGCGATCGGGTGCTGGTGCGGGGAAAAACGCGCGACAGTTTCAATACGGATGTAGTCGGCGACGACATAACGGTCCTTCGGCACGGCGCGCCACCGCTCCCTGTGGCGGCTGACTTTGAACAACTGATCCGTGCGCAGCGCGATTGCATGTGGGTCTCTGTTCGCGCCACGGTCCGCAGCGCGGACATTGTGAACTACGGAACCATGCACAGCATCTACCTCAAGCTGCTCATGGACGGGGGCATTGTCGACGCCACGGTGGTCGGAACCGACGGGAGCAGCCTTGCCGGACTACTGGACGATGAGGTGGAAGTCAACGCGGTGGTATCGGGAAAATTCGACAGCAAGATGCAGCTCGTTGGCATTCTTCTCGAGGTCCCCGCGCTTGCCGATGTGAAGGTTCTGAAGCGTGCTCCGCTTCATCCCGACGCGCTTCCAATCACACCCATCAATAAGGTTCTGTCGAGTTCTTATGTTAACGACCTCACCCGCAGAGTTCGGGTCAGGGGAAGTATTACCTACTATCAGCCCGGTTACGCGGTCGTACTTCAGAACGGCGCAATGAGCCTGTGGATATCGACCCATTCCAGCTCCCCGCTGCGGATCGGCGATATCGCCTACGCAACCGGCTTTCCCGACGCCAGTCAAGGGTTCCTCACCCTGTCCGACGGCGAAATTCGGGACACCGACATCTTCGAGCCAGTCCGGCCACAACCGGCTACCTGGCAGCAACTCGCCACCTGGAACAGCGGCAATCCCGACGGCCATCAGAGCGATCTCGTCTCGTTTGAAGGCAAGGTGATGGCGGCAGTCCGGGAAGGTTCGCAGGACGAGTTCGTGCTGATTTCCAACGGCAAACTGTTCACCGCTATTTATCGGCATCCGCCCGGCGGCAGCCCGCTGTCACCCATGCCGCGGGTTCCGGTTGGAACCAGAATCCGGGTAACGGGAATCTGTACGGCTGTGCAGCCCAATGACATCGGTCCTACCGAACAGGAAGTGCCCTTCAACATCCTGCTGCGCTCTTTTGACGATGTTTCAATCGTCGCCAGACCCTCACCGCTGAACGTTCGCAACCTTATCCTTCTCGCCGGTTTTCTGCTCCTGTTAGTTATCGCCGCCAGCCTCAGGGCATGGCTCATCGAGCGCAAAGTGCGCCGCGAACACGCAGTTGTGGCTCACATCGAGACCCGGCGCGGCCGCATCCTCGAAGACATCAACGGTTCCCGGCCACTCGCCGAGATCATCGAACGGATCACGGAACTGGTTTCGCTCAGGCTGCGCGGCGCAGCCTGCTGGTGCCAGATTGTCGATGGGGCGCAACTCGGAAAACGCCCTGAGAATCTCACTGCCTTCCGTGTTGTCGAGGAGCCGATTCCCGCCCGCTCCGGACGGCCCCTCGGAACGATCTATGCAGCATTCGATCCACGGAGCAAACCCCGGCCGACCGAGGCTGAGAGCCTGGCCAGGGCGGCGGCACTCGCCACACTGGCTATCGAAACTCGACGGCTCTACTCCGATCTGGTCCATCGCTCCGAATTCGACATTCTCACCGAGATCCATAACCGGTTTTCTCTGGAAAACCACCTCGGCCAGCTGATTGAACATGCGCGGCAGAATGCGGGCGTTTTTGGATTGATCTATATCGATCTCAACGAGTTCAAGCAGGTGAACGACGCTTATGGCCACCAGGTTGGCGACCTGTATCTTCGAGAAGTGGCAACCCGGGTCAAGAGCCTGCTCCGTCCCGACGATATGGTGGCCCGGCTTGGTGGAGACGAATTTGCTGTGCTTCTGCCCAGGATTCGCAATCGCGCCGAAACCGATGAGGTCGCGCACAGGATTGAGCGCTGTATCGAAGAGGCCTTTGCCACGGAAGGCTATATCATCCATGGCTCGGCCAGCATCGGCATCGCTCTCTATCCGGAAGACGGTACGACTCGGAACAGCCTTCTCAGCGCCGCCGATGCCGCCATGTACGTAAACAAGCACATCCGCCACGAGTACAGATAGGTTCTCGGCAAGATCCGCACCCCGCCAGGCGACGGCGCCGATCCGGCTGATCACTGATCAGATTTTGCAGGCGGGGCACGAGTGAACGCTGCAGGCAAAGGGTCCGTACGATTTAGGTGGTGACTTCTTCACTGGATCACCTTTGGTGTACAGGTAGACATAATATTCAAAATGTCCTTCCTTATCCAACTGAACCACCACTGGGTTGTTCATTGATCCCGCATACCTGACATCCAGCTTCAGTTTGGTCACACCTGGCGGATTGCTTTCGACGATGACCACGTCGAAAAATGGATAGTTTGGCGCTTCGCATCTCACTTCCAAAGTGCCGTCAATCTCCGCGTAGCTGCAAGTCAGCAGTTGATCGGGATCGGGTATGGTATGAACCGCGCATACTGGCCTGTTGGTTGGTTTCGCGATCTTCATGTGTTCCTCGCTTTCGTTTGAACTCTCGCATCTATCGCGCACTCTGTCCCAGTACTGCCGGGCGATGCCGTTGCTGGGTGTTTAGCTCTTGTAACCGGTGTACGCCGTGTCACGAGCTGTCGCTCGTTACCGGCTTCGCAAGTGCCATTTTCAGGTAGCGTGGATCCTCGCGCAGCAATTCCAGGTCGGGGAAAGAGGCGATCTGGAGCGCAGTAGCACCTCTTGCAAAACAGGCCGTTAGTGTCGCCAGCGCCTCGCCGCGTTTACCCAGAAGCTCCAGGATTCTCGCCTTATAAAGTTGCGAATCCATGTCTCCGGCCCCCAGCGACTCGGCCTTCTTCACGAGAGAAATGGCATCCCGCGGATTACCCGACTTCACGTAGTAGAGCGCAAGCAGCATCACGCCAGGGCCGTTCGTCCTGTCTGTCGCAAGATGCTGCTCTGCCTCTCTCGCGGCCCGCAGGTATGCGGTCTTCGCCGCAATTTGGTTATGCAATGACGTGTAGCATTCACCAAGCTCCAACCAGTTCGAATCATCGGCAGGATTCAGCTTTGTGGCAACCAGAGCGAACGCAAGCGCGTCCTCATCCTTGCCCTGGTAACGCAAGGCAAGAGAGGTGTTCGCCGCTGCCTGGTCAAATACGGGATCCAGAGCTCGGCTCTTCTTCAAACTTTCTGTTGCGTCGGCGAAATCGCCGATCTGCAGATATTCCACGCCGAGATTGCTCCAGGCCAGTGAATTTCCCGGCGCGGCAACAGTCGCGTCGCGGAAGCATTGAATCGCCTTTTGATATTTCCCCTCGTTATGTAGAACAAAGCCCAATTCGTTGTAGCCCAGCCAGTAATTTGGCCGTTCTGCCAGGACTCTTCGGAACGTTGCTTCGGCGTCCGTCCACCGATCCAGGCGGCCATAAAGCTGCGCTTGCCACACGAGCGCCTGCGGGTTAGAAGGATCGAGCGCAAGCGCCTTTTTAAATTCATCCAGTGCGTCTTGTTCGTCTCCCGTTTGCTCCAGCACCCACGCCCGGGCGAGATGGCCGTCCACAAGCCCCGGATCCAACGCCAAAGCATGTTCGCAGTTTCTGCGGGCCAGATCGAGAGCCGCGGAGTCGCGTCGAATACCGTACAGGTGCCCATAGGCGATGCCGAGTTCGGCATGAGCGATGGCGTACTGTGGGTCAATGTCCACAGCCTGTTTATATTTCTCGATGGCCGCGTCGAGTCCCGCGTCATTCGGCTGCTTCATCAGGGCCTCCGCCTGCTGGAAGGCCGTGAATGCGGCGGTTGAATTTGTACCAGGCTGCGTTCGCTCGCTGTCATTGAGATAGCGCCTCACGTTCAGGAGCGATGCGGCGGCCATCACGGCCTTAGCAGGGAGCGCGGTGGCGTCGTGGAGATCGCACTCGAGGCTTCTTGACCTGAGAGCATGGCCTGTGATCGGATCGATCACGCGCAGAAGCAGTTCGAAATGCTTTTCACCCGGCACTCCGGAGGCAGCAAGTACAAGGTTTGCACCCAAAGGATCGCAGACCTCCCTCATGTTCGCCGCCTGGGCAACATCCTGATCCACATCATCGGGAGATATGACAAAGAGATTGTGGTCCAGGGCTTCGATACGGGCGAGCTGGCTCTTGATTGCGGCGATAACGCCGGTCAGCATCGGCGCCACCCGGCTGTCCGACGTTTTCGGCCAATTCAATAAAGCCACGAACCGCTTTCCGGGCAGCGGGTGCAGCAGATCATAGATCGTCTCGCGCTCGGCCCAACTGCCGGCGCCAACAGCACAGATGCCGGCAGCAGCGGCGCCGATGAAATGTCGCCGGGTCCACGCTGCCGTGGTTCGCCGTTTTAGGGCGAGCGAATCGAGCGCCTGCTCGAACGCCTGACACCTTCGTTCCGGATCAGGATCGAGGCACTCCCGCACCAGGTGAGAACAGAAGAAAGGCACGGCGCTGTCCAGGCGAGGACTGACGATGACCGAGGAGCCATCCGGCACCTCAGTCGGCTTTTGGCCGGTAAAGACCTGGTGCAGCACGACGCCGAACGCATAAAGGTCGCTGGCTGGTGAAGGCGGGTGGCCCAAATACAATTCATGAGCGATATAGCCGGGGGTCCCTGCTACCGCGTGGGTATTCCGCAGGCTCGTTTCCGATTCATGCGCGCGAGCCAGGCCGAAATCAGTGATCCATAGACGCACTTTTTCACCGTTGCCCTCCACCATGATGTTGTTGGGTTTGATATCGCGATGAACGATGCCTTGATCGTGGATGGCGGCCAACCCGGCCGCCATCTGCCGGAGAATCTCCATTCCTTCCTTCGCAGAGATTGCGTCCGGATGCCGCAAACGCTGCGCCAGCGTTTTGCCGGGCAGTAGCTTCATGGTCAGGAAGAAAAACGCCGGGGGCGGTTGTTCGCAGTGAAAGATTTCATAGATGGGACAAAGATTTGGATGAGTAACCTTGCGGGCCAGGAGAACTTCCCGCTCGAATCGCTGCTTCAAGGCTGGTTCATCCGCAAAGTGAGGAAGAATTGTCTTGAGGGCAACGTGAACTCCCTGAAGGAAGCCGTCCTCGGCTTCGTAAACCTCGCCCATGCCTCCCTTTGCGATAAGACGGACGATGACGAAACGATCGATCAAGGTCTGGCCAGGCTGAAGTGATTGCAGGTATTCGGGCGGCGATTGCTTTTCATTCCCCTTCGCGATGGCAGCCGTTTCTGCCGGCGAAGCGGGACCTGCAATCGTCTCAGGGAGAAAGTTAACGAGAGAGTGTTGCAGGAAGCTACCCGCGCGCGCATCCTCAGCGAGCAGCTCTTCAACCGCCCGCCTTAGCCCGGGATCGCCGCCGCAAGCCTGATCGAGAAAGGCTTCGCGCCGGGACGGTTGGAGAGAGAGCGCGGCCTCGAACAGTTCCGCCACTAGCTCTCGTTGGCTGGCCATGGTTTCCCATCCAGGAAAGCGCCGATTCAGGGGCTTTCTCCGAGTGCATTACCGGCCGAATAACAACAAACCTTAATGAAATCTGCCTGAAAGGAGCACATTCGAGATGTCTGTCTTCGGGGAGTCGGGAACCGCTTCTGCTCTTCTGGGGAACCAATCAACCGTTCAATCCGCGGACTCCTGCAGGTGACACTGAGCTTATACCAATCTGGGGTTTGAGTCAGCACCTTTCCTGGCCCACGGTTATCGAGTTTTGGGAATAGGAATCAACCGGAGATACCCGTTTCTGAGCCCTTTGCGCCGGGAACCTTCTTCATGCCGGGACCGCCCGGGCTGAAATGGCTCTCCAAAAACAACGCCGGCTATCGCCCGTGGCCTGGTCCGGGACAACGTTCCTGGTCGGTATGTTCAGGATGTCCGCTTGACGGCACGCGTCAGGCAAAGGTACAAGTACCCAGTTCCTCCCCGCGAACATCCTGAAGTTTTGAGGAGAAAAGAATGGCAATCGCCGTCGTCACCGGGTCGAGCACAGGGATTGCCTACGCCACCGCCCTGACTCTGGCCCGAGCGGGTCACACCGTCTATGCAACCATGCGAGATCCGAAAGCCAGCGGTCAGCAGCCCCTCGCCCTCGCCGAACGCGAGAACCTTCCGCTGGCGCCTGTGGAAGAGGTATCGGCGAACACCTCCATACTGATGCGCTTCCTCATCTCTAGTTCACGGTGATGGTGAAGACCTCGGAGCTTTGTCCTCCTGCGGTATTGGTGTAGGTGGCCGTGTACGTATTTGATCCCAACGCCAGCGGGATACTATAGAGGACTCGCGAGGTGGACGAGAACCCGTTGGGTCCGACCCACCTCCAGGTGCCGCCGCTGACCGGTTGCGGACCCAGATTGACCGTGGCTCCCGCGGTCACGGACACCGTGGATTCCTGCGTCCACGCTCCGCCGTTCACCTGGATGTAGGGAACAATCGGAGTGTTGACGGTGATAGTAAAGACCTGGGTGCTGCACTTCCCCGGCATTGGTGTAAGTTGCCGTGAAGGTGTTGGTGCCCGCTGCGAGGGGGATACCATAGAGTACCCGCGAAGTGGAGGAAAAGCCGTTGGGTCCCGTCCAGCTCCAGGTGCCGCCGCTGACCGGTTGCGGGCCGAAGTTGACCGTGTCGGTCAGATTCACGGTTGCAGCGGACTCCTGCGTCCAGGCTCCGCCGTTCACCTGAATGTAAGGCACGACCGGGGTGTTGACGGTAATGGTGAAGGCCTGGGTGCTTTGCACTTCCCCGGCATTAGTGTAAGTGGCTGTGTAGGTATTGGTGCCTCCCGTCAGCGGGATACCGTACAGGACCCGTGCCGTGGACGAGAAGCCATTGGGTCCGGTCCAGCTCCAGGATCCGCCGCTAACCGGTTGCGGGCCGAGGTTCACCGCGGCGCCCGTAGTCACGGTTGCAGTGGATTCCTGCGTCCAGGCTCCGCCGTTCACCTCGATATAGGGGACAACCGGCGTGTTGACGGTGATGGTGAAGGCCTGGGCGCTTTGTCCTCCGGCAGTATTAGTGTAAGTCGCTGTGTAAGCATTGATGCCCGCCATCAGCGGGATACCGTAGAGAACCCGCGAGGTGGACGAGAAGCCATTCGGTCCGGTCCAGCTCCAGGTGCCGCCGCTGACCGGGTGCGGACCCAGGTTCACCGTGGCGCTCAGATTCACGGTCGCCGTGGATTCCTGCGTCCAGGCACCGCCATTCACCTGAATATAGGGGACAACCGGTGTGGTGACGGTGATGTAGTCGCCGTTCAGCGAAGAACTAAGGTAAGTGGAGGAGCTGGCAGGGTCTGGCGTGTAAGTAACCGAAAGCCAATAAGTACCGGCCGCCAATGTCCCGGCAGGAATATTGATCGTTGCGCTTCCACTGCTCAGGGTTGCCGGAGGCAGGCTATTGCCGCTGCCGCCCAGCGCGGGCGAGACCGTCAACGTTACCGATCCGGAGGGCGTGGGGTTGCCGGTGCCACCGCTCACCGCAATCACCGCGGAAAGCACCTGCGCCGTAGTAACAGACGCCGGCGCGCTGATCGAAACTGTTGGCTGAATCTCAACCGTCTCTGTCAGCGCGGCGCTGTTCGACACGTGAATCGAATCGCCGGAATATCGTGCGGACAGTCGATGCGCGCCAGGGGCCGAAAAGCTCTCATTAAACGTTGTCGACCCGCTTGACAGCGTGTTCGGACCGCCAATGACGGTCGATCCGTCGTAGAATTCGATATACCCTGCCGGCGTCGGAGTCGTGCTGCCTGCCGGATTGCTGACCACCACGGAAAGAGTCGCCACACTCCCCGAAGCCATCGGGTTTGGGGTCGCCGAGAGAGCGACGATATCCGGAAGTCCGGACACTGTCAGCGGCACCGTGGCGAAGCTCGGGCCGAACGTTCCATCGCCCGAGTAAGCGGCGCTCATCGTGTCCGTGCCCGGCCCAATCAGGCTCGTCGTGAAGGTTGCCGTCGCTGAACCGATCCCGGAGGCCACTAAAGGCGCTGTGCTCTGATTGCCCATTTGGTCGGCGAACCGCACCGAACCGGTGGGCGTGCTGCCGCCTGAAGCGGTCCCGCTGACCGTTGCCGTGAACGTGAGGGAAGTGCCCGCTACAAACGACTGGCTGGACGCAGTGAGTATCGTGGTGGAAGCCTGGAGGCCGGGATTCGTTTGCGGTCCCAGGTTCAGCAATTCCGTCACCGAATTGCTGAGCGCCGTTGTGTGCCCGCCTGCCCAGGTGCTGCTGTTGGAAACAAGCAGATCCGGATATCCATCCCGATTCACATCGGCGACAAAGCTCGCGCTCCCTCTCAGACCCGCTTCGAAAACCGTCTCGGGACCAAAGAGCCGGTCTGGCTCGCTAAGGAAAACCCCCACGGAATTGCCGGGTACCGGAAATCCGGTTGCCTCTGTCCCTGTGTTCTCCAGAATCAAATCGGTTCGGCCATCCTGGTTTACGTCGGCTGTGTAGATCGTGTCGTAGACCGTGGTGGAAGTGGCAGCAATCACGGGGACAGAAAACGTGCCATCCCCGTTCCCATAGAAGATATACACAGCCGTTGCGACATTTGTATAGACATTGGGTGGTGGCATCCACGGGCCTACAAGCGCCAGCACAGCAAAATCCTGGTTGCCGTCGCCGTCGAAGTCTCCTGTGGCTACAGCCAAAGGCTGGTAATTCAGGCTCTGTCCCTGATACGGAGGAATGGGCAGCACCAGATCGTTCGTATTAAACGTTCCATCCCCATTCCCCTTTAGGACATTGGCATTGGCGCCGGCGACATACACCAGATCCAGTTTCCCGTCTTTGTTGAAGTCGGACACTGCCGGAGACGGAACATAGCCCGTGCCTATATTGGGTAGCGCTGTCGTCACGGCGTTGAAGGTCCCATCCCCGTTGGAAATTCCGACCTGGACGGCTGGGTTAGGACCAGTCTGCGTGATCATGAGATCGTCGCGGTGGTCTCCGTTGAAATCGGCAACCACGACCCCCTGGAGTGATGAAAAAGACCCACCAACTAACTGCGGTGATGAAAATGTGCCGTCCCCGTTATTGGACAGAAAGTAGGAGTTGGTGTAAATGCCCGTCGAACCGGTGGCAAGGAGATCCTGTCTTCCGCTTCCGAGGAAGTCTCCATGGGTGATGCTGACGCCTCCGGCAAAGCTGATCCCTCCATTCGGCAGAGCTACCGGGGCCTGAAATGTTCCGTCGCCCTTGCCCAGAGACAACTCAATCTCGTTATCTCCTGTGGCCGCGATGTCCGGAATGCCGTCACCATTGAAGTCCGCGACCGTCATCCAGCCCAATGTTGTGGCAATCGGATAAGCAGGTGGCGCCAGGAAAGATCCATCCTTCTTGCCGTAGCTGATATAGAGAGCGGACGGTCCAACGGAAACAATATCCGGAATACCATCACCGTTAAGATCGATAACCTGGCTTGTTGTGCCGCCTTCGCCCCCGTAATTGAGCAGCCCGTCCAGGCTCCCGAAATTGCTCACCCCGTAGTGAACCGGCGCCGCGAACTGCAGGCCTGGCTGACCTAAAAGCACCGTAAGTCCGTCCTCGCTGGCTCCAAGAATGTCGGGAATACCGTCTCCGTTCACATCGACGACGGCGACAGGCGATTCAATGGCCGCATTGCCGCCTTGCGGATTGCCAAACGTCTCGCTCGCGATCGGAGTCGGATTGAACGATCCATCCGCGTTGCCGCGCAGAATCGCCAGCTGATTCGTTCCCGTATAGGTGTGAACCTGCAGAAGATCGGTCACGCAAACCGCATCCAGGTGGCCGTCGCCATCCATGTCGTGCAGGATGCAGGTATCGAAGCTGCCGTAGTTCTTGCCCGCGTTGAAGGTCCCGTCGCCATTCCCGAGGTACACCAGGGGACCGAACGACGAGATCAGATCGGGCTTGCCGTCTCCATTGAGGTCGGCCACTGACCAGGCCGGAACATCCGACCCGCCCACCAGAAGCGTGGTGGAAACTGCATTGAAATGGCCAGTACCGTCGTTGAGCAGCACAAACGTTTGCGGATCGTTCGCGTCGCTGATCATCAGATCGGGAAAGGAATCTGTATTCAGATTCGCTGGTGGGTACAGGTACGGGGAGAAATCCGCATAGTCGGACTGCACAAAACCGCTATAAAACGGCGTCTGGAAAGACCCATCGCCATTCCCCAGAAAAACGGCAACCTGGGCGGACTGATTTCCCAGATCCTCCACACAAACCAAATCCTGCTTCCCGTCACCGTTAATATCTGCCGGGTAGCACTCGCCCACGCCGAGCGGCACGCTGAGTGTTGGCCCCGGCAGGTATCCGCCCGAAGCCTGCGCCAGGAATGTGCGCATCGTCCCCGGTGTCGAGTTGATGCTGCTGATCTCGTAAAGCAAATCGGGCAGCCCGTCGCCGTTCAGGTCGACCGCGAAGACACGGTAAGGGTCCTGGCCTGTCGGGATCCGGACCGGATTGCTGAAGTTCTGGGCTTCAACCGATGCGGAGAGAACCAGCGCAACAAAAGAGAGAAACAGCAACAGAGCCCGGCCCTTCATGGGGTTCACCGATCCGTTCAATTTTGAAAGCGACCTACAGACCGGCGTAGTTCTCGCGGCGAACCGCGAGTCCGTGGCCGAAGCATTCGTGCTGCGAGAGTCCGATGTATTTATGACTGAAACAGATCCTTTAGTCAATGCAACTACTACGCGATCACCTCATTATGGCTTAACTTGTCTGCTCGAGCCATGGCGACACTCGTTGAACTGATCGTCGGCAGGAGTGTCCAAAGTTCCTTGAGGTGGTTACTTCAGAACTATAGGAAATCCGCTAATAGCTGCTCTTCTCACTGGCAGACCAGCTTTCCCAATGAATAGACCTCGACTCTGGGCAGCAGCCATTTGCGCTTTGCTGCTCGTAATGCCCGAACACTTCCTCCCATTGGCCGCGCAGACCGTTGCCCCCGGAGAATGGACATGGCTTGGCGGAAGCAACACGATTCTGGATTGTTCCCTGGGTTCACTCTACTGTTGCGCTGTTTGGAGATCGGGGTGCGCAGTACCTTGTCCGCTGAACTCTTCTCGGCGCCGCACAGCCCGCAGTAGCTGATGGCCTGTTTGATGGAGCGAAGCCGGGAGGTGTCGCCCACCTCCAGTACCCAGGTCAGGGCGGTAATCGGTCCAACGCCAGGCACGGTGCGTAATCGCTGCAGTCGCTCACTGAGCATCGGATCCTGTTCGAGCGATCGAAGCAGAGTCCGATCCAGCCGAATCGACCGGTCGATGTGCTCCCGACAGAGTTGCAGCAGCGGACGAACGCTGTCGCTGATCTCTTCGTTCGTGGAGAGCAATTGCTCAAAGTAGCCCATGCGGTGCAGCCGCAGCTTGTTGTAGCTCACCCCGGTCTCCATCAGCAGTCCGGAGATCCGGTTCTTCATCTGCACGGCCTGCCGCTGTACCAGGTTGCGATAACGCAGGACCCG
>JBAUOP010000109.1:0-1539 GCA_049579805.1 Acidobacteriaceae bacterium
GGCAGGGCCTTGCCGTTCTCCAGGGTCATCAGGCGGGCGATGTCCTCGGCCCGCTCGGTCATGAGCTCGAACGCCCGCCGCAGCACCTCGGAGCGGTGGCGGGGCGACGTCCGCCGCCACTCGGACAGGGCGCCGGAGGCCGCGTCCACCGCGGCCAGAGCCTCGTCGACCGAGCCGTCGGGCACCGAGGCAATGACCTCCTCGGTGGCGGGATCGAGCACCTTGATGGCCCGGTCCGAGGTCGCCTCGTGCCAGGCGCCCCCGATGAGGGCTCCCGTCGGGACCCAGCGCAGCAGCTCTGCCGCCGCCCGGGCCGTGTCGTGGTTGGCTGCCGTGGTCGTCACAGGACCGACTTTCGCACGCCGTCGACGATGCGGGCCACATCGGGCATGGCCGCGTCCTCCAGGGCGTCGGCGGCGGGCAGGGGGACGTGGGGGGTGGTGACCCGCACGATGGGGCCGTCGAGGTCGAAGAGGTTCTCCTCGGCAATGATGGAGGACAGCTCGGCCCCCCAGCCGCACAGCCTGGGGTTCTCCTCCACCGTGACCAGGTGGCCGGTGGCCGCCACCGAGGTGGCGACCGTGGTCACGTCCAAGGGCACGAGCGAGCGCAGGTCGATGACCGTCACCTCGATGCCCTCTTCGCCCAGGCGCTGGGCCGCCGCCATGGCCCGGGGCACCATGGCCGCCAGGGCCACCACGGTGGCGGCCGGGCCCTGGCGCAGGACCTTGGCCTGCCCCAGGGTGTCGACGATCTCACCCTCGGGCACCTCGCCCTTTTGGGCGTAGAGGGACTTCTGCTCGAAGAACCGCACCGGGTCTGTGTCACGCACGGCGGCGGCCAAGAGGCCGACCACGTCGGTCGGGGTGGAGGGGGCCACCACCTTCAATCCGGGGACGGCCATGGCCCAGTTCTCGACGCTTTGGGAGTGCTGGGCCCCAAAGCGGGCCCCGCCCCCGTTGCCCGAGCGGATGACCAGGGGCAAGGTGACCTGGCCGTTGGTCATGTAGCGGGTCTTGGCCATCTCGTTGGCCACGAGGTCCCAGCACACGGCGAAGAAGTCCGAGAACATGATCTCGGCGATGGGCCGCAGCCCGGTCATGGCCGCCCCCATGGCCGCCCCCAAGATGGCCTGCTCGGAGATGGGGGTGTCGGCCACCCGGGCCGGCCCGAAGCGGTCCAAGAGCCCGACGGTGGCCTTGAACACCCCGCCGGCCGACCCCACGTCCTCGCCCAAGAACACGACGCTTGGGTCCCGGTCCATCTCCTGGGCGATGCCCCGGGCCACGGCGTCTCTGTAGGTCATCTCCGCCATTGGGCACCTCCGTCTGCGAACACGTCCTTTTCCACCAACGAGAGGTCCGGGGCCGGGCTGGCCATGGCCTCCTCGGTGGCCCGGTCCACCTGGGCCAGGGCCGCCTCGTCGATCCGGGCCAGGGTCCCCTCGTCCACCCCGGCGGCCAGCAGGCGGGCCCGGTAGGTGGGGACGGGGTCCTTTTCCAGCCAGGCCGACACCTCGTCTGGGGGGCGGTACTTGCC
>JBAUOP010000110.1:0-1598 GCA_049579805.1 Acidobacteriaceae bacterium
GAATAACTCTGTCTCGCCACTCGCGACTCCTTCTCCCCGCCGCGCGGGGAGAAGGTCGGGATGAGGGGGCTTCGCCGCATGCGTGGCGCAAACGCAACGAAGGCGAGTTTGGCTAGACAATTGCGACGAAACTCCACAGTCGCGGAGCGAAGACTTTGGCGCCACCTTCGTTCGCGGTCGCTCGGCGAATTTAAATTCGTGCGTCAGGAGCCGATCGGACCGTATGTCGCCGATTTTGTCTGCAGAGAGAAACGGCTCGTCGTCGAGCTCGATGGAGGCCAACACGCCGAGAACAGGCGCGACGCCGTGCGCGATCGTTGGCTTGTCGAACATCGCTATCGCATCCTGCGTTTCTGGAATAACGAAGTGCTGGGAAATATCGAAGGCGTTTGGGAGAGAATCTTCGTGGCAGCGTCAGCGGCAGCGCCCCCTCATCCCGACCTTCTCCCCGCGCGCGGGGAGAAGGAGTCGCCAGGCCGGATCGCTGAATGAAAATTCTCTCATCGATTGCGATTACGGCCCAGCCGTAGCCCGGATTGCGTCTTCGCAATCCGGGAGCAGCCTGAAAGCTGCACCGCCGATTCCCGGCTTGCGAAGGCGCAAGCCGGGCTACACTCGCCGCGTCAAACCAGGTAGCCCGGATTGAGCGGCAGCGAAATCCGGGGCAACCTCGCCGCATGGTTCGCTATCGTAGAAATTTCGTTGCAGGCGGGAGTTTTTTTCTGACCGCCACGCTCGCGGATCGGCGCTCGAAGGTCCTCACCGAGCACATCGGCGCCTTGCGCTCGGCCATCATACGCACTCGGCGAGAGCACCCTTTTGCGCCCGATGCCATCGTGGTCTTGCCCGACCATCTCCACATCATCATGACCTTGCCGACGTGAGATGCGGATTTCCCCAATCGCATGAGCCTGATCAAGCGCCGATTCACGGAAGCCGTGCTGGCCGCCGGGGTCACGATCCTGCGGCATCCCAACGGCGAATTGATGCTTTGGCAGCGCCGGTTCTGGGAGCACACGATCCGGGACGAGCGCGATTTCGAACGCCACGTCGATTATATTCACTTCAATCCCGTGAAACACCGGCTCGTCGCCAGAGTGCGCGATTGGCCGCATTCGTCCTTTCACCGCTATGTGCGGCGAGGGTTGTTGCCGCAAGATTGGGGCGGCGACATTGCCGGCAGCAAGGGTGGCTTCGGCGAGCGGAGAAGCTGACCCCGGATTTCGCTGCCGCTCAATCCAGGCTACGCTTGCTGCGTGAGAGGCGGCTTGCTGCTTCCTCCCCTGAAAGGGGAGGAATGAGGAGGGGTCGCGGGCGGCAATCGCGGGCATCAAGTTTACAGTCGCCGCGGCGGCGTATCATTCTTCATTGATTCCGAGTAGTTGGGTGTTAAATCGTCTGCTCATAGGTTCCGCGCGTGGGCATCGCGCCGCGCGATTTTGTCGGCGCGTGATGCGTGCTCCATAGAGGGCTTATACCATGTCAGAGTTGCCTCCGAAGTCCCCCCGCTTCAAGACGAAGAAGGCAAAAGGACCCACGGTTGTCAGGTACGATTTGCCGCCGGGTACCGACAGGGTCTCGAAGGAAATCCCGGATAA
>JBAUOP010000111.1:0-4546 GCA_049579805.1 Acidobacteriaceae bacterium
CCGGAAGATGTCCTCACCGGGCCAGGTTACTGCCACCCCGATCTGAGAGCCAGGAAATTCCGGGAACAGGAATCAGACTTATAACACAGTAGTACTAGTGCAGTGTCTGCGCGTAGTCTTCCAAATCGCCGAGAAGGCAGAGTTGCACCAGAAAAGGATGACGCTCACTGTGAAGCACCCGATCAGCGCGAAACCAGCGATGAAACTCCTCGCGGCCCCTTCAGTGAGCGTATAAACGCGCCGTGCCGACGCAGCTCGGCTTGAGGTATAAAAGTGACTCCCATTTTAGGATAGAGCATGCAAACTGCGAGCGAGCCCCGAGGGTGGACCACCATCGAAGAATTGTGTGACCGGCATTTGGGCAACCGCCCGTCGCCCGCCGTGCTGCCGATTCTAAAGCCTCTGGAGCACGAGCGGCAGGAAGTCCGCGACTTCATCGCCCGCACCTTCCGGCTCATGGAGCTCTCACGATTCGACGTCAAAGATCTCTCGCCGATGATGGCGGGGGGAATGACGGTTCTTCCCAGCATTCTGCCGGGAGCCTGGGGCGGGATGGCTCCGCCGGTCACTCAAGCGAATCGTCACGCCAGAATCGACACATATCTCCGCTCTAACCCTTGGGCCAGCTTGGGCGTGGGAACAGTCTTGCTCGACGTAGGCTGCGGCTTTCCTCCGCAGACTTCCATGGACGCCTCGAAATCATTTCCTGACTGGCAGATCATCGGCGCGGATCCGGCCTTCGATGAGTACGTTCTCTACGATGAGGATGGCCATTACGCCTGCCTCGACGCGCACGGGCGAGTACGCTATTTTCAACCGGGCCGCGGCAATCCTTCCTCATGGATGACGCTGTTCAACGATCCGGAGGCGACGCGCCGCCGTTTTTCTGAAGCCTTCGTGCGGTTAGCGCACCTGCTGCCGCCTGACGACGGCCAGTCCGCAATCGTGAAACGAGATCGCCAGCGCTTGGTGCGGTATCCACTGCGAAGCTACGAAACTTCTAACCTCCAGTTTCTTCAGGCAGGATTCGGTTCCCCCATGCCTCAGGCTGACGTCGTACGCAGCTTCAACGTTCTAATGTATTTCGACGGGGGCTTTCGCCATATGGCCGACCAATGGCTTGCGACGGTTCTTCGCCCCGGTGGTCTGTTCGTTTGCGGTACGGGTGGCCCCTCGGAGGTCCGCTACGCCGTTTATCGCAAGGAAGATGACTGCCTGGTGGAGAAGGAGTTTGCGTTTGGCGTGGAAAACGTCCGGCCCTTCGCCTGGGTCCCCTGGATGTGCCTGCATGACGGCGAACGTGAGACTTGGCGCCTGACGGAAATGGTTGCGATCCTTCGCTCAGACCAGCGGTTTCTTAGCGACTATAACGCCTGCCTCGACACGCTGCTCCAGGAGCGCGGCCTAATGGTACGCGAAGAGAGCGGCTTTCTGGCCATACCAAAAGATGGTCTGGACCCTTCGCAATATTTCGCCGCGAACGAAGCAATCGGGCGTCAGATGCAAGACCAATTCACCGATCGCGCCGTAGCGGTGCTGGGTCGTGCCGGCTTGCACGCGTGGCGCAACTCGGCCGACCATGTCGCCGTTGGTCCTCAGGCTCCTCGTGCCGCCGAATCGGGCACCGATTGAAGGCGTGTGGAAGTAGATCGCAAGCTGGTCATATCACCTCTGTTGCCGATATGTCGCTGCCCGGGTCTCCCGCGTTAGATCCTGGCTGATGGCGATGTCGCCCAAAAGGTTCTCTCTTGGCGCTACATCGCCGGGTGTCAAACCGACAGCCTGTCCGAGCACTCTGTGCCTCGATGAGCGACTTGGCCTGGAGTCGTCAATCGACTTAGCAACTGCCGAGTCACTCGCTCTCAACGGGCTCCAGATTGACTATCTAAGCATCCTCATTCGGTTCCGGCTTCGGTTCCGGCACTGAATTTCGGCTGAAAATCTCAAGGGTGACTCCGAGATCCTGTTCAGTGCCGAGATATGCGACTCGAATCCCTTCGAACTCCCCGCTGAGGGGCACTGTGGTGCCTCGTTTCACCGCTTCTGACAGCACCTCATCGAAGTTCCGCGGTGCGACAGCGATGTGATGCACCCCTCCGCCCTTCTCGGCGAGGAAGCGCGCGTAAATGCCATCCTCGTCGAGCGGCTCGATGAGTTCCCACTGCAATTGACCGACCATAGCTACTGCCAGTCGCCACGAACGCTTGACGGGCTGTCCGTATTCGCACAGATCCTTTGAGTTGGTGTAGTCGAACTCGTAGATCTTCCAAGGTCCGATCCCATACTCGTCGACGTATCTTCGCATCGTAGCGTTCAGGTCACGCACGACGATTCCGATTTGCATCGTTTGTGTAAAGGTGGCGTCCCGCATTTGTCACGCCTCTCCGCTCAACGGGCCATCCCCCGCTAATTCCGTAAATTTGGCAAGTACCTTCGGCGCGAACCGTACCCTCAATGGTCATTGTCGGATCGCGGGGCCGGCGTCCCATCGGACCAGGCGCCGACCCAGACGAGGAAAATCGTCGCCCCTTCTTCGGGATCATTCGCGGCAATTACCGGCGAACCCGGCAAGTTGCCGCCCCAACTTTTCGCCGCGTCACCCGGAACAAAAAACATCAGGTGCGGATGCCAGCGTTGGGCCGCGTCGCTCAAGTACTGCTGCCTGGACATCATATAAGCCATCGCTCCAGGCTCCAGTGCCGGCAGTTCCTTCGTCTCGAATGCCGAATCGACGGCTTGAACGATCTGGGCCTTTGATTTTCCTGCCAAAACCAGCTTGGACTTCATCAGGTAAACGGGCGCCATGCTCCTTGCAGCAGGCGGATTAAAACAAACGGGCGAGCGAACCCTAGGATTCCAGAATTCCGGATTTTCAGTGCCGGCGCCCCAGGATCTTTCTACGACGCAGAGAAAGCCGTTGGTGCCCCTCACAACGGTCTCGTATCCATTGTGTCCCAGCACCATCACTTCGGCTTCGCTGGAAATGGATACGGGAGTTGCGCTTCGAGCGAGTGCGATTTCATCGTCCTTGTCCGGCATCAAATACTGGCCGAGCGGAGCCATCACCTGGTAAGGCGTACTTGCGCCGAACGATGAGGCCTGCCCGGATCCGCCCCGCGGAATGAGCAGCGCAAGAATTGCGACTGCAAACAGCCTGGCCATCTTTTCTTTCATGGAACCTCCATCGGAAAACGCGGATTAAACGTGCGGCGCTGTTGACTGAGGAGAAGCGAACCGATCGGCGAGCTTTGAGAGGACCAAGCCCCACCCTTCCTCGTGGCGACGTCCGAGCTCATCGTCCGGGATTCCGGTCTGGTGCAGAGTCACTTCAGTGGCTCCTCCATTCGGCTGGAAGGTCACCGTGATAATCGATTCGAGGCCTTTGGTGGCTTCCGACACCCAAGTGTGCTCAACAGCGCGAGGCCGGTCGATTTTGATGAACCGCCCATAATGGTGCCAGCTTCGCCCTGCATGTAAAACCGCCTGATAGAAAAGACCGTCCACACACGGGTTCAGAATGGTGCGTATTGAGTCGAACCAGGGTCCCCCGGGGCTCTCAGGGTCCATCCACACATCGAATACTTCTTCGGGCGGTGCGGGGATCGTCCGGGATACGGAGATTTCGGTAAGTTTCATCGGGGTACCTCCTTCTTCGCGGCAAAATATTTGTCAAGCCGGTCCATACGCAGATCCCAGAACTGCTCGTAGTTGAGCACCCACTCCGCAACGAGCTGCAGCGGCCGGGCAGAGAGCGCGAGCGTGTTTTCCCGGCCATGACGCGCGCGCTTCACAAGCCCCGCGTGTTCGAGAATCCGTACGTGTTTGCAAAACCCGGTCAACGACATGGGGAACGGCGCTGCGACATCCGAGATTCGTGCCGGGCCGTCTGCAAGACGAGCAAGAATGCTTCGCCTGGTGGGATCGGCGATGGCGCCGAGAACATGATTCAGAGTTGTCACAATAGTGAACCTAAAGGTTCACTATACCGAGGTTTCGGCACCTGGTCAAATCAGAGCTTTTGCAGCACTGAGTCGGAAACACGATACATTGCCGATAATGGCGGCCGATTTGTCTCCGTTGTTGCCCAATCGCCAAGTCGCGTTTCCATATCGGTTGTTCTGGAAGCGCGCATCGGTCTGTTCACAACACCTGACATCCGCGAACCCATAGTACGTCACTCAGGTCGGGCGTTGCTCCGCAACTCTGCATCCAGAACCCTTCCTAGACGGACGACTAAATGCGGCAGTGCGTCAATATCCCCATCAGAGGTGCGAAAGTTTACAATGCAGGCGCGCAGCGCGAACCTCCCTTGAACGATGGCATTGGAAAGGTAGGCCTCACCGCTGTTCTGGAGGCGCGTCAAGAGCTCAGAGTTCAGTTGATCGAGATAGGCTTCCTTGTCGTCGCCCCCGCAACGGAGATCCGCTGGAACGAATCGAAATGTGCTGATACTGAGGGAGTGAGTCAAAGGCTGGAGTTCAGGGAAGCGCCCGACCTCTTCAAACACCTTGTCGGCCAGTGCGATGTCCTTGCGGATCATCTGAAC
>JBAUOP010000112.1:0-103117 GCA_049579805.1 Acidobacteriaceae bacterium
TCAGCCGCCGCTGCCGCACCTCGGCCACACCGGAAGATGTCCTCACCGGGCCAGGTTACTGCCACCCCGATCTGAGAGCCAGGAAATTCCGGGAACAGGAATCAGACTTATAACACAGTAGTACTAGTTCGCAACCGTATAAGGGTCGCTAGCGGGCCGAAGCTCACTCTAGAACGCGCCGTCAAAAGGTTCTCTCAGCGCGGTCCCGGTCGCTCCCTTTCGGGAACACTCTCAGTGAAGCAAATCCTCGCCATCTGTCAATTGGGGATAACTATGGTTTGAGGTCCATGGAAATGTTGTTGAGCGTATTGAATGCCCTTTCAAATCTAAGCAGCATGTTTGCGTGAAGGCGCGAGGTGCTGCTGTTGGGGCCGCGTCCGGTGAATGGAACGGTAACCCACTGGTTTAGTTCAACTTCGATCTCTCGGATTTCGCGGGCGGCGGAATAAGCCTGGGTCGCCATTCCGGGATACCGGCGAGCGAGGAAGGAGATAAGAACGCTCCAGTTTTCTGGAATCAGGGTTATTCGGTTCCCATTCGTTCGATATTCGTTTTTCGATTGCCGACTCCACAAATGCAGGACATCTATCGCTTCGCCGAGTGCAGCAAGCGCGGCGTGCCGGTTGTGATCTTCTTCGTCGGCTATCTGCCGTTTGAGAGCATCAAGGCTTTCTCTTGTGACTTCCGCTTGCGTCGCGGCAGCGTCACTCAGTTTGCGTGTCCAATGCAAATATCGCCAGTTAAAGACAACAAGAGCAATAACAGAAGCGGCGCCGACAAATGAACCGATAGCCGTCCATACGGCACTTGTCAGATGCCAGAAGCGATCAATGGTAGCCGGAGCCGGATCGATCATGGGATTGACGATAACAAAAACCGCCCCTTGCGGTTGGCGGTACAAAAGCTCTCGGAGGGCTTTGTTTCGAATCCCTGTTGCGGACCGTGAAGGCGTTTTCCTCTGCGCGGGAAAGAGAGAAGACCGCGCCGGAAATCGTTGTGGGTGGGAGCGGACACATTTCGATCCCGCTCTGCCTGTGCGCCGGGTTCCCTATAATCCCGACGTCTATATGCTACGGACGGACCGGAAATTCGTTACAACGACTCGATTCTGACTTCCTTCTTTCTGAGCAGTTCGTCAATCGGCGTCTTCCGAATGAGATCGACCCATGCGGCCCAGTAGATGCCGTCGCCGGTTTCCTCGAATTTGTCGATGATTGCCTTATGCTTGATGGCGAACTCGCCGCATCTGCGCATCGTCTCGACGCGCCGCCGGTCACGTTCGTCATCCCAGTGTGCCACGGGGAATTCTAGGCCGACAAATGCTCGATATGCCAGCACGTCCAATGCGGCCCGAGGCCATGGTCGATCGCCCAGTCGGCCATTTGGATCGCGTCCGCCGGGATGAGCGGACTGCCAGTGATCCCACTCGCTTTCGAAAACGCCTCCCACGTGCTGCTCTGCAGGGTGTCGAGGGGGCCGCGGTGGAACTGGAGAATGCCGTCCGAGTAGATCCCGTCGCTATCGACGCGGCTCACGTTCACGCCTTGGCTCTCGCACTGGATGAGTTTCTCGATGTCGGAAACGTTGTGGACGGCGAAGGGGATGGTATACGACCAACCGTGGCCAGAAATAATCGTCTGAGGGGCTTTGGAAGGCTGGACGCTATATGCGGCGCCCGGGAAGAAGAATGGGGCTAAAAAGGCCAAAAATAGGGGAATCCATACTCGTTTCATGGGGGTGCCTGCTTGCTTTCACCTCACAGGCCGCGCTCATTCGCGCATCCGCCTCAGTGAAGGGCGGAGATGGGGTTTGGGGACCCTCTAATGTTCCCATGAACACGCAGGAAAGCAAGCCGGCTATCCACAGGTCATTTTTGAACGAGGAAAGGGCGCATATTGCCGCAGTCGTGCTGCGATTCCCAACGCTGCAAGGAACCGTTTATCCGCGAGACGACCTCACGGGCGCCGCATCTTCGGCACTCCGAAATGACCATCAGGACTGAGAGGTCAAAGAAGCAGGTGTGGGAAAACCCGAGTTCCGGGCGCTTTGCGACAGCAAGAGCCATGGGGATACCCCCCTGAAGACGACGGCACCAGCATACTCCGCGCGGGCGCCGTATGCCGCGCGGCCAAGAAAAAGCCGCGTTCTAATTTAGGGACGCGGCATAGATCGCCTGAATCAGCTCTTTGAAAAGTCTGAGACAGGGCTCTTCGATCGTGTTGTGGAAGTGGAGAGTATGGGTGAACCCGCGGTACGAGATGCGAACCGCGATGGGATCGGGGCGCCCCGGCTCACCGCAGAAATCGCAGTGGGGAATGCCTCCGATGACCATGACAGCTCCTTACTGGCCGGCGAATTGCCGCTTCAGGAGCCGTAGCTTCTGAGCGAGACAATCTTCGGGGTTTCTGTTGTGGAAGCGGTAGGTGAAGGGGCGGCCGTTCTTTTCGAGGTGAATGACCGTCATCTCGTCGGCCGTTCCCGCGAGTTTGCAATGGTCGCAAAGTTCGTAGCGGACGAGCATAGGTCCTCCTTTGAGGGCGTCTCATCACCACCTCCAGTGGACGAAGAGCATGAGGATCTTCTTCCATTTCGGGCGGCGAGGGAGTTTGGCGATACAGGCGGCGCAGTAGACGGTTTTATGTCCCGGAAGTAGTTCTCCTTTGTGAACGACGCGGATCGGCTTCCCGCATAGATCGCAGGAGACGATCCCATCGACGAACATACTGTTCCTCCTTTCAGGATTTGCGGACCACGATGAACTCGTAGTCCGGATCTCCGTACCAGCGGTTGATCTCTTCGGCAATCCGTTCGGCGGTCCAATTGCAGAACAAGATGTGCCACGCGGCGTGCTTCTTCGGAGGCAGGCGGGAGATGTTTTTCTCCTCGCCCGTTCCTCCGAGCGAGCGGGGTTTCCGGTGGTGGCGCGTGAGGGTTCGCACGGGCCGCCTCAATTCAGCGAATTGAAGAAGGTTCCGAGCGAGGCCGTCGCCTTGAACTGCGGGACGGGATCGAGAAGCTTGAACGCGGACGTGAATCCGTTTTGCAGGCTCCAGCGGGTGCGCGGCGCGAAGTCGTCGTACTTCGGGTTGAAATACTCGTCATGGACGACGCGGGCGAGATGCTTCGGCGCGTCGACGGCGCCGTAACCGTCGATGTCGAACCACCCGTGAACAGGTAGCGGCCGGCGGGGACGGGGCAGAAGCTCACCTCCAAGAGTTCGCGCGTGCCGTCGTCGTTCTGGATATAGCCGGGCGAGACCGCGCGGAGGATCTTCTGCTGGTAGAGGGCGCAGGCGATGTCCGCTTCGGGGTTGATGCCCGCCGGCGCGAACTTGCCGGTCGCGACCGCCTCGTTGCCCTTGATCTCGATGTCCGTCACGATGCCGATCGGGAAGCCCTGATAGTTGTGCGCCCAGAGGACGACCGGATTCATCGTGTAGTACTTCAGGTCCCATCGGGACTGGTCGAGCGAATCGCCCTGACGGTCCTCGTCGGACGTGCTCATGACGACCTCGAAGGTGCGGTCGTCGCCGGAGGCCTTGACGGCCGTTACGAAGTCCCCTACCGCCCTGATTTCAAGGTACAGACCAACGGGCAGCCGCCGGAGTATCACGAAGTCAAGGGGTGGATGACACCGAAAAGCAATACGCAGTTAAAGCGGATGCGGCACTATTTCCCGGACGTAAAGTTGATCCTCATTGACAGGGCATCCTATGAGGACATTGCGAGAAAACTTGGAGGGGCACTCGGCTTTTTCTGAAGAACCGACGCCGGGCGCCCGGCAGAGTGAACACCAGAGGGAGTTTCAGCGGCAGCTTGAGGCGGCCGGCGGCCGCTACATCCTCGCTACCTCGCTCGATTCCGTAATGGCGGAGCTTCAGGGTTAACAACGACTTTATACGGATCCTGCCAACTACTACCGGCGGTAGTAGACGATTCCCACATGACAGCAGTGCCATGAATCCGTTATGTTCGAAGGCGGCATTCCCCACGACGATGCCGGACACCTTCTATCCGTACCCTTTCGATGCCAAAGGCGATGCCGTCCTTACGTTCGCGGAATCGGTCGCGGCGTCGCGCGATCTTGAGGACCAGCTCAATAAAGTCCTCCCGAACGGCTGGCAGTGGAGTGAGCTTCAGTTCAAGATCATCAAGCGCGGTCACAGAGTGGTCATCTATCTCGTCGAGCGGAACGGGAAGGAGGTCGGCAACGCGATGGTCACCCCGGACCACCTTCCCTTTTGGGAACGCGTGGGACCCGCATGAATATGCGGGCCGTCCACTAGTACTACTGTGTTATAAGAAATCGCGCAGGCAGCAGGGGCATCTGGGCAGGGAGCGGGCCAGGTGCGCGGCGAGTTGGCAGCGCAGGGTGGCGATGGAATATGGGTTGTGTCGTTCAGTGCGAGCCGGCAGTGCCGCGGGGCGTGTAGCCGCTTTCGAGACGTGGTAGCGGAAGGCGGAGACCGGCTGCCCGCAGCGACCCGCCTGGCAGAGGGGGGAAAAGACACCGCTCCCTGACCAGGAAGCCGTAGGCAGCGATGGCGAGCGATGCATGGTGATGGAAACCGCGCCAGCCGCGTCCTTCAAAATGTCCCAGACCGAGTTCCTGTTTGAGCTCCTGATAATCGCGCTCGATGATCCATCGCTGTTTGGCCAGCAGAACCAGGCGGCGCAGTGCGATGGCTTTCGGCAGGTTCGACAGCCAGTACTTCGTCGGCTCTTTCTCCTCCCTGGGCCATTCGATCAGCAGCCGCTGTTCCGGATGCGGTTCTTTGCGCCAGTAGTCGCGATGGGCAACACGGATGCGCAAGCAGGCAAAACGCGAGTGCATGGTGCCGCGCGTACCTTCACGCCAGCTGATCCGCCGCAGATCGCCGGGACCGAGACAGAGAGCCAGTTCCTTTACCGACAGGGGCTGATGGTGCTGGTCGCGGCGCAGCAGATGCGCCGGGCGCCCGGTGGTCTTCTGCGTCCGGGGCGGAAGCGGAGCGGTGCCCGGCGGCCATACGGACGTGGAGGACTGGATGCCCAGCACATACTGCAGTTCCTTGCCTTCCAGCACCTCGCGAAAACCATGGTCGTTGCCATAGGCCGCATCGGCCAATACCACGCCACGCTCGACACCTTCCTCCAGCAGCGAACGAATCTGATCGAGAGCAATCTCCTGTTTGGTCTGAAAACGGATATGTTCCGGCACTCCCGCCTTTTTGCGACGTCCTGTATCGCCCGCCCAGTTCTCGGGTAGATACAACTGATACCGCGCAGGCAGGCTGGCCTGTTCGGTGGCCAGCGACACGCTGACCGCGATCCGGCAGTTGTCCTGCTTACCCACCTGTCCGCAATACTGCCGCGCAACTCCGACAGAATGGATGCCCTTTTTCGGGAAACCCGTATCATCCACGATCCATGCGATCACGCTGTACCGCCGCGTCATCGCCGGGAGCACCTGCTCCTGCACGGCCTCGAGCAGTGCCGCATCGCTCCAGGCCGCGTCCGCCACAATATGATGCAGCGACTGGTGCATCCGGCCAACATTACCCGGCGCCAGACGCGCCGCCATCGGCTCCACGCTCTTGCGTTCGAGGGGCAGCAGAAGCCCCTTCGTGTAGTTTTCCATCGGGATCATGCGATCGGCATGCCCGGCGCATCGGGTCAGATGCGCCAGATAATCCTCAAAACGCTGCGACTGATCGCTGGAAATCTGCTGGCGGCGCTTCATGGGCCCAGGTTAGCGACATCCCCTCCTCCGGGCCAGGAAAATCGCACCAAAGGTATCTACTCTTATAACACAGTAGTATTAGGGGTGCGGCCGGAATCCGTGGGGAGCGGGCGCGGGGATGCGCCTTCTATAATCGGCTTGTGTTGCGGGGATTTTTGCGAATTCGTGGGGGTGCGGCTTCCCTTCTGATGCTGCTGGTTTTTGGGGCGGCGCTGGCGGGTATGGCGCGGGCGCAGGAGCCGGCCGAGGCTAAGCCAGAGGAGCCGGCGCAGATCCATGGACGGCTGCTGCTGGTGCTTCCTTTTGAAAACAAAAGCGGCGTGGCCAATCTGGACTGGGTGGGCGACGCCTTCCCCGATGTGCTGAACCGGCGGCTGAACTCGGCGGGGTTTCTGACCATCAGCCGGGGGGATCGGCTGTACGCGTTCGATCACCTGGGGTTGCCGCTGACGCTGGAACCGTCGCGGGCGACGGCGATCAGGATTGCGCAGACGCTGGACGCGGATTACGTGGTTTTCGGGCATTACACGCTGACCAATAACGCGATCCAGGCGACGGCCGAGGTGCTGGACGTGGGGGCGCTCGAGCTGGGCGATCCACTGCAGGCGGAAGGCGACCTGGCGCAGCTGCTGCCGATGATCAACGGGCTGGCGTGGCAGGTGACGCGGCAGATCGATCCAACGTACGGCGTGGAGGAAGGCACGTTTGTGGCGGCGGACCGGAGCGTGCCGGCGGAGGCGTTCGAGAACTACATTCAGGGTCTGACGGCGGAGAGCTCGGACAAGCAGATCGACCACCTGAAAGAGGCGGTGCGGCTGGACGAGAATTTTGAGCCGGCGCGGCTGGCGCTGGGGCGGGCTTACTTTTCCGATCAGGATTACGACGAGGCGGCGACGACGCTGGGCGAGCTGCCGAAGGACAATCCCAACGCCCTGGAGGCGGATTTCTATCGCGGGCTGGCGCTGTTTTACACGGGAAACTACCGGGCGGCGGAGGACGCGTTTGCGTTTGTGAGCACACGGCTGCCTCTGCCGGAGGTGGTAAACAACCAGGGGGTGGCGGCGACGCGGCGGGACGAGGATGGGGCTGCGCTGTTCCAGCAGGCGATCGCGGCGGACCCGCAGGATCCGGATTACCACTTCAACCTGGCGGTGGCATTGCAGCACCGGGGCGACCGGGCGGGGGCGCTGAAGGAGATTCAGGAGACGCTGAAGCTGCGTCCGGGGGACACGGAGGCGCAGGGGCTGGAGACACAGCTGGCGGATCCAGGCCCGGCGCAGGCGAATCCCGACCCGGGACATGCGATTGCGGATACGCAGGGGCCGCTGACGCGGATCAAGCGGTCGTTCAGCGAGGCAGGATTCCGCCAGGCGGCCTTCGAACTGGAGCAGGTGCAGCAGATGCGGCTGGCGTCATTGCCGGCACCGGAACGCGCGGCGCAGCTGGTGAAAGACGGGGATGCGTTCTTCCAGAGGGGTCTGGCCCTGGAGGCGGAACGGGAGTATCGTGAGGCACTGAAAGCGGATGCGCAGTCGGCGGCGGCACATGCCGGGCTGGCGGCGGTCCGGGAGCGGGATGGCGAACCGGGGGCGGCGCGGCAGGAGGCGCAGACCTCGATTGGGCTGAAACCCAATGTGCCGGCGTATCTGGTGCTGGCGCGGCTGGATCTGGCGTCCAATCAGATAGCGGCAGCGGCCGGGGATGTGGATGCGGCGCTGAAGGTGGATCCGGCGAACCCGGATGCGCAGGGGATGAAACTGGCGGTGGAGAACAAGCAGAGCAGGCAGTAGCGGGTAGCCGGTAGCTGGTGGTAGCAAAGCTGGGAGCTGGGAGCCGGGGCTGGGAGCGGCGCGAAGGAGAGGGCCATGAGAGCGGTGGCGCAGGAGACGGGGCACAGGAATCATGGACCGCTGTTCGTGCTGCTGCTGATCCTGCTGTTTCTGTTGGCCGTGCTGGGGCCGTGCACGGTGCGGGTGGCGGCGCAGACGAATCAGGTGGTGGTGCTGCACCTGGACGACACGATCCAGCCGATTAGCCAGGATTATCTGAAGCGGGGCCTCGACAAGGCGGCGCAGATCCACGCGCAGGCGGTGGTGGTGCTGATGGACACGCCGGGCGGGCTGCTGGATTCGATGCGGGCGATGGTGGGTGACATTCTGCAGTCGCCGGTACCGGTGATTGTGTACGTGGCGCCTCCGGGGGCGCGGGCCGGGTCGGCAGGGTTCTTCATCATGGAGTCGGCGGACATTGCGGCGATGGCGCCGGGGACCGAGGCGGGCGCGGCGCATCCGGTGGTGGAGATGGGCAGCGTGAGCGACACGATGAAGGAGAAGATCCTGAACGACGCGCTGGCGTTTCTGCGGTCGTATGTGTCGGTGCGGGGGCGGGACGTGGCGGCGGCGCAGGAGGCGGTGACCCACTCAAAGTCGTATGCGGCGGCGGAAGCGCTGCAGCTGCACCTGATCGATCTGATCGCGCCGAATACCGCGACGCTGCTGGCGGATGTGGACGGGCGGACGGTGAAGCGGTTCAACGGAGCGGAGCAGACGCTGCACACGAAGGGCGCGGCGCTGGTGGACGTGGGGCCGACGATCCGCGAGGAGATTATGGATCGGCTCATGGATCCGAATCTGGCAGTGCTGATCCTGCTGGCCGGAGCGCTGCTGATTTACATGGAATTCAACGCGCCGGGAACGATTATTCCCGGAGCGGTGGGAACGCTGTTGGTGGTGCTGGCGCTGTTTAGTTTGAATCTGCTGCCGGTGCGGTATACATCGCTGGCGCTGATTGCTGGGGCGCTGGTGCTGATGGCGCTGGAGGCGAAGTTTCCCAGCCATGGCGTGCTGGCGCTGACGGGGACGGTGGCGCTGATTCTGGGGACGCTGACACTGGTGGCGGGGCCGATTCCGGAGATGCGGGTGCAACTGGCGACGGCGATTGCGACGGGGGTGGCGTTTGGGGGGATCACGACGTTCCTGATACGGATTGCCTGGCGAGCGCGGCGCAATAAGGTTATGGTTGGGCCGGAGGCGCTGATGGGCGCGGTGGGTGTGGCGCAACAGGAACTGGCGCCGCAGGGACAGATTCTGGTGCACGGCGAACTGTGGGTGGCGGTGGCAGATGCTCCGGTGGCAGAGGGCGAGAGCGTGCGCGTGCGCGGCGTGGAGGGTCTGAAGCTGCTGGTGGAGAGGGTACCTCAGCGTGTTTCCGCCTGAGTTTGCGCGGTCCTGGCGCGATTGATTGCGATACAATCGCAGCCGGGCGTAAGGGGCCCGAGCTATGGGATATCCCGTTCTGATTGTTATAGCGATCCTCGTTCTTTATCTGCTGAACTCCATCAAAATTCTTCGCGAGTACGAGCGCGCGGTGATCTTTCGACTGGGTCGCGCCTTGCCGCTTCCCAAGGGGCCGGGGATCATTCTGGTCTTTCGGCCGCTGGATCAGTTCGTGCGGGTGTCGCTGCGGCAGGAAGTGATGGAAGTGCCGCCGCAGGACGTGATTACCAAGGACAACGTGACGATCAAGGTCAACGCCGTGATCACGATGCGGGTACTGGATCCGGCGCGGGCGGTGATTGAGGTTTCGAACTACATTTATCAGACCTCGCAGTTCGCGCAGACGACGCTGCGCAGTGTGCTGGGCGAGGTGGAACTGGATGGGCTGCTGTCGCACCGGGATGTGCTGAACCAGCGGATCCAGACGATCATCGACCAGCGGACGGAGCCGTGGGGCGTGAAGGTGGTGAGCGTCGAGGTGAAGCAGGTGGACCTGCCGGACACGATGCTGCGGGCGATGGCGCGGCAGGCGGAGGCGGAACGCGAGAAGCGGTCGAAGATTATCAACGCAGAGGGCGAGTTTATGGCGGCGCAGAAGCTGGTGGAAGCCGCGGATCTGCTGGCCCGTCAGCCGGTAACGCTGCAGCTTAAGTATCTGCAGACGCTGATCGATATCGGGGTGGAAAAGAATACGACGATTGTGTTTCCGCTGCCGATGGAGTTGCTGTCGCTGCTGGGAAACCTGGTAACTCCCGGGGCACCTGGTTTGATATCGGGGTTCGCGAAGCCGCCCGCGGCGAGTCCGGAACCGAAATAATGGGTTCAGGGATAGAAGAGAGGCGGAGCCATGGCCTATCTGTTCGAGACGGAAGAAGACGAAAGAACCGGGCGGGGTAAGCGGGGGCTGGGACGGAAAGGACGCGCGTCGGACGAAGACGACGGCGCGGAGATCACGCTGGGCACGCGGTCGCTGCTGGGGATTTTCTTTGGGCTGGTGCTGGTCTGCTCGATTTTCTTCGGGCTGGGGTATTCCGTGGGCCGGGGAAGCGCGGCTAAAACGGCAGCGGCTTCTGCAGGCAGCGAGACGCCGGCGGCGGCTTCGAACGGGAATCTGGGGAAGCCGTCAGCGCAGCAGACACTGGCCGAGGCGCCGGCGAATGCGGACGCTAATGCGGGGAATCCGGCGGCCAGTGGAGCGCCTGAGGAGAGCGCGCCGGCTCTGGAACCAGCGGCTGCGCCGGTTCCGGCAGCGGGAGCGACCCCGGCGAGCGCACCTGCAGCGACCGTGAAGCCGGCGGGATTTCCGAGCGCAGTGCCGGGGGCAGCGAGTCCTGCGGTTCTGAAGCCTGCGATTGCGACAGCGGCTCCGAGCGGGATTATGGTGCAGGTGGCGGCGATCAGCGTGCCCCAGGCGGCCGATATTCTGGTGGACGCCTTGAAGAAGCGCGGGTACGCGGCGGTGATCCGCAACGAACCGCAGGACAAGCTGCTGCATGTGCAGCTGGGTCCGTTTGCGTCGCGGGCGGAGGCGAACGAGATGCGGGCGAGGCTGCTGGCGGATGGGTATAACGCGGTGGTGAAGTAGAGACAGGGAATAGGCAATAGGCAATAGGGAATAGAAAAAGGAGCGGGCTTCGCGCCCGCTCTTTTGTTTTGGGGCAGCCTCCGAGGCAATTCACCACAGAGGACGCAAAACAGGGAATAGGCAACAGGGAATAGGCAACAGAAAAACGGAGCGGGCTTTACGCCTGCTCTTTTTTTGGTGCGGGGCGCCGAGGCAATTCACCACAGAGGAAGTAAAGACAGGGAACAGGCAATAGGCAATAGGAAACGGAGCGGGCATTGCGCCCGCTCTTTTGTTTTGGGGCGGGGCACCGAGGCAATTCACCACAGAGGACGCAGAGGACACAGAGACATTTCGGCGAGGGGACGCAGGCAGGCTTTTGGCGTCGGCTCTTTGCGGTATCTGCCACAACTACAGCTACACTTCCGGTCGTCGCGGCCAGAACTTAGCTGCGCATCCAGTCGGGAAGGCCCGAGGCAATGCTGGCGCGGACGGCTTCCATGAGGGCTTCGCGGGTGGGATAGTCGTGGGGCTGGAGAGGCGCGTGGAGGATGACCCGCGCCGTTCCCGGGAAGATACGGAGGCTTCCCTTCCGCATCATTTTGTCGGTACCGCTGATGGAGACAGGAACGACGGGCGCGCCGGTGTGCATCGCGAGGTAGAACGGGCCCTTCTTGAAAGGCTGGAGGCGGCCATCGCGAGAGCGTGTGCCTTCGACAAAGGACAAGATGTGGATACCGGATTGGAGGACGCTGGTGGCGGTATGCATGGTTTCGATTGCGCTCTCGGTGCGGCCATCGCGATCGACGGGGATGAAGCTGGCCAGCTTCATCCCGTAGCCGAGGATCGGGATCTTCATGAGTGAGCGTTTGAGGAAAACGGAGATGCGGCCGGGCAGCAGCGGGACGAGGATGGGCGGGTCGAGGTTGGAGATATGGTTGGCGAGGAAGATATAGCGCCGGGAGGGATCGAGCGGGACTTCCTGGTGGAGATCAATGCGGATGCCGGCGGCGCGGAGGCCGGTGCGGACGACCCACATGCTGGCCCGATAGAGGAAGGCGATGTTGCCGGTGAGGAGAGTCCACGGGAAGGCGATGAGCGCGCCGGGAAGGCCGAGGAGGATCCACGTGGAGAAGAGGATGATGGCGGCGAACATGGCGTGCCTCTTCGGTTAGGGCTTTGCGCTGCGGGCTTCGAGGGCGGCGGGGAGCTTCTGGTAGATGCCGTCGAAACCACCGTTGGAGAGGATGGCGACGACATCGCCGGAAGCGAGCAGGGGGACGATATTTGTCACAATGGCGTCGGCATTTTCACAGAGAGCGGCGGGATGACCGGCCTTTTGTAACGCAGAAACGACATTTTCCGGGTGGAGCCGCTCGGGGACGGGGATTTTCTCGGAGTGGAAGACGGCGGCGAGGATGATGTGGTCGGCCAGGGCCAGGCTGTCGACGAGTTCCCTCTCGAAAACATTGCGGCGGAGGGTATTGGAGCGGGGTTCGAGAACGGCCCAGAGGCGGCGGCCGGGATAGGCTGAGCGCAGGGCGCGGAGGGTTTCGCGGATGGCGGTGGGGTGGTGGGCAAAGTCATCGATGATGGTGATGCCGTCGATTTCGGCACGGACTTCGAGGCGGCGGCGGACGCTGCGGAAGGTGCGGAGGGCTTCGGCGATGTCGGAGGCGGCAATTCCCTGCCCCGCGGCGAGCGCGGCGGCGGCGGTGGCATTGAGGGCGTTGTGCTCGCCAGCCATGGGGAGGGTGAGTTCGACGAAGGGCTGACCCTTGTGGAGCAGCTGCCAGCGGCTGGCGCCGTTGGCGTAATGCAGATCCGTGAGGCGCCAGGCAGACTCGGACTGGAATCCGTAACGTTCGACGGCACAAAAGGCCTGGCTGACGCATTCGGAGACGTTGGGGGCGGCATCGAAGGCGACAATGCGGCCGCGGCGGGGGACGAGGTTCACGAGGCGTTTGAAGGCGGTCTTCACGGAGTCGAGGTCGCGATAGATGTCGGCGTGGTCGAATTCGACGTGGGTGAGGATGAGCGCGTCGGGAAAGTAGTGCATGAATTTGGGGCCCTTATCGAAGAAGGCGGTGTCGTACTCATCGCCTTCGAGGATGAAGGGACGGCCATCACGGAGCTGGAAGCTGGAGCCAAAGTTTTCGGCGACGCCTCCGATGAGGAACGACGGAGCGAGCGCCGGGTCGCGGCGCGCGGCGACTTCGTAGATCCACGCGAGCATGCTGGTGGTGGTGGTTTTGCCGTGGGTACCGGCGACAACGAGCGACTCGTGACCGGTCACAAACTCATCGTGGAGGATCCGGGCCATGGAGGTGAATGGGATCCGGCGGTCGAGGACGGCTTCGAGTTCAACGTTGCCGCGGGAAATGGCATTCCCGACGATGACGAGGGCGGGCGCGGGGTCGAGGTTGGTCTCCGCGAAAGGCTCGGCGATGGCGATGCCGAGGGCGCGGAGCTGGTCGGACATGGGCGGGTAGGCGGCCTGATCGGAGCCGGTGACGCGATGGCCTTTGAGCTGGAGCAGGCCGGCGAGCGAGGCCATGGCGGTGCCGCAGATTCCGATGAGGTGAATGTGTTTCGAGTCAGACATGAGGAGATTTGAGAACGGGCGAGGGGACGGTGACGGCGCGCTCGAGGGAATGTAACAGAGGCTGATCGCTTTCGAGGCAGAGCTCGGCGTCGACGCCGAGGGGCAGGGTGACATTGCCGCCGGAGACGTGTCCGGAGCGGAGGCCGATGGCGATGGGGACGTTGAAGGGCTCGAGAAGGCGGAGGATGACCTGCTGGAGGAGTTCAGGGTCGGCGCCGCGCGAGCCGCAATCGAGCATTTCACCGAAGACGAAACCGCGGGCGCCTTCGAATTTACCGGCGAGGATCATCTGGCGGAGCATGCGATCGACCTGGTAGGGCTTGGCGCCGACATCTTCGAGAAAGAGGAGCTTGTTTTCGGTTTGAGGCGCGTATTTCGTGCTGAGAGAGGCGGTGAGCAGGCTGAGGCAGCCTCCGTAGAGGGTGCCGCGGGCGGTGCCGGAGCGGAGGGCGCGCAGGCCCTGGGGAGCACCGACGCGGACGAGGCCGCCGCTGATGGCGGCGTGGAAGCTGTCGAGGTGAACGCCCTTATCCATGCAGAAATCGGCGGCGGCCATGGGCCCATGGAAGGAGACGAGGCCGGTCCGATCGAGGAGCCAGGTCTGGATGGCGGTGTGGTCGCTGTAGGCGAAGAAGGGTTTGGGGTGCTGGCGGATGAGATCGAGGTCGAGACCCTCGATCAGATAGTTGGCGCCGTAGCCGCCGCGGGCAGCGACGATGGCGGCAACGTCGGGGTCGGCGAAGGCGGCATGGAGGTCGGCGAGGCGCTCCTCGGTGCTGCCGGAGAAGTAGGGCGGATGCTTGCCGTAAGCGTGCTCGGAGGCAACGGCGTCATAGCCGAGGCTGCGGAGGACGTCGATGCCGTGGGTGATGCGGTCATGGCGGGCGCTGCTGGCGGGCGAGACAACGACGATGCGGGCTCCGGGAGCGACGGAGCGGGGTTTGAGGGGCTTCACAGAAAATCCTCGGGGGCGAAGGCCCATCTCATTTTCACCGGCCCGGGGATATGACGGCGTGCAACTTTCGTAGCGGGTACGCAATCAGGCAAGGAGAATTTCTCCTGAGGCAATGAGCTCGGCGGGGCCGGTGAGAATCATTTCGGAAGCGGAGCCGGACCACTCCACCTGCTGAGAGCCGCCAGGCGCGTGCACGGTGAGGGGCGATTTGGCTCCGCAGTGGGCGATGGCAGCGGCCGCGGTGGCGCAGGTGCCGGTTCCGGAAGAGGTGGTGGGGCCGACGCCGCGCTCGAAGATGCGGATGTCGATTTCGGAGGCGCTGATCATGCGGAGGAATTCGACGTTGGTCTGGTGCGGGAACTGTTTGTGGGGGCCAAGTTCGCGGCCGAGTTCGGTCCAGCCGCGGCTGTGGGCGCGGAAATTTTCGTCGTGGACGACGAGGACGAAGTGCGGATTGCCCATGGAGACCTGGATGCCGTAGACGATGGTTTTGTCGGCGAGGGTGACCTGGGCGGGCGCGACCTCGGGAATGCCCATGCCGGTGGCGATCTGAAAGCGGCTGCCTTCGGAGGCGATGAGGGTGCAGGAGCGCGGGCCGGCGTCGGTGTCGAGGAGGAGGACATCGCCGGGGGCGGCTTTTTCCTCGCGGGCGAGCCAGGCGGCGACGCAGCGGGTGCCGTTGCCGGAGATTTCAGCGAGGGAGCCGTCGGCGTTGACGAGTTGGATGCGGCCATGACGGGGGCCGGTGCGCTCGAGGAACTCGACGCCGTCGGCGCCGATGCCGGTGTGGCGGTCGCAGAGGCGCTTCGCGAGGGCGGGATCTGACGGATCTTCGACGATGAGGAAGTCGTTGCCGCAGGCGTGGGCCTTGGCGAAACGCATTAGTCTTCCTCCGGAAGGACCGGTTGGAGATTGGTTGGAGGGACGCGGATCACCTGGGGGTGATCGTAACACCGGATGGGACCAGCCGGGAGCTGGGAGCGGGGAGCTGGGAGCTTGGAGCCGGGAGGTGGAGGTGGGAAGTTTCACCTCAGAGGGCACAGAGGACACAGAGGAGCCTGTAGCCAGTAGCGGGTAGCCAGTAGCCGATCGTTTTACCGCGGAAGACGTGGGTGGGCTCTGCTTCAGTGCTGGAGCGGTTCGCGTCAGTGTGAGTGATAGACGTCGGAGCGGTAGAACTTCACACAGGGCTGGCCTGTGGAGCAGACGATATTGAACAAGGTGAGGCCCTGGGGGTGAGCGGCTACGGACTGGGCAACGGCGTCGTGGTCGGCGGCGATGACCCACTGCGCGGACTGGGCTGGATGGGCGAGGGCGGCTTTCCACTGGTAATAGTCGGTCTCGTTGATGGTGCGGCGGAGGGGGATGGCGGCACGCTGGAAGGCGCCGATGTGGTCGGAGGTCCAGACTAGGATGGTGCCCTGGGGCGGAAGCTGATCGAGGGCGCGGGCGTAGGCGGCCTCAAACGGGATGCGGGTGCGGGCGTTGGCGATGGCTTCGCCGAGGACGAGCGGGGTAGCACGGATGAGGGCGACGGCATCGAGCATGATGAGGACGATCGACGCGAGGAGGATGAGCTGGGCGTGGCGGGGCCAGTGCTTCTCGGCGCGGGCGAGGAGCCAGGCGGCGAGGAAGCCGAGGCAGAGCGCGAAGATGGGGAGCATTTCCATGCCATAGCGCGTGTTGTAGAAGGAGTGCGGCCACCACAGGGGGATGAAGATGGGGACCGATCCGTAGGCGATGGAGTACGCGTAGAACGGCAGGGGCAGCCAGAGCAGGAGCATGGGCGCGAGATTGCGTTTGCGCCAGAAGACAAGGGCGAGGACGGTGCCGGCGACGATGAGGGCGAAGAGGAAGTCGGCCCAGCGCGCGGAGACAACGCCGAGCTCGGCGGCTTTGAGGAAGTAGAGGGCGGCGACGGGGATGCTGTGCCATCCGGGATACATGGGGGCGCCAGGGGTGGCGGTGCGGAGCTCGATGGCTTTGGCGGAGTAGGGGCCGCGCATGAAGTCGAGCCAGTCGCCATACTGGCGGGCGTTCCACGCGAACCAGAGGACGGGCGCGGTGACGAGCATGGCGGTGAAGAGGACGAAGGCGCCGCAGGCGCGGGATTTCCAGGCACGGGCGCGAGCGAGAGCGGTGACGGCGATGAGCCAGGCGATGGTGGCGAAGATCCACGCGTCGTAGCGGGTGTAGGTAGCGGTGACGAGGACGAGGCCGCAGGCGGTTAAGGCTCGTCCGCTTAATTTGTGATTGCCTTCTCCGATCCCTCGCAAAAAGGTGGTTAGGAAGAGCGCGCTCCAGATCATCTGGCAGAGGAAAAGCGGCTCGTTCATGGCGGTGGTCTGCATGTAGAGCAGACCGGGGTTGAGGGCAAAGAAGAGGGTGGCGACGACGGCTCCGGCGGGGCGGAGCCAGTAACGAGAGAGGCGCCAGAGGCCGGCGACGCTGAGGACGTAGCAGGCCATGGAGGGGATGGCGCCGGCGATGCCGTTCTGCCACCAGGCCATGCGGGCGGCGAAGGGCATCATGAGCAGGTGCGGAAACGGGAGCCAGACGGAGCCGATCTGGCGGATGCCGGGGTTGAGCGAGTCGAGGATGCGGCGGGCGATATGCAGGTGCGCGACAGCGTCACCGTAGAGGAGGAGCAGGCTGCGCGGGAAACAGTAGCCGAAGGCGAGCACGGAGAGGAGCGCGGCCACCATGCCGGCGAAGAGGGTTTCGTGGCGCAGGGAGCGTGCGGGGTCGATGGGTGTCGCGTGACGAGCGGCTGTTCTGTTGATCGCACGACGGCGGCTAATCCGGGGCGGCATATCTCAACATATCCGGCTTAAGAATGGGTAGACCCCAAAGCATTCCGATGGTTCGACCGCAGAAATACAGGTCCATTCGACTCGCGCCTGAATTGATGTTGCGCCAGATACGGCGCAACGAATTCGGATGCTTCGCTCAGGATGACACATCATCGCTAATCGAGGTGCGAGAGCTGGCGGAAGAGGGCAAAGCGGTCCTCGATTTCCTTCTTGTCGAGATGCTGCAGGCGTTCGGTGCCGAAGCGCTCGACGGCAAACGAGCCCATGACGCCGCCGTAGAACATGGCGCGGCGGAAGACGGCGGGGGTGAGCGCGGGGCGCGAGGCGATGTAGCCGAAGAAGCCTCCGGCAAAGGAGTCGCCGGCACCGGTGGGATCGACGACTTCATCGAGAGGCAGAGCCGGGGCGCGGAAGGGTACGCTGACCACGGATGCGTCGCCGAAGGAATTTTTGCCGAAGAAGGCGGTGGCACCGTATTCGCCGTGCTTGACGACGAGGGATTTGGGCCCCATATCGAGGATTTTGCGGGCGGCGCGGACGAGGTTGTTATCGCCGGCGAGCATTTTCGCTTCGGTGTCGTTGATCAGCAGAGCGTCCAGGCCTTTGAGGACGCTGGCGAGGTTGGCAGAGTGGTCTTTAATCCAGTAATTCATGGTGTCGCCGCAGACCATCTTCACTTTGGGCATCTTGCCGCGGACGTCGGCCTGGAGGACGGGATCGATGTTGGCGAGGAAGAGGTACTCGCTGTCTTTGTAGGCTTCGGGAATCTTGGGCGAGAAGCTCTGGAAGACGTTCAGCTCGGTGTTGAGCGTCTGGGCTTCGTTGAGGTTGTGCATGTAGGAGCCGCTCCAGAAGAAGCTTTTGCCGGGAACGTGCTCGATGCCGCGGGTATCGACGTTGCGGCGGGTGAGGACGGCTTCTTCATCGGGGCCGAAGTCCTCGCCGACGACGCCGATGACGCGAAGGTCAGTGAAGTAGCTGGCAGCGAGGGAGAAGTAAGTGGCGGCGCCGCCGAGACAGCGGTCGCGACGGCCGGAGGGGGTTTCGATGGCGTCAAAGGCGACGCTGCCGACAACGAGAATGGCCATGGAGTGAGGTTTCCTCTGTTGGGTGCTTAGCTATTGTTTTCCGATACAAAACTCTCGAATACTGCCTCAAAGCGCGACAGAGCAAACTCAACGTCTGATTTGAGAAGTTTCATTTCCCGAGAATTTGCCATCCCCACGAGGGAGGGCGAGGGCTTATACATTGCCGAGTGTTCGACCTCCCAGAACAGGCCGATCAGCATCGGTACAACCTGATACTCAGCGCGGATCCGGTCACTTACATCCGCACAGTAGCCATTGTATTTGGGTGCTAATATGGCTCCCGCTTCATCAGAAACCGGGTCCGGAATCCAGGCTGGAAAGCGGTCGGCCAAGCGGCGGTCCACCTCAATCAGTCTGGCACGAGGAAATATCAAGACGCGAACACCGGCCAGATCGGGCAAACTCAGCAGTGAGTAGCCCGTGTGACGCTCCGGGTCGAAAACTCGACCCTCCTGTCGTCGCTGGAGGGATTTGATCGCGCTCTCGCAATCCTTCACGCGCGATTTAACGATCAACTGCTCGTAATGGTTCAGTCTCTGAAGGACGGGAAGAGTGTGAAATCGAATCTCGGTTTCGAGCTGCCATGCAACTCTTCGAACTTCCGGCAAAAGCGAGAAATACTCCTCCCGGAGGAGATCCTCGATGGTGCGCCCCGGCATTATCCGAGGACTCTTTCCAATTCACGCTTCACGCCATCGGATGGAACAGAGTTGAAGTAGAACTTCCAGCCGTTGCCGTTGGTATCTTCCTGAATGAGTCGGCGCAACTCGTCTTCGCGGTGATCGTCTACAAACTCGATACTGAAGGCTTTCATGGCGGCGCGATTAATGAAGAGATCGCGGTCGAAATCGTATCGATAATTGGCTTCCCGCAGGATATCGTTCTTCTTCATAGCGCCTCCTTCCGCATATCACGATCCATCAACATTATAACGTTGGTTCGATCCGGCTCGAGCGCCTTACTTCTTCAGATATTTGCCGATGAGCAGGTCGAGCTTGTCGCGGGTGGCGGCGGGGATAGCGTCGGGAGCGGTGAGGATGGCAAACTGCAGCGCGGAGGCGCAGCCGCATTTGCGCTCCGAGGGCATGGCGGCGACGGCGGACTTGATGACGCGGCAGGCGTTGGCGGCGTTCTGGTTGAGGACGGCGACGATCTGATCGACCGTAACCTCGTCGTGGCCGGGATGCCAGCAGTCGTAGTCAGTAACCATGGCCGCGGTGGCGTAGCAGATCTCGGCTTCGCGGGCGACCTTGGCTTCCTGGAGATTGGTCATGCCGATGACGTCGGCGCCCCAGCTGCGGTAGAGGTTCGACTCGGCGCGGGTGGAGAACTGCGGGCCTTCCATGCAGACGTAGGTGCCGCCGGATTTGACGGTGATGGCTTCGGTTTTGCAGGCGGCGGCGATGGTCTCGGCGACGGTGGAACAGACGGGATCGCCGAAGGCAACGTGCGCGACGATGCCCTCGCCAAAGAAAGTGGAGGTGCGGAGGAAGGTGCGGTCGATGAACTGGTCGGGAATAACGAAGTCGCCGGGCTTGTGCTCTTCTTTGAGGGAGCCGACGGCGGACATGGACACGATGCGGGTGACGCCGAGCTTTTTAAAGGCGTAGAGATTGGCGCGGAAGTTCAACTCGGAAGGCAGCAGGCGGTGGCCGCGTCCGTGACGGGCAAGGAAGGCGACTTTGTGGCCTTCGAGATTGCCGAGGATGAAGGCGTCGCTGGGATCGCCGAAAGGGGTGGAGACACGCTCCTCATGAATGCCGGTGAGGCCGGGCATGGAATAGAGCCCGCTGCCTCCGATAATTCCGATCTCTGCCTGTTGCAAAAAGGACTCCGTGCGTGTGGGTTTTGGATCAGCGCAAGGAATCAGTATAAATGGACGCCACCGCGAGGCAGCGCGGCCTTCATGAGGCCGCAGTCGGCCATGAAGTGGACGAGATTGCCGGTCAGATCGGAATCGGGCGCGGGTCGGGAAGCCGGAGAGACGGAAGCGATTTGGGCTCCGCTCTGCTGTTGCGCGCCGAGCATAAGCAACTCCAGCTTGCGGGCGGTGGTGAGGTCGAAGGTTTCGCTGACGAAGACATCCTTGCCGCTGGTGACGATGAGGACAGGGCCTTCGTTGGTTTTGTAGATCTGCTCATCGGGGCTGGTTTCGTCGGCGGTGTCGCGCTGCACGCCGGAGTATTGCCTGCCCAGCTCATCGGCGTACATTTTGACGAAGTCGGTGACGGCCTGCGGGGTCTTCCACTGGGAGAGATAGAAGAGGGCGACGGAGGAGGTGGAGTCCTTGTCAGGGGCATCTTTCTTTTGCGCGGCGTAGTAGATGCCGCCGTCCCAGGCGGGGGTGAGTTCGGCGGAGAGCTGGGTGCCACCGAAGAGGTCGGCGAGGATGCGGACATCGAGCTCGCCCATGACGCCAATGTCGTAGGGGTTGTACTGGGCATCGATGACAGGGTGAATGTCGGGCATGTTGAGCAGCGGGACCTTCGCGTGATCCTCGTAGGCGTGCGGGTTCATGATCTGGTAGCTGCTGTCGGGGGGATTGTCGAGAACGTCGGCGTAGGCGGCGCGGGGATCCTTGTTGTCAGTCAGCAGCGTGGCTTCAAACCTGAGGCCCTCTTTGTAGGGAAAGATCAGCGATTCCTGGAGGAGCAGCGGGGCGCGCTCGAGCACGGGCGAGTCGCCGTCGTCGCTCATGTTATCGAGGAGGTTTTCGATGAGCTCGGGGTTGGAGCGGAGGCTCTTGTGCACGGGGGCGAGGCTGTAGTCGACGAAAACGGCCATGGCCTGGCCTTCGAGAACGGCCTGGCGCGCGGTGTCGTCCTCGTCGGTGGCGATGTGTTTGCGATCGTCGGCGTAGCTGTGGGAGATGTCGTCGCTGGTCTGGTTCTGCCACTTTTCGAGGTTGACGCGCTGGTCCTGGAGGGCGTGGGTGAGTTCGTGAGCGAGGACGGGCTTCTGGGTGTCGGGGGCGATCCAGTCGAGCAGGTTCACGGTTTTGGTCTTGCTGTCGTAAAAGGCGGCGATCTGCTCGTCGAGGAGCTTGACCATGAAGGACTCGAGATGGAAGTCGGGATCGAGAAGGCCGAATTTTTTGAGGACGATCTCGGAGCGCTCCATGCGCCTGGCGTCTTTATCGTCCTTCATCTTGCCGAGGAGGTACTTTTCCACTTCAGCGCGGGTGATGAGGCGCGGCTTGACCTCGTGTTTGATGGCGAGCTTTGTGTCATCGGAGGCGAACTGAAGAATCTGGCCGACAGAGGCGAAGAGTTCTTTGGCCTGGGCGGGCGTGATGTGGGTCTGGGGCTTGGGCTGGGTCTGATCCGGCGGCGGAGTTTGCGGTGCGGATTGCGCGGACGGCGTCTGGGCAGAGGGCTGCGAAGTGGTTTGGGCGGCGGCGGACAGGGTCGTCAGGAGGGCGATCGCCACGATCCAGGGCTTGATTCTTAAATACATTCGGTGTCCTTTTGGCCTTCCGGCGAAACCGCCCACGGCGACCGTGTCTGCTGTGGCGAGACTATAATTTTTTTGAGAGTCCTGCATGAACCAGACGCCCCCAATTGTTGAAACCGCTGTGCTGGAAACCCCTCTGGCCGCCCAACTGCGGGCCGGGAACGCGTCCCAAGGCGAACTGGAGATGCGTCGGGGAGCGCGGACGCCGCTCCGATTTGCAGGTATTGCCGCCGAACTGGGGGCGCTGGTGCGGTCAGCCGGCGTTTTTGACCTGGGGTACCGGACCTTTCTGCGCGCCACGGGCAAGGATCGCGTGCGCTGGCTGAACGGGATGATTACGCAAACGGTGAAGGGCCTCGGGCCGGGACAGACTGGGTACACGCTGGTCCTGAGCCCGCAGGGACGCATCCAGGGCGACGGCGATGTGCTGTTTTATGAAGATCATCTGGAACTGGCGACGGACCGGTCGCAGGTGGAACGCCTGCTGGGACACCTGCGCCGCTTCATCATTATGGACGACGTACAACTCCAGGAGTTAGACGCAACGAGGACCGTTCTGGGCATCGCGGGGCCGCGGGCGGCGGCGATTCTGGCGCAACTGGGAGCCACCGCGCCGGAGCCGGGGATGTTTGCGGCAACGCAACTGGCGGGGGTGGAGGTTACTGTGGTTGCCGGGTACGGGCCGGTGGCGCCGCGTTTTGAGATTCAGGTCCCGGCTGAGCAGGTGCTGACCGTCTGGAATGCCCTGCTGGCAGCGGGTGCGGCGGCGTGCGGGACTGAGGCACTGGAAAAGCTTCGAGTGCTGGAGGGCGTGGCGGCCTTCGATGTGGACTTCAGCGACAAGCAACTCCCCCAGGAGACGAACCTGTTCCGGGCGCTGAACTTCACGAAGGGATGCTACATCGGGCAGGAGACGGTGGAGCGGATCCGGTCGCGTGCGAGCTTGCATCGGGCGCTGCGGCAATTTGAGCTGCAGGGGTCGACCCCGGCGATGGGAACGGGCGTGAAGCTTGAGCTGCGGGCCGGGGAAGCCGCGGTGGGCGAGCTGACCAGCGTGGCGAGGATTGAGTTGCCGGGGTGGTCGAAGACCCTGGCTTTGGGGATCGCACGAACGGAGGCGCTGGAACGCAGTGAGTCCGGCGCAGAGCCGATACGGTACGACGGAGGGATCGCGGTGCCGCTGACAGCGCCGCCGGTCCCTGCGAATCTTTGACCCGCAAGGGAGTTTTGTTTTTTATGGATGAGAAGCAACCCACGTTTACGGTGACCGACCGGCGGAAGTTTACGCTGGAGGGCGAACTGCGCGAGGACGGGCCGGTGGCAGAGCCGGCGGAATCCGCGCCGGAAAAACCAGCGGCTGCAACGGCGCCGCCTGCGGCCTCAGAGAAGGTGGTAACGATGCCTTCACCGGAGAAACGGGAGACCGTGACTCAGGAAGAGCCGGAGCTGCAGCAGTTCACGGCGCAGGAGACGGCAGAACAGGACGCGGCGTATCAGGAGTCTTCACGACAGATCGATGACATGCTGCGGCAGGCGAATCCGGAGATGGGCGCGACGGGGGTCATCACCTTCGAGCACATCATCCAGTCGTTCTACGTTTCGGCGATGCTGGCGATGGGTGCGGGAACCGAGCCGGGACAGAAGGCGCGGGTTGACATTCTGGGCGCGCGGCAGAGCGTCGATATGCTGGCGCTGCTGCAGGAGAAGACAAAGGGCAACCTGACGCAGAAGGAAGAGGCGACCCTGCAGAACGTCCTGTTTGAGCTGCGGATGATGTTCCTGGAGATCACGAACGCCATTGCCCAGTCGGCGCAGCGCCCGGCTGACGGGAAAAAGAAGTAAAACCGGAGCGGATGAAAGCAGAGATCATCGTCCTCGGCAGCGGGACCTCGATGGGCGTGCCGACGCTGGGCTGCGGGTGCGCCGTGTGCACGTCGACGGACCCGCGGAACCGGCGCACGCGCCCATCGATTGCGGTGGTGTGGCCGCGGGGCGGGGCGGAGCACACGGTCATGATCGACACAGGTCCGGATTTTCGCGAGCAGGCGCTGCGGGAAGGGATCCGGCAGGTGGATGCGGTGCTTTATACCCATGCGCACGCCGACCACATCCTGGGGCTCGACGATCTGCGTCCGCTGAGTTTCCACCATAAGCCGGGGTTTCTGCCGCTCTACGCCGACGAGCCAACGGCGACGATTCTGCGGCGGATCTTCGAATATACGTTCTCGGCCGAGGCCACCTATCCCATGCGCGCACGGGTGGAACTGCGCGGGCTGGAAGGGACGGAAGCCGTGGAGATCGACGGCGCGCGGTTTCAGCGGATCCCGCTGATCCATGGGGAACAGGAGGTGGCGGGGTTTCGCTTTGGGTCGGCCGCATACCTGACCGACATGAGCCGGATTCCGGAGACGAGTCTGGCGCTGCTGGAGGGTCTGGAGGTGGTGATTCTGGATGCGCTGCGTCCGCAGCCGCATCCGAGCCATGCCACGATCGCGGAATCGCTCCAGTGGGTGGAGCGGATGGCGCCGCGGCGAGCCTGGTTCACGCACATGTCGCATGAGGTCGACCACGCGGAGACGGAGAGGGACTTCCCGGCGGGCGTGCGGCTGAGCTATGACGGGCTGCGGATCCCGTTTGAGCTATAGACGATGAAAATCTACCGCGCACTGCAGGAACTCCCCGTGCCAATGCCGCCGACCGTAGCGGCGATTGGCAATTTCGACGGCGTGCATCGCGGACACCAGGAAGTGATCGGGCGGGTGCTGGAGCGGGCGCGAGGACTGGGCACGCGGGCGATCGCGGTGACCTTCGATCCGCATCCGACGGCGGTGCTGCACCCGGAGCGAGCGCCGAAGCTGATTACGCCCATGCCGCAGCGGCTGCGGCTGCTGGCGGATACGGGTCTGGATGCGACGGTGGTGCTGCCGTTCACGCGGGAATTTTCGATGCAATCGGCGCGGGAGTTTGCCGAGGGTGTTTTGTGCCGAGCGCTGCGCGTCGTGGAGGTTCACGAGGGCGATACGTTCCGGTTCGGACACGATGCCGCGGCCGGCATTGCGGAGCTGCGAGAGCTGGGACGGGAGCTGGGGTTCGGGGTTATGTCGCATGGGGCGCTGCGGGTGCGGGGCGTAGCGGTTTCGAGCAGCGAAGTGCGGCGGAGGATCGCGGCCGGGCAGCTGGGCATGGCACGGGCTCTGCTGGGGCGGCCGTTTTCGGTGGTGTCGACGGCAGCGCGCGGACGCGGCGTGGGGGCGAAGCTGACAACGCCGACGATCAATCTGGCGCCCTACCGCGAGTTGCTGCCGCCGCACGGTGTGTACGTGACACGGGTGCGGCTGGGCGACAGTGCGGACGCGCCGTTGCTGGATGCGGTGACGAATGCCGGCGAGCGGCCCACGTTTGACGGAGCGGGGTATGCGGTGGAGTCCCATCTGCTGGATGGGCCGCCGCCGGTGGAGGTAACGGAGACGACGCCGGTGGAAGTCTGTTTTCTGATGCGGCTGCGCGAGGAGCGGCGCTTCCCTTCTCCGGAGGCGTTGCGGGCGCAGATTGGGCGGGACGTGGAGCGGGCGCGGGAATATTTTCGGCGGGCCAACGCGGAGAAGGCCAGTCTGCGCGGCTGAGACGTTCGGGTTGCTGCGGACAGCGGGGGCGCACCCATAACGATCGTGGTCCACGCCGACCAAAGTGGGATTGGAGCGGACCGGAGCGGTTGATAGGCTGGCTGGGAACTATGACTGCCAGCGCCCCACCTGTGGTGTCTCCGTCGCGCCCGAAGGAATGGATTGGACGGCTGCTCAGCATGCCTGTCCTGATGGGATGCGCGCTGGTGTGCGTGCTGTTTCTGGTCGCCTCGCGAGTGAATGCGCTGGCCGATCCTGACATCTGGTGGCACCTGCGCAACGCGCAGGAACTGGTGCGCAGCGGGCACTTCATCCACCACGATACCTGGACGTTCACCGTCGCCGGACAGCCGTGGATCAATTTCGAGTGGCTGGCGGAGTTGCCCTTTTATTTCGGCGATGAGCGGCTCGGGCTGCAGGGGCTTTATCTGACGACGATGACCGTGGCGTCGGCTATCGCGCTGGGCATCTACTATCTCGCCTGGCTGCGGTCGAGGGACTGGAATGCAGCTTTTTTGGCGGCGTTTGTGGGCATCCTGTTCGCGGAAGTATCGCTGGGGCCGCGGACGCTGCTGTTCGGCTGGCTGTTTCTGACGGTTGAGGTTGCGATCCTGTGGAACCTTCGACGGGGACGCGACTGGAGCTACGCTCTGCCGCCTTTGTTTCTGGTGTGGATCAACACGCATGGGTCATGGTTCCTCGGCTTTGGGCTGATGCTGATCTTCTTCGCTTGCGGTTTGGTGGAGGGAGAATGGGGCAGCGTGGTCGCGATACGGTGGACGGCGACGCAGAGGCGGCGCTGGCTGACGGTGATCGCGGCGAGTGCGGTGGCGCTGTTCGTGAATCCGTATGGTTGGCGGCTGGTGGCGTATCCGCTGGATGCGATCCTTCACCAGAAGCTGGGGGTTCGGTACATCGCGGAGTGGGCGAGCCTGGATTTTCATACGCCACGGGGCAAGATCGTGCTGGGCACGTTTGTGCTGTTCGGGGTGCTGCAACTGGTGCGGCGGCGGCGATGGGCGCTGGAGGATCTTGCCTTTGCATTGCTGGCTCTAACCAGCGCCATGACCTATTCGCGCCTGGTGTTTCTGGCGGGGATTCTGGTGACGCCGCTGCTGGCGATGGATCTGAAGGGGCTGTTGATGAAGCCGTACGCGGCCGATGGGGATCGGCCCGCGCTGAATGCAGTGGCCATGGCTGTGCTGGCGGCGGTGGTGGCGTTTGCGTACCCCTCAACGCGGGCACTGCAAGCCGGCATCGCGCAGGAATTTCCCGAGGCGGCGGTTCCGTATGTGCGCAGCCTTGCCGGGCAGGGACATCTCTTCAACGAGTACCACTGGGGCGGCTATTTCGAGTGGCAGGCTCCGGCGGTGCAGGAGTTCATCGATCCGCGCGCGGACGTTTTCGTCCAGCAGGGCGTGATGGGCGATTACGTGAGAGCCGTGAGCGTGACCGATACGTTTGCGATCCTGGATCGCTATCAGATCCGGTATGCGATTCTCATGCGGGGCAGTCCGGCGGCGTATCTGCTGGACCACAGCAAGGAATGGAAGCGGACGTACGCCGATCCACTGGCGGTCGCCTTCGAGCGAGTGCAGCCGGGCAGCTAACGCGGGACGAGCGCTGCGGACTGGCGTTGCGGCGAGGGGCTGGGTGATGGAGTTTCCCCGGGGAAGCTCTCGTTGGGCGTGGCGGCGATGGCCGTCTTCATGAAGCTGGTCCAGAGCGGCAGGGCGACGGCGGCGCCGGTTTGCTTGTCACCGAGGGACTGACGATCGTCGTAGCCGACCCAGACGCCGCAGGTAATCGACGGCGAGAATCCTATAAACCAGGCATCGGTGAAGTCGTTGGTGGTGCCTGTCTTTCCGCCGAGAGGGTGGTTGAGCGCGCGCAGGCGAGCGGCGGTGCCTTCGCTGGTGACGCCCTGGAAGAAGACCATCATGGTGCGGGCAATTTTCTGGCTGATGACCTCGCTGACGTCGGGGGAAGCTTCATAGAGCGGGACGCCCTCGGCGCTGATGACGCGCCGGACGAGACGCGGAGCGATGCGGATGCCGTCGTTGGGAAAGACCGAGTAGGCGTCCACCTGCTGTTCGAGGGTGACCTCGGCCGATCCGAGAGCGATGGGCAGATAGGGAGGGATATTGCTGGTGATGCCGAAGCGATGGGCGGTGGCGATGACGTTGCCGATGCCGACGCGGTCGGCAATCTCGAGTGCGGGAATGTTGCGTGAGTCGGCAAACGCTTCCAGCAGGGAGATGCGGCCCTTGAATTTGTAATCGTAGTTGTGGGGGACGTAGCTGCCGAAGGAGACGGGCTTGTCGACGATGGTGTCCTGGGGCGTCATGCCGTCTTCGACCGCCGTGGTGTAGACGTAGGGCTTGAAGGAAGAGCCGGTCTGGCGTTCGGCCTGGGTGGCGCGGTCGAACTGGGAGAGATTGAAGTCGCGTCCGCCAACGAGGGCGAGAACGTCGCCGTTGTCGTTGTCGATGGCGAAGAGCGCGGCCTGGACGCCGGTGTCCTCCTCGAGGGTGCCACGCAGCAGGCCTCCCTCATCGCCGGTGATTTTGACGTAGATGATGTCGCCGATGTGCAGGAACTGACTGGTGGTGTGGAAACCGGTCCAGGCCCAGTCCTCCGCGGTGAGGATGAGCTGACGGTCGCCGATCTTCGCGGTGACCTGGTACGGCAGGATACCGGTGACCAGGGCGTGCATGTAGGTTCCGGGGAGGGGCGGGATGGACCAGTCCGGATGCTTGAAAGTGTCCATGCTGAGACCGCCGGCGACGACGTTGAGAAGGTGACCGCGCCAGCCCCGACGGCGTTCATAGGCCGCGAGTCCGTCGAGGACGGCGTCGTTGGCGGCCTTCTGCAGATCGAGATCGAGGGTGGTGTCAATTTTGAGGCCCGCGGCATGGAGTTCCTCGGTACCGAAACGCCGCTCGAGCTCGCGGCGGACTTCTTCGACAAACCAGGGAGCGACGCTGTTGGGCGGGGGCTCAATGTGGAGGCCGAGCGGGGCGGAGCGGGCGGCTTCGGCCTGGGCCGCGGTGATTTTGCCGTCCTCGAGCATGGAGTCGATGACGACATTGCGGCGGCGGAAGGCGCGCTCGGGATTGAGGATGGGGGAAAACTCGACGGGGCCCTTAGGCAGGCCGGCGAGCAGGGCGGCTTCCGGCAGGGTGAGCTGGCTGGCGTGTTTGGAGAAGTAGTACTCAGCGCCCGCTTCAAATCCATAGACGCCGCTGCCCAGGTAAATCTGGTTGCCGTACAGGGTGAAGATCTGCTCCTTGGTGAAGGAGTGCTCGATCTGGAGGGAGAGAAAAACCTCCTGAAGTTTGCGGGAGACGGTGCGTTCATTGGAGAGGAAGAGATTGCGGGCGAGCTGCATGGTGAGCGTGGAAGCGCCCTGCGCGCGGCCTTTGGAGAAGAGATCGTGCCAGGCAGCGCCGGCAATGCGGTAGAGATTCACACCCCAGTGGCTCTCGAAGTCGCGGTCTTCGGTGGAGATGACCGCCTGGCGGAGGACGGGGGCGAAGTCGTTGTAGCCGACGACGACACGGCGCTCGAGAGCGAAGGAGCCGAAGCTGCGGCCGTGGACGTCGAAGAGTTCCGTGGTGGTGCTGGGGCGATAGTGCTCGAGCTCAGCGATCTGGGGCAGATCGACGGAATAGACAAGAATCAGGCCGGCGAGAGAGCCGGCGGCGGCGGCCACCAGGATGAGAAAGGCGAGAGCGAGACTGCCGGCGATTTTGCGATGACCGCTGGGCGGGCGAAAGCCGTCGTCTTCGTCGTCATCGCTGCGGTACGAGCGGAAGAGATTGTCGGTCGCGTTGCGCTGCTCGGGAGGGCTGGACAAATCCAACGGGTTGTGGCGCACGGGAGATTTCCACTCCTTCGCTGCCGCGCTGCCAGCGGGTTAGGCGTTCCCCTGCTTGAGAATCTCCAGCGCCTTGTTGAGCTGATCGTCGGTGCGAGGCGCCTGCGGGGTGGCGCTCTCTTCTTCATCGAAGATCTGCTCCGCGCTCAGGCTGACGGGAACGTTGGGCGTGACGGCGACATCCTCGATCTTCTTGCCGGAGGGCGACTCGTACTTGGCCACGGTCAGGAGCAGAGCGGAGCCGTCGGGCAGGGTAAAGGTCTTTTCCTGGGCGCCCTCGCCGAAGGTGCGATCGCCGACCACGTCGCCGCGCTTGTTGTCGAGGATGGCGCCGGCAACGATCTCAGCGGCGCCGGCAGTGCCATGGTTCACCAGCACGACGAGCGGCGCAGCGGTGACGAATTTGGAGGAGTCCGCAGAGAAGGTCTCGGTGGGCACCGTCTGGCCTTGTAGCTTGGCAATGGTTCCGGACTTCAGAAACGCGTTGGCGAGGCGGATGCCCTGTTGCGGATCCCCTTCGGCCACGTCACGCAGGTCGAGGAGGACTTTCTTATTGCCGTTTTTCCCCATGGCGTGGAGGCGGGTCACGATCTCGTCGACGCGATCGCGGGTGAGCACCACCGGCTTGAGGTAGAGAATGCTGGAATTCTCATAATCCTGCTCGCCGAGGGGCGGAGGCTCGACCATCGTGCGGGTGAGGGTGATGGAATCCGGCTCGGGCTTGCGCGGACGCACGAGATCGAAGTTCACGGTGGTGCCGGCCTTACCTTCGAGGAGCAGGCGAATCATGGCCACGGACATTTCGCGGGTGGACTGGCCGCCGATCGCTTCGATCAGGTCGCCATCCATGATGTGTTCCTTGTCCGCCGGGCTGCCGGGGATGACGGCGACGACGCTGCCATAGCCGTAGCGCTTGGAAACCTCCATGCCGATCTGGGCCTGGCCTTCATGCTGGTGGTCCTGGTAGGTGGCGTATTCGGAGGCGGTCAGATAGCTGGAGTCGGCGTCGAGGGACTCGAGCAGACCGTGCAGGGCGCCGGTGGTGACGTTCTGGATATTGGGCTGGGTGACGTAGTCGGTCTGGATCTTATGCAGCACCTCCTCGTAGACGCCCATCTGGCGGTAGGCGCCGTCACTTTGGGTGGCGCTGACGCCCGCGGGGCCGAGGCCGCCGAAGAGCACAACAACAATGATGGCAATGGACAGGACGAGGACGATGCGATTGAAACTTCTGGGCATAGGGGTCCGTTTGCGGCCGAGGCCGTCGGGTGATTCCATAATACAGCCTGTAGGCGGTAGCCGGTAGCTTGTAGCGGGTAGCCAGTAGCGGGTAGCGGGGAAGGAGTGAGCGCTCAGCGCAACGAGGCCAGCAACCCGTGGATCATGGCTGCAATCTCTGCAGCTTCCCTCATCAGCGGTTCCGCCTTGCTCTTTGGAGCGAATCCCAGATCGTTTGCGAGTTCGATCTGCGTCTGCAGCTCGTAGAGTGATCCTCGCGCCTGGCTGAGGAAAAGGGCGAAGGCCCTGTCTGTCAGGCGACCCCGTCCTTCAGCAATATTGCTGGGCACCGAAACGGCAGCGCGGCGAATCTGGCTGGTCAGACCGTACCTCTCGCTCGCAGGAAACCCCTCTGTGAGCGCGTAGAGGCCACGCGCCAGGAGCATCGACCTTTGCCAGACGGCTAAGTCACGAAAATGATGGGTCGCCATTCTGATTCGATGGAACACCCATAAGTCTCTCGCGGCAACATTACTGCGGTTTGCGCGTTCCTCCTGTTCGCTATGGGCTACAGGCTACCGGCTCATTCGTATCTCAGCGCTTCGATGGGGTCGAGGGTGGCGGCTTTCCAGGCTGGATAGATGCCGAAGGCGAGGCCGATCCCGCAGGAGACGAGAAAGCCGGTGATGGTCCAGAAGGTGGACATCGAGGCCGGGAAAGAGACGGCATAGCGGACGACCAGCGTGATGATGGTCCCCAGTACAATGCCGAGGACTCCGCCCAGGGCGCACAGGGTCACCGCTTCGACCGTGAACTGGACGAGGACGTTGCGTTTGGTGGCGCCAATCGCCTTGCGGACGCCGATCTCGCGGGTGCGCTCGGTGACGGAGACGAGCATGATGTTCATGACACCCACGCCGCCGACCAGCAGGCCTACGCTCGAGACCGCGAACATGAACACGACCAGGCCGGCGGTAATCTGCGACCAGAGGTCGAGGATGTTGTCGGGACCGAAGATGGCGAAGTCATCGTCTTTTTCCACGCGAACGCGTCGTCGGTCGCGCATGAGCATGCGCACTTCCTCGGTGACCAGCGACTTGTTCTTCGCGTTGTCGTACTTGATGGAGATGATGGTGTCCAGTATTTCAGGATGGATCTTGTGGAAGGTGGTCATGGGGAAGACGGCTTTGTTGTCGTTGGGATTGCTGCCGCCCCCGAACAGCTGCTTGAACTTATCGAGGACGCCGATGACGGTGAAGACGTCGCCGCCAATGACGACTTCCTTCCCGATGGGGTCTTGCCGGTCGAAGAGCTGTTCAGCGGTGTCGTGCCCCAGGATGACGACGTCGGCGGCGCGAAACTCCTCGTCTTCGGTGAACGGGCGGCCTTCCTGGAGCTGCACGTCGTTCACAGTGGCAAAGGTTGGCAGGTCGCCCTCGAGGGTGGTGTTCTGAACCTTCTTGTCCTTGTACTGGACGGCCACATAGCCTACACCCAGCTGCCAGTTGGAGAACTGCCGCCCAGCGTTGACGGCGGTCACATGCGGCAGAGATTCGATAGCTTTGGCGTCGTCGAGGGTGAACTGTTTGCGCGCCAGCATCTCGGCGGTGGGGCGAATGCCGATGAAGTTCCAGCGAAAGAGCCAGAGCACGTTGGTGCCGAACTGGCTGGCAATGTCCTGGACGCGGTTGTTGACGCCGTTGATGACGGAGGAGATGGCAATGACGGTGGCGACCCCGATGACGATGCCGAGGATGGTGAGGCCGGAGCGGAGTTTGTTAGCCCGCAGCGTATCGAGGGCCATGCGAACGGATTCACGGGAATCGCTGAGTGCCATGATTCAGAGCTCCGACCGCAGGGCTACGATGGGATCGAGGCGGGCTGCCCGGCGGGCCGGGTAGACGCCGAAAAAGATTCCGACGGAGAGGGCCACAAAGAGGCCGAGGAAGACCGCCCATATCGGAACCGCAGAGGGGAAGCTGACGGCGAGGGTAACACCCTTGGCCACCCCAACGCCGACAAGGACGCCGAAGAAGCCTCCCAGCAGGGCCATGGCCGCGGACTCAATGAGGAACTGGAGCAGGACATCCTGCTGGCGGGCGCCCAGGGCCTTGCGAATGCCGATTTCGCGGGTGCGCTCGCTGACCGAGACCAGCATGATGTTCATGATGACCACGCCGCCGACCACCAGCGAGATGGAGGCGATGCCCAGGATCACCGCTGCAAACATACCGGTAATTTGATTGAACAGTCCAATAAAGGTTTGGTTTGTCAGGATGGCGAAGTCGTCTTCTTCCCCGGGACGATCGTGCCGGCGCGCACGCATCAGGGCGCGCACTTCGTCGATGAGATTGTCGAGCGCCCCCGGCGCCATGCCCGCCTTGGCCGAGATATTCAGGCTTTCATGTTCTCCATGGGTATGGAGATAGGTGCTCAGCGGCATGTCGACGTAGTTGTCTTCGCTCTGGCCGAACACCGCGCCCTTGCGCTCGCCTACGCCCACGATGGTGTATACCTCGCCGTCGACGCGCAGTTCCTGCCCGATGGGGTTCTCGTTGGGCAATAAGTTGTCGACAATGTCGTAGCCGACGATCACATTATGGGCGCCGGTTCGTTCATCCATGGGCGTGAGTACGCGGCCCTCAACGACGTTCAAGTTCTCAATATCCACCATGTTGGGAGTCCAGCCGTTGATGTTGGTATTCGTGGTGGATTGCTTGCCGTTGACAACGGTTCCGGACGTAGAAAGCTCCGCGCCGATCATCAGGCAGCGGGTACAGGTGCGCTGCAGATAGAGGAAGTCCTCATAAGTGATGTTCTTGCGCTTGTTTTCTTTCAGATACTCGTCGCCGGTAAAGATGACCGGATTGATGCGCTGGAGCGTCATCACATCCGATCCCTGGTTGGCGATTTTCTTGACGACGAACATCTTGGCGCCGTTGCCAAGGGTGATGACTGCAATGAGCGAAGCGACGCTGATCACGACGCCGATGGTCGTGAGGATGGTGCGCATCTTGTTGGCCCAGAGAGACTGGAGCGCTACTTTGATGGCTTCGCTGAAAAGCATCGGTGGTTCCGTTGATCCTTAAAGGACGGGGAGAAAATCGGTCCCGGGAATCCTGATTTTAGTGTACGCAGAAAGGCGGGCCGGGGTTCCCCGCTCCCTGTCGCGTTCTCAGCGGGACGGCTCGCGAGTGGAGGCCGCGCCGTACTGCTCCCGGTACCAGGCGACGGTGCGGCGCAAGCCTTCTTCGAAGCCGATTTTCGGCTCGTAGCCGAAGGCTTCGCGGGCGGCGGAGATGTCGGCCAGCGAGTTCTGAATGTCGCCGGTACGGGGTGGGCCGTAGAGGGGCGGTTCTTTGAAATCAAGGAGACCGGCGAGGGTGCGGAAGGTCTCGTTGAGGGAATGCCGCTCGCCGCAGGCGACGTTAAAGACGCGGCCGGCTACCTTCTCGGCGGGGGCTTCCGCGGCGAGGAGATTGGCGGAGACAGCGTCTTCGATGTAGGTGAAGTCGCGGCCCTGCTCGCCATCGCCGTCGATGGTGGGGCGCTCGCCGCGCATCATCTGCAGGGTGAATTTGGCCATGACGCCGCTGTAGGGCGAGTCCGGAACCTGACGGGGCCCGAAGATGTTGAAGTAGCGGAGGCAGACGGTCTCAATGCCGTAAACCTGCCAATAGCTCTTCATGTAGAACTCGCCGGCCAGCTTCTGCACCGGATAGGGAGCGATGGGCATGGGCATCATGGATTCGCGGCGGGGGAATCCGGGCTGGTTGCCGTAGGCGGAGGAAGACGCGGCATAGAGAACGCGGCGAACGCCGGCGGCGCGGGCGCCCTCCAGCAGGTTGAAGGTGCCGTCGAGGTTGGCCGTGTGGCTGGTGCGGGGATCTTTGACGGAGCGCGGGACGGAGGGACGAGCCGCCTGGTGGAAGATGACGTCGATGCCCTCGCAGGCGCGGGCGGTGCTGTCAGCGTCGCGAAGGTCACACTCAACAAACTCGAAGCTGGCGGCGCCCTCGAAGCTGGCGGCGCCCTCGAAGCTGGCGGCGCCCTCAAAGCTGGCAGCGCCGGGGCGGTCGAGAAGTGGGGCCAGGTTCGCACGAGGGCCGGTTTCGAAGTTGTCGAGGCCGCGGACGGAGTGGCCACGCTCCAGAAGAGTTTGGGTGATCCAGGAGCCAATGAAGCCGGCGCAACCGGTGACCAAAATTTTTGACATCGAACCTCATCGTAACGGATGCGGCGCTACCGTAACGGATGCGACGTTCGCAGGCTGGTAATGCATACTAAACAAACCATGGAGACTCTTTCCCCATTTCGCCTGGCGCCGTACTTTCGCACCCGTCCCTGGGGCTTTCACGATCTGGCGCCCTGGTATGACCACCACACCGACGGTGAGCCGATTGGCGAGGTGTGGCTGACGGGCGAGATGTGCACCGCCGATACGGGGCCGCTGAAGGGCCTGAGTCTGGCTGAGATCACCCGGCTGCACCGGAGCGCTCTGCTGGGGACCGGGGTCCTGGAGAAAGATTTCCCGCTGCTGGTGAAGGTGCTGTTTCCGAAGGAGAAGCTGAGCGTGCAGGTGCATCCCGACGACGCCCTGGCGCAGCAATACGGCGAGCCGCGGGGCAAGACGGAGTGCTGGTATGCGCTCGATGCCCGGCCGGGAGCCCAGGTGGCGCTGGGGATTCGGCCGGGCGTGACGGTGGATGCAGTGAAGGCTGCCGTCCAGGACGGCTCGCTCGAGTCGCTGCTGGAGATGGTTCCCGTGCAGAAAGGCGACATGCTCCTGGTGGCCGCGGGGACGGTGCACGCGATGGGCCCGGGGGTGGTGATTCTGGAGACGCAGCAGACCAGCGACCTGACCTATCGCATGTATGACTACGGGAGCGCGCGCGAGCTGCATCTGGAGAAGTCGTTCGCGGCGATGCGGCTGAAGACGACGGCCGGTAAGGTGGCGCCACGGGCTGTGGATGGACACACGCTGCTGCTGGACGAGCGCTATTTCCGGATCGAGCGATGGCCGATTCGCCCGGGGACCGCACCTGCTCTGTTGGATCCGGTGTCCGTGGCGCAGATGCTGTTTGTGGCGGAGGGGAGGATTCGGATCTCGGGCGCGGGATTCACGCCGTTTACGGTCGAGCGCAACCAGATTGCCGTGATTCCGGCTTCGACCGGGCGGTGGTCGCTTGCGGGCGAGGCCCCGGCGGAAATCATCCGCATTCTGCCGAACGAACCGTCCACTGATGAACATTCAGCTCAGGGGTAAGATGAACGTTTGGCTTCTCCGAGGCATCCATAAGAAACCATGGCCGTAACGATTGACTTTCAGCCGGTGATTTTGGCCGGCGGCAGCGGCACCCGGTTCTGGCCCCGCAGCCGGAAGGCGCGGGCGAAACAGATTCTGGCGCTGGACGGAGAGCGGACGATGATCCAGCGGACGCTGGACCGTCTGACCGCGGTTGACGGGCTGGAAGCGCTGGCCCAGGCTGACGACGTCTGGGTGATCACCAACGAACTGCTGTCGAGCACCATCTGCAGCCAGCTGGTGTGCGTGCCGGAAAAGCAGGTGATCCGGGAACCGGCGGCGCGCAATACGGCCCCGGCAGCGGGGCTGGCGGCGTTTCTGATCGAGCGCCTGCACCCCGATGCGGTGATCGGGATCTTTCCCGCCGATCACGTGATCGCGGACGAGGCAGCTTTTGTTGCGACGATCCGGCGAGCGACGATGCTGGCGGCGGCCGGCGACAATATGGTCGTTTTGGGCATCGAACCGACGCGGCCTGAGATCGGCTACGGCTATATCGAAACGGGCTCGGAGCTGGAGCCGGGGATCCTGCGGGTGCGACGTTTTACCGAGAAGCCCAACCGCATCCGCGCCGAGGAATTTTTGGCCGCGGGGAACTATTTCTGGAACGGTGGGATCTTTGTGTGGAGCGCGAAGACGCTGGCCAATGCGGTGCGGCAGCATTTGCCGGAGACCGCTCCCCTGCTGGAGAAGATTGCCGCGGCCTGGGACACGCCGGAGTTCGAGCGGGTTTTCGGCGAGCTCTATCCGCAATGCGAAAACATCAGCGTGGATTACGCGATTCTGGAGCCGCGTTCCGCGAAGGGCGAGCATCATTCCAATCTTTACTGCCTGCCGGCGCAGTTTGGCTGGAGCGATCTGGGCTCGTGGACGGCGCTCCACGAGTTTCAGGTGGAGCAGAACGCGGCCGATGCCGCGGAAAACGTGGTGCAGGGCGCCGGGACGGTGGTGATCAACGCGAAGGGCAATTACGTTTACAGTCCGGAGAAGATGGTCGCCCTGGTGGGTGTGGAAGATTTGATTGTGGTGGAAACCGACGACGCGCTGCTGATTACCACCCGGAGCCACTCCCAGGATGTGGGTAAGGTGGTGAAGGAACTGCAGGCGCGCGGAGACGAGAAGCTCATCTGATGGCGCAGAAATCTCCGGTTAAATTTGGCACGGACGGCTGGCGGGGCGTCATCGCCGACGACTTCACCTATGAAAACGTGCGTGCCGCGGCGGGAGCCATCGCCAGTTACGTTCTGGACAAGGAGGACCCGAAGAAGGGCGTGTGCATCGCTTACGACACGCGCTTTGGATCGCCGGCCTTTGCGGCGGCGGCGGCAGAAGTGCTGGCCGGCGCGGGCATCCCGGTGCAACTGGCCGACCGCATTACGCCGACGCCGGCGTTGTCGTATGCGGTGAAGCATCGCGGAGCGGCCGGTGGGGTGATGATCACGTCGAGCCACAATCCCGCCCAGTGGAATGGAGTGAAGTACAAGGCGAGCTACGGCGGCTCGGGCAGCCCCGGCATCATGACGGAGATCGAGAGCCGTCTGGGACGCGGGTTGCCGTCGGGGGCGGCGGCAAAGATCGAGACGGTGAACTTCGTTCCGCCTTATGTGGACGCGATCCAGAAGTTCGTCGACCTGGAGCTGATTGCGCGGTCGGGATTCCGGTTCGCTATCGACTGCATGTACGGAGCGGGCGCGGGCATTGTCGCCGGGATCTTCGACCGGATCGGCGTGGATTACGTGCAGATCCGCGCCAACCCCGATCCGCTGTTTCCGGGCATCAATCCAGAGCCGATTGAGCCGCATGTTCGGGCCTGCCAGGAGATCGTTGTCGAGAAGAAATGCGACGCGGGCCTGATCACCGACGGCGATGCGGACCGCATTGGGGCTGCGGATGAGAAGGGCAACTTCGTCGATCCGCACAAGATCTATTCGGTGCTGCTGCAGTGGATCCTGGAGCGCAGGCAGTGGCCCGGCGACGTGACGCGGGCATTCAATACCACGTCCATGCTGGACCGCATCGCGGCGCGGTATGGGCGGAAGCTGCACGAGCACGGGATTGGCTTTAAGTTCGTCTGCGACCTGATGCTGACGGAGGACATTTTGATCGGCGGCGAGGAGTCGGGCGGGATCGGGATCCGGCGGCATCTCCCGGAACGCGACGGGCTGCTCAATTCCCTGCTGTTGGCGAACGTGATGGCCGAGGAGAAGAAGACGCTGGGGCAGCTGGTGGAGCGGGTGCAGCAGGAGTACGGCGAGCATCACTACGGGCGCATCGATCTGCATATTCCTGACGCGCAGAAGAATGCGACCATCGCCCGCGCGCGGGCCGGCGTGGCCGAACTGGCGGGGATGAAGGTAGAGAAGGTCGAGACGCTGGACGGCATCAAGCTGTGGCTCGACAACCCCGAGTGCAGGACGAAGCCGAACGCCGCGAAGACCTGGCTGCTGCTGCGGGCGTCGGGTACGGAGCCGCTGCTGCGGATTTATTCGGAGTCGTGCTCGAAGGAGAGCGTGAAGAAGCTGCTGGAAGCGGCGCGGGCATTCGCCATGGAGCTGGCCGCCCCGGCGGGCGCTCCCTGAGGGGCGCAGACTGGCCCCATAGACAGCATTTTGTTCAGCAGCCCGTCTTCCATATTTATGGCATGTCTGCGATAATTCGTTCATGAAGCAGGCATCCGTCCGCACGACCGTCGATATCCCCGCGCCGCTCTATCGGCAGTTGAAGGAACAGGCCGCGGCCCGCGGCTGTTCCATCCGAGAGCTGGTGCTCGCGGGCGCAACGACGATTTTGCTGAACGAGCAGCGCCCCCGGACACGTCGCGTTCAGTTTCCCCTCCTGGGATCCGGGAAGCGAAAAGTCGATCTGACGAACGAACAGATTTATGAACTTATTGAATTTCCCTGATGTGAACGTCTGGCTTGCGTTGTTGTGGCGAGACCATGTACACGCGGCAAAAGCCAAACTCTGGTTTGACGCAGCCGCAGAGGAGGAGTTCCTCTATTGCCGTTTCACACAGATCGCCATCTTCCGGCTTCTGACGACAGAGCGGGTGATGGAAAGCGATGTCCAGACCATGGCCGGAGCATGGAAGCTCTGGGATCGGGTTACGGCAGATGATCGGATTTCCTTCGTTCCCGAGCCGGCTGGACTGGAATCTGCGTTTCGTAAAGGCTCACAGCTACCCAGCGCGTCTCCCAAAGTCTGGAGCGACGCCTACCTCGTCGGCTTCGCCGCAGCGGCGAATCTGAAGCTGGTGACCTTCGATCGCGCATTGAAGGGTCGCGGTCATGATGTTCTGGTCCTCTGACCTGCCTTTTTCTCCGGCTATAACAAAATTGACGCACGGGCTGCGGTTTGTGTGCCTTTCATCCCTCCGGCGTACCATGGTTTCGATTCCCTTCCGGAGGTCCCCATGGCGGAATCCGTCGCTGATTTTCCTTACGAAACGCGCCTGAACATCCTGCATGAGCCACTGCAAGTGATCGATGAGAAGTCCATCGCAGACACCTGCACCCACAAATGGTTCAACCAGACGCTGTGCCAGGTGAACGGCAGCGTGGTGCGCATGGCCGTGATCGAGGGCGAGTACCACTGGCACCAGCACACGGCGGACGATGAGTTTTTCTATGTGATCGAGGGCCAGTTGCTGATCGATCTGGAGGGCCGCACGGTGGAACTGGCCCCGCGCCAGGGATTCGTGGTGCCGCGCGGCACGATGCATCGGACGCGGGCGCCGCACCGCACTGTGATTTTGATGGTCGAGAATGCCGGGATCGTCCCGACGGGCAACTGAGGGACAGGTTGCAGGTCACAGGGGACAGGTTGCAGGTCACAGGTGACAGGGGCCGCCCCCACCTGCGATGCGACTAAGTCTGCCCGAGCGGAATCTCAACAGAAAGCAATGTTTTGTGGAGAGGTGTTATGAGCGCAACTGCCGTTTCGACCGAGAAGCAAGCTTCCCTCACTTCCCTTCCCGCGTGGAAGGCGCTTCAGTCGCATTACGAGAAGATCCGGAACCAGCAACTGCGCGAGCTGTTCCGCAGCGATCCAGGGCGAGGCACGCGCCTGACGGCCGAGGCGGAAGGAATTTACTTCGACTACTCAAAGCACCGCGTGACCGACGAAACGCTGCAGCTCCTGCTCAATCTGGCCGAACAGAGCGGCCTGCGGGAGCGGATCGACGCCATGTTCACCGGCGAGAAGATCAACATTACGGAGAAGCGCGCCGTGCTGCACACGGCGCTGCGCGCGCCGCGGGACGCGAAAATCCTTGTGGACGGCGAGAACGTCGTGCCGGGCGTCCACGAGGTGCTCGACCGGATGAGCGACTTCTCCAACCGCGTGCGCAGCGGCGCCTGGAAGGGTTTTACCGGGAAGCGCATCCGCAACGTCATCAATATCGGCATCGGCGGCTCCGACCTGGGGCCGGTGATGGCGTATGAGGCGCTGCGCCATTACAGCCAGCGCGACATGTCCTTCCGCTTTGTCTCCAATGTGGATGGAACGGACTTCGCCGAGGCGACGCACGATCTCGATCCCGAGGAGACGCTGTTCATCATCTCGTCGAAGACCTTCACCACGCTGGAGACGATGACGAACGGCCGCTCGGCTCGGCAATGGTCTTTGGCCAGGCTGAAGGACGAAAAGGCCGTGGCGAAGCACTTCGTCGCCGTTTCGACCAATGAGAAGGAAGTCACGAAGTTTGGCATCGACACCGCCAACATGTTCGGGTTCTGGGACTGGGTGGGCGGCCGCTACTCGATGGACTCGGCAATCGGGCTTTCCACGATGCTGGCAGTCGGCCCGGAGAATTTCCGGGCGATGCTGGCGGGTTTTCATGCCATGGACGAGCATTTTCGCCGAACACCGTTCGCGAAAAACCTGCCCGTGCTGATGGGGCTGTTGACCGTCTGGTACACGGATTTCTTTGGCGCCGAAACGGTTGCTGTTCTGCCCTACGACCAGTACCTGAAGCGGTTCCCGGCGTACCTGCAGCAGCTCACGATGGAGAGCAACGGCAAGCACGTGACGCTCTCCGGCGAGCGGGTGAAGGTCGAAACCGGGCCGATTTTCTGGGGGGAACCGGGGACGAACGGGCAGCACTCCTTTTACCAGTTGATTCACCAGGGAACGAGACTCATCCCCTGTGATTTCTTTGGTTTTTCAAAGACACTGAATCCACTGGGCGATCATCACGACCTGTTGATGGCGAACGTTTTTGCCCAGGGGGAAGCGCTGGCTTTCGGCAAGACGCCGGACGACGTGAAGGCCGAGGGGACGCCCGACTGGCTGGTGCCGCATCGGGTTTTTGAGGGCAACCGGCCCTCCAGCACATTTCTGCTGGACGAGCTGACGCCGGAGGCGCTGGGCAAGCTGGTGGCGCTTTACGAGCACAGCGTCTTCACCCAGGGGGTCATTTGGCAAATTGACTCCTTCGACCAGTGGGGCGTGGAACTGGGCAAAGTTCTGGCGAAGAAAATCATTGGGGAGCTGGAGGGTTCCGGCCCGGCGAAGGGCGCCCACGACAGCTCCACGACAACGCTGATCGAGCGTTACCGGAAGCAGAGAGGTTAGGTGCAACTCGGGTCTTTTTGGCGTAACTTTTCATCTAAAGAGGTGTTGAATGAGGTAGAAACAGAGTCGCTTCGGGCGGCGCTGCGTCTGATCCCACAAGCGCAGATGATACAGACCCGAAGCGCGGGAGTTGCGAAAGTCATGAGTAGCTTCGATCGGAAACTTCGGATGGCAGGGAGTTGGGTCCTGGCGCTGGCCGTCTGCTTTGCGCTTTGCGGGGCCAACCAGGCGAAAGCCCAGGCGGCAGGCAGCAACGACAACGCGCTGCAGTCGGCGGTATCGAGCGCGCTGTCCCACGATCCGGTTCTGAAAGACCAGCCGGTGATCGCCTCGACCGCAAAGGGCGTGGTTACGCTGAGCGGCAGCGTGGAAACAGAACAGCAGCGGCAGCAGGCGGAAACCGACGCAGCCAATGTTCCCGGCGTCAGCGGTATCGAGAACAACCTTACCGTGACCGGGCAGTCCGGACAGAGCGAAGCGGGGCAGCCGGCGCCTGCGCCCATCGATCAGCAGCAGAACGTGCCGCCTCCGCCTCCGTCGGATCAGGAGCAGCAGCCGTCCCCTGCACAAAATCCGCAGTCCATGCCTCCACCGCCGCCGCCGGATCAGAGCGCGGCACCGGCGCCCTACGCGCCGCAGGGTGGTGAGCAGCAGCCGGGCTACAACAACTATCCTCCGCCCCAGCCCCCCGGTGGACCGGTGACGATCCCGGCGGGCACGCTGGTGCAGATTCGTTTGAGCGAGCCGCTGGATGTGGCGAAAGTCCAGGATGGCACGGTTTTCCAGGCGACCGCAGCGAGCGATGTGTTTGAGGGGAATGTCCTGGCGATTCCGCGGGGCGCAATGCTGCAGGGCACGGTCGTTCACGCGAAGAAGCCGGGCGCCCTCGGCGGCAGGGGCGAACTGCAGTTGCAGATTACCCGGGTGGATCTGGGCGGCCGCAGCTATCCGGTGACGACGGACCTTTGGTCGAATAAAGGCCCCAACAAGGCCGGTTACACAGCCGGGAATACGGTGGGCGGCGCCGTGATGGGCGCCATTATTGGCGGCCTGATCGGGCGCGGAGCCGGCGCGGCGGCGGGTGCTGCTGTGGGCGGCGGCGCGGGGCTGGCGGCTTCGGCAGCGACCAATGGACCGCGGATCTATCTCCCCACGGAAAGCCTGCTGAACTTCCACCTTTCTGCTCCGGTGACAGTGCAGCCGGTGTCGTGGCAGGAGGCGCAGCGGCTGGCTCGGAGTGCGCCCCAGCTGGTGCGGCGGCCGGTGTACCGTGGCTACCCCTATCCCTATCCGTACCCCTCTCCGTATGCATACCCTTATCCCTACCCAGCCTACGGATATCCCTATCCGTACTAACGGATAGGATCGGCCGGCGTTGGGAGCGAAAGGACGGCAGAGGGAATCGCCAACAAAGTTACCTCTTCGTGGATTTTCGCTCCCTCGCATTAAACAATTTGGATCCAGCGAATTATGGGAACGCCTCATGGAGATTGACAAGATAGGATGGATGATACCAATTGACGACCGCGCTACGTTGGGTTGCTAACATAATGATGTCGTCAGCCATGCTTGTCAGCGGTCAAACGTTGCCAGTAGTGAAGCCCGCACCAGAGTTCACTTTGAGGATTGCTCCTATGGGTTACGGCGGAAGCAACCCGGGCAACTATGCCGTTCTGGTCACGGAGAAGAATATCTCTGACGCGGAGATCTGGGGCAGTGGCTGCACTAATTTTGAGGACTGGCTCAACCTGATCGTTCTATACGATGGCGTTCGCATGCCGATGACAGATGCCGTGAAGAGTCTTAACAGAGCCCGACAAGCCCAAGGGCGATGCGGTGCTGATTTTGGAGATTGGAAGATAGGCCCAGGGGACGAACATCCATACGACTTAGACATTACTCGGTTCTATAATATGCGAAAGGCCGGTACATACACCATCACAGTGACCAAAGAGACTGCGTCCCAGTATCCTGAGATGAGCACAACCGTGAAATCGAACACCATTACGATCGTGGTGCGGTGACGGCCATCTGCTATTCAATCCGCTAAGAGTCGTGCCGCGGATTCAAGGGATGTGCACGGTGGCATTCATGGAGATTTGCTGAGGAGCGGTGGCTTTTTGTGAAATTGGCGAAGCCCACACCTGGCGGATGCGACTGGTAAGCTGGGGACAAGGGCCGCTTCTGAGGGTGGCCCTGCGTCCTGATTCTGAGAGGAGAGGACTTCCGGCCGCCCGGGTGGTCTCCCATCCCGTGCGCCCCTCGGAGCGTCCAATAGAGGAGTGGGACCCACGACATCCATCGGGAGCCGACAGGAAACCGCGCAGAAGCGGCCTTCGTCCTCGCAACGGGCGCACCGGCTGACCCGGCGAGCGTTCCTGACGCTGTCCGCTGCATCGGTGGGCGGTTTCGCGCTCTACTCCGGCGAGATTGCGCGGCACGAAATCAGCGTGGAAGAGCACACGATTCATCTGGCTCGCCTGCCGGATGCCTTTCGCGGCATGCGGATTGCGCAAATCTCCGACATTCACTACCTGGAATTCACGGAGAGCTTCTTCGTGCGCGAGATGGTGGATCACGTGAATCGGCTGAAGCCGGACATGGTGCTGATCACCGGGGATTTCGTGACGTACGGCCCGATTCGTTTTCCCCCAACGCCGATTCATAAGGCTTTTGCGCTCCGTCACATGCCGGAGTGCGCTGCTATTTTGAGCAAGATTCAGGCCCCCTTGCGTTACACGTCGCTGGGCAATCACGACCAGATGGTCAATGGGCGCGCGATCTGGCACATCCTGAACGAGCACAATCTGCCCTGCCTGTACAACACGGCCATTCCGCTGGAGCGGGATGGCCAGCGTCTGTGGCTGGTGGGACTGGGCAGTGCGTGCGTGGGGGCGGCCAACCCTGAACAAGCGATTCCGCACAACGTGGTCCGCGACAAGGAGGCCATGATCGTCATGGCTCACGAGCCGGATATTCTGCCGGAGATCTCCAAATACAACGCCGATCTGATGCTTTCCGGGCATACGCACGGCGGCCAGATCCGGGTTCCCTTCCTGCGGCCGGCTTTTCTGCCGCAATACGGCCGGCGCTATATCGAGGGCTGGTTCCAGTATGGTCCAACGCACCTTTATGTGAATCGCGGTGTCGGCACGATCGGGCTGCCCTTGCGGCTGAACTGTCCGCCGGAGATCACGGTGTTTACGCTGGCGTAGCTAGCGCTCCTGGGCCGGCTCGCGGACGCCGATGCCGAGGGCTTTCATCTTGCGGTAGAGGTGGCTGCGTTCGAGGCCGAGAGTCTCGGCGGCGCGGCTCATATTGCCGTTACACTCGTCGATCTTCTTCAGGATGTATTCGCGCTCGTAGGCGTCGCGCGCCTGCTGCAGGGTATCGAAGTCGCCTGCGCGCACGGCGGTGCGATGGACCAGCATGGGCAGATGGCGGCGCTCGATGCGATGGGCCTGGGGGTTGAGGATCAGCACCCGCTCGATGACGTTCTTCAGCTCGCGCACGTTGCCGGGCCAATGGTAGTGGCGGAGTAACTCCAGGGCATCGTCGGCCATCTCGATGCGGGGACGGCCGTACTCGCGTCCGAAGCCGCGGAGGAATTCGCGCACCAGCAGGGGAATGTCTCCGCGGCGGTCGCGCAGAGGCGGCACGAAAAACGGGATCACGTTGAGACGGTAAAAGAAATCCTCACGAAAATTGCCTTTGGCAATCTCGTCTTCGAGAGCCTTGTTGGTGGCGGCAATCACCCGCACGTCCACGTTGACAGGGTGCAGAGCACCGACGGGAACGAAGCGCTGCTCGTCCAGCGCACGCAACACCTTGGCCTGCATCTTGAGGCTCATGTCGCCGACCTCGTCGAGAAACAGGGTTCCCCCGTGGGCGCGCTCGAAGGTGCCCCGCTTATCCGGCGGTCCGCCCGGTACCGCGCCGTTGCGGTAGCCGAAGAGTTCGCTCTCGATGAAGTCCTCGGGAATGGCAGCGCAGTTCAGTTCCACGAAGACGCGGTCGCGGCGGAGGCTCTCGGCATGGATGGTGCGGGCGATGAGTTGCTTGCCCGAGCCGGACTCTCCATAGATCAGGACGCGGCCGTTGGTCGGAGCCATGAGCCTGATTTGCTGGCGCAGGGCACGCGCCTGCACGCTCTCCCCGGTGATCTGCTGCTCGACGGTGAGCTGGCGGCGAAATTCCAGATTGTCGGCGCGCAGCCGTTTCGCTTCCACCGCATTCTTTACGACGATCAGGGTCCGCTCCAGCATCAGCGGCTTTTCCAGAAAGTCGAAGGCACCGAGCTTGGTGGCCTTCACCGCCGTCTCGATGGTGGCGTGGCCGGAGATGACGATGACCTCAGGGCGGGTATCCGCGTCGAGCGAGCGCAGTTCCGCGAGAACCTCCAGGCCGTCGCGGTCGGGCAGCCAGATATCGAGCAGCAGCAGGTCGTAGACGGGATCGCGCGCCTGGGTGAGCCCTTCCGCAGCGGTGGCGGCGGTGGCGACGGCATAGCCTTCCTCGCGGAGAATCTCTTCGAGAGTCTCGCGAATCTCGATTTCATCGTCCACGATGAGGATATGGTTCATCCGGAGCCTCGGGGTCAGACCGTCTTGGTCAGCGCCGGAGCCGGGGCGCTCTCCGGAGACGGCGGCTCAGCCACCGGCAATTCGATGATAAAGCGCGCACCGGCCGGCACATTGTTCTCGGCGCGAATGGTGCCGCCGTGATCCTGAACGATCTTGGCGACAATGGAGAGCCCGAGGCCGGTGCCGCGATGCCGGGTAGAGAACCAGGGAAGGAAAAGCCGCTCGCGCATATCGTCGGTGATGCCGGGGCCGGTGTCGGCGACGACAATCTCGGCCATGCCGCGGGTATCGGCGGCGCCGGTGCGGATGGAGAGGACGCGCAGCAGGCTGTCCTGCATGGCTTCAGCAGCATTGTCGATGAGGTTGGCGATGGCGCGGCGCAGGGCTTCCGGATCGGCCATGACCGGGGGCAGGCTGAGATCGAGCCGCTTCTCGACACGGATATTGCCCATGCGGCCCTCGAAGAGCAGCAGAGCGCTCTCGACGATGTCATTGAGCTCCGCTGACTGCGGATGCGCCACAGGAAACTGTGCCAGCGCGGCAAACTGGCCCACCAGGGTGCGCAGCGACTCGACCGAACCGAGAATCACATCGCAGCACTTGCGAATGACGCCCGGCGACTCCGGCAGGCTGCGATCGACGTGGCGGCGGATGCGCTCGGCGGACAGCGTGATGGGGGTGAGCGGGTTGCGGATTTCATGGGCGACGCGCTGGGCGACTTCCTTCCAGGCGGCCTGGCGCTGCGCATGGAGGAACTCCGAGACGTCCTCCAGGACCAGAATCGAGCCGTGGTTCGAACTACCCCGGGCATCCAGCGCCGCCATGGTGACGGAGAGCGTGAAGATGCCGCGCTGGGTGCGCAGCTCAAATTCCGAGGAGGCGATACCCATGCGGTGCGCGCGGCGGTCGAGCCGCACCAGATCTTCGGCAAACTCGGCGGGAACCAGGGAATCGAGCAGCTCTCCGGTGAGATTGGGCTGGCCTTTCAGCCGCAAAAATTCCGCAAAAGCGCGATTGCCGAGGAGAATTCTGCGCGAGGCATCGAGGGTGACGACGCCGGAGGGAATCGTCTCCAGAATGGTTTCCAGTTCCTTCCGGCGCGCATCGACGGCGAGGTTGGCTGCGGAAAGCTCGCGCGCGGAGGTTTCCGCCAGCAAACGGCTTTGTTCCAGATCGGCGGCCATGTGGTTGAAGGAACGGACCAGCTCGCCCATTTCCGCCGTCGCCTGGACCTTGACGCGATGGTGGTAGTCGCCCCCACCGATCACGTCCATGGCGTCGGCCAGGGCCTCGAGGGGCCCGGTCATCTGGCGAGAGACGTAGAGGGCCAGCCAACTGCTGGCAAAGAACACCAGGGCGGTCAGCATGAGCAGCAGCAGGAAGTAAGTAGTGCGAATGATCCGCCGCTGGCGGTAGAGCGCCCAGTACTGGTTGGTGCCGCTGCTCAGGTTGGCCATGATCGAGTTCAGACCGGCGGGCATGGGCAAGCCGACAACGATGACGCCCCCTGCGGTGAGACTGGCGGCGCCGAGAGCATATTCGGTACCTCCGCCGACCAGCATGGGCTCGTCGGAGCGCTGGGCGGCCTTGAGGATGGCGGGCACCAGCGGAGCGCCGGCGGGGACCGTCTTCTCGTCGTCCGGCGCAAGCCAGGAGCGGATTTGCACCGGACCCGAGGTCTGCGGAAGCTCGTAGGCGGCAAACGGAGCCGAATCCTGGTAGAGGATCGCGAACCCGCCCTGAAGGGTGATCTGGTGGCTGCGCAGCACGTCCAGAATCCCCTGCCGATTGCCAAGCTGCAGGGCCGACGCAAGCTGCTGGGAGCCGGCAATGCTCTCCGCCTCAGCGCGTGCATTGAGGGCAGCATAGTGGGAAAGCTCCATGGCAATCTGGGTCGAGTCGGCCCGCACTTCCACGCCCGGCGTGGAAAACCATCTGTCCAATGAACGATTGAGCAGGAGAAAGCTAAATAAAAACATGAACAGAGCTGGAACAAAAGAGAGCAACAGCGCTCCAATAAACATGCGCGTGCGCAGCCGGGCCCCCAACACCTGACTGCGCTGCTCCGCCAGCAGCTTGATGAGATTGCGCAGCAGCAGGACCAGGACGGTGACGAAGAGGAGAAAAACCAGCACGGAGAGCGAGGTCAGGAGGAAAATCTGCGCGGTGGTGCGCGGATTGAGCTGGCGAAAGTTGAAAGCATTGAGTCCCACCAGCAGAAGCAGCAGAACGAAGACCGCCACTCCCAGCAGGATCAGCGTGGTTCGCCGATTTCTCACTTCGACCAAATGAATTCCGTCTCCCCCGGATACGGGACGATTATAGGCCGGATGATGCACTAAAATGCTGTTTCTGAAAGCAAAAACGGCCCCGGGCCTCCGCCGTTTCTCAGTTCAACTTTGCGAAGAAAAGAACCTTGAGTTTCCCTATGAAAACGAACCCACTCCCCCTGTACCTGGCCACCGCGGCCCTGGTAAGCGCGTTCGTCGTCACGGGTTGCAGCAAGAGCAAGCCTCCAGCGAACGCTCAGAGCCCGGCAGCGACGGCTCAACAGCCCGCCGACGCGAGCAATCCACCCAACAATCCACCCCCACCGCCGCCGGACAACACAGCCGCACCACCGGCTCCTGCACAAGCCTCTTCCGCTCCTGCCCAGCCGGCAGAGCCACCACCGCCCGCGGCCCGCATCACGATTCCGGCAGGCACGCGGATTCGGGTGCGCCTGGATGAGGACCTGGGATCGAAGATCAGCCAGCCCGGACAGACCTTCGACGCCACGGTGGCGGACGACGTGGTGGTCGATGGACAGACGGTGATTCCCCGCGAGGCGCGTGCCGAAGGGGTGGTCATCGACGCGAAGTCATTGGGTCACTTCAAAGGGGGCGCTCTGCTGGAGTTGCGTCTGGAACGGGTGAAGACGCGCTGGGGCAGCTATCCCGTGGCCACCAGCACCATGGAGCGCGCCGAAAAAGGCAAAGGCAAACGGACAGCCTTGTTTGCGGGAGGCGGCGGCGCTTTTGGGGCGATCGTCGGCGGTCTCGCCGGAGGCGGTAAGGGAGCCCTGATCGGCGGTCTTGCGGGAGCCGGTGCAGGCGGCGCGGGCAGCGCTATGACCGGGAACAGGGAAATCTTTCTTCCCTCCGAGACGCTGCTGACGTTCCGTATCGAACACCCGGTGCACATCACGGAATAAAGGGTCCGTTCAGCAGCGTTACGCGCCTTTCCCTTCAGGACAGCAGATCCCGGACCGGCTTCCAGGGCTTCTTCTGGGAAACGGCGACCGGTTCGCAGGTGAGCGTGCCTTCGTATGTGTTGACGCCGTCGCGGATCCCGTCGTCCTCCTGGATGGCCTTTTTCGCTCCTCGGGCGAGGCGCAGGACATAAGGGAAGGTGGCATTGGTCAGGGCCAGGGTGGAGGTGTTGGGCACCGCCGCGGGCATATTCGTGACGCAGTAGTGCACCACGCCGTTGACCTCGAAGGCTGGGTCGCTGTGGGTGGTGGGCCGGGCGGTTTCGACGCAGCCGCCCTGGTCGATGGCGACATCGACGATGACCGCACCCTTCTTCATCTTCATGACCATTTCCCGGGTCACAATTTTGGGCGCAGCGGCGCCTGGAATCAGCACGCCACCGATGACCAGGTCGGCTGCCTGCACCGCTCGCGACACATTCCAGGAGTTTGAGGCGAGGGTGAAGAGGCGGCCGTTAAAGATGTCGTCCAGTTCACGCAGGCGATTCAGGTTCAGGTCCACCAGCGTGACCCGGGCGCCCATGCCGAGTGCGATTTTCGCGGCATTGGTGCCCACGATGCCGCCGCCGATGATGCAGACGCTGGCGGGAGGCACGCCGGGCACGCCGCCCAGCAACACACCGCGGCCGCCCTTTTCCTTCTCCAGATAGGCCGCGCCCACCTGCACCGCCATGCGGCCGGCGACTTCTGACATGGGTGTGAGAAGCGGCAGGGTGCCGGCGCGGTCGCGGATGGTTTCGTAGGCGATGCCCGTGACCTTTTTCTGCAGCAGCTTCTCGGTGAGATCGGGAACCGGGGCGAGATGCAGATAGGTGAAGAGCGCCAGGCCCTCGCGGAAGAAACCGTACTCCTTCTCGACGGGCTCTTTGACCTTCACAACCAGATCGGCATTGCCCCAGACGTTATGGGCGGAGCCGACGATTTCCGCTCCCGCGGACTGGTACTCGTCGTCGGTGAAGGCGGACAGCTCGCCGGCATGGGTCTCCACCAGCACCTTGTGCCCGGCTTCGGTCAGGGCTTTAACGCCCGCCGGGGTAATGCCCACCCGGCTCTCGTGGTCTTTTACTTCCTTTGGAACGCCAATGATCATCGGGCTGCTGTGGCCCCCAGTCTGCGGAAAGGTCAGATGCGAACTCTACATCCTATCGCACAGCAGGCGCCGCAGCTCCCGCGCAAGGGTACCCGGGGTAACCGGCTTGCACAGGAAGACCGTCATCGGGTCAGAAGTCCCGTCGATGACGTTTCCGCTGACGACAATCGCCGGAAGATTGGGCTTGAGGCTTCGGACGCGCGCGATGAGCCTTTGTCCCCCCATGCCGGGCATCTTCGCGTCAGTAACAATGGCGTCCAGCGCCTCAAGGTGCTTCCGCGCTGCTTCCAGTCCCGCGGAGCCATTCTCGCAGGCGATGACGTGATAGCCGGCCGACTGCAGCACTTTCGTGAACAGAAGGCGCACCGCGCGATCGTCCTCGACAACCAGAATCGTAGCAGCGGGAGTTGGGGATTCCGGCTTTTTCTCGCGCGAGCTCAGGGCAGTCCCTCTTTGCGGGAGGTCCGGTATCTGGACGGCAGAGCGGGCCCAGGAGTCCCGAAAGCCGTGCGCTCCCAGCGATGGATGAACGTATCACGGAGAGAGACCACTGGACAATGACCGCTCTGTGCCTGCCGCGGTTACACAGGCGAGCTAGAGCCAGCCCCGGGCTCGCGCCAGGCGTGCAGCCTCCACGCGGTTGGAAGCACCGAGCTTGCTGATCGCCTCCGAGAGGTAATTACGGATCGTTCCCTCGGAGAGGTGCAGTTCCTCGGCGATTTCGCCGCTCGACTTCCCCTCCCCGGCGCGCCACAGAATCTGCCGTTCGCGTTCGGTCAGAGGGTCGGGACCGCTGTCCCAGGCTTCCAGCGCCAGATCGGGGTCGACCACCCGCAGTCCCTGGTGCACGCGGCGCACGGCTTCGGCCAGCTCGGCGGACGGACGATCTTTGAGGAGGTAGCCTTTGGCGCCAGCATCCAGCGCCCGGCGCAGATAGCCTGCCCGCGCAAAGGTGGTAAGGATGATCACCCGGGTCGGCGGGTGCCGTTCGCGCACCTCGGCGGCCAGAGTCAGTCCGGTCATCTCCGGCATCTCGATGTCGGTGACGAGCACGTCAGGCTTGTGCCGGCCGACCAGCGCCAGGGCCTCGCGGCCATTCGCGGCACGAGCACAGACGGCGATGTCCGGCTCGGTCTCCAGCAGCGCCGCCAACGCTCCCAACACCATAGCCTGGTCTTCAGCGACGATGACCTGAATCTTTTTCATCACGAGCGGACGACCTGAGGTGGAATTTCGACGAACAGCCGGGTTCCCTGCCCCGAATCGATGCGCAGCCGGCCGCCGATCGACTCCACCCGCTCGCGCATGCCGCGGAGCCCATTGCCTTCGGCGCGAATGCCGCCGCGGCCGTCATCCTCGACAACCAGCGCGGTGCCGTGGCCGTTGGATTGAAAATCCAGGCGGCAATGGCTGGCCTGCGCGTGGCGCACGATGTTCGTCACGGCTTCGCGAACGATCAGGGACAGAACTGTTTCCTCTGCGGGCGGGAACTGCGGCGGCTTCGCTTCGCATTCGAGCGTGACGCCGGCGGCGTCGAGGATCTTTCGGGCGCGATCGATTTCCGCCGCCAGCCCCTCGGAACGATAGCCGCGAATGGCCTCGCGTACTTCGCTGAGCGCCTTGCGCGCGACCTGCTCGACTTCGGCAATTTCCATGCGGGCGCGATCCGGGTCGCGTTCGATCATCTTGCCCGCCAGCTCCGATTTCAGCACCACCAGCGAGAGGGTGTGCCCGAGCACGTCGTGCAGGTCGCGGGCGATGCGCTCCCGCTCGGCCAGTTTGGCGAGGTGGGCAATCTGTTCCTGTGCCAGGTTGAGACGCTTGTTAGCCCGCATCCGCTGGGCTGCGACGAGATTGCCGGCGCCAACCGCAATGGCGATGAAGGTACAGAAGACCCAGGACCAGGGGCTGAGGTGCAGGCGCCAGCCTTCCAGCATCATGCTCAGCGAGACAAAGATAAAGGTGCCGACAGAAAGCGCGATCGATTCAGTGACGAACGGAACAAATGCCGCCACATAGATGAACATGCCGCAGGCGCCGGCGTTGAATGGGTAGTATGCGAGGGCGAGGGCGGACATCGCTCCCAGCGCAAGGAGCTGTATGCGGCGGGACGTGGAAAAGACCAGCGCGATGTAGAGCCCCAGAAAGATGGAAAACGCAACGGCGAAAGCGATCCACGATTTCCGGCTGTGCTCCTGAATCGGCTGGATCACAAAGAAGACGGCATAGATGAGCCAAATGAATTCGAAGAGCCGGCCTCGCCAACCGGAGTTTTGGCGGATGAGTCCGCCGCGCACCCGAATCTCGGCGGTCCCCAGCTCCTCGAGCAGAGACTGCGACACGGAGCCGGTCCCGCAATCCTGCGGGATCAGCCCCGAATTGCGATCGGCTTCCTTCACGCCTTTGCCTCAAAACGCTGGAAGATGATCCACGCCGCGCCCAGCATCAACAGGGTAAATCCTGCCAGCGCTTCCCAGTGCACCATCATGTTTCCTGGCCGGGCGAAGCCGAAGATGCCGAGCGCCAGCTGCGCCAGATGATACGTGGGCAGCGCAGGGGCAAACACCTGGAGCCAGTGCGGCAGGTATTTGATGGGCATCCAGAAACCCGAGGCGAAGGACATGGGCAGGTAGAGAAGGTTGATGATGCCGGGGCCGGAGTTGGGCGGCACCAGCAGCGCGACCAGCAGCGCCATAGCCGTGAACGGGACGGCTCCGGCCAGGATGACGCCGCAGAGCTCCAGCACCTGGAGGGCCGTGACGGTGACGCCCCCCAGGGTGACGCCCAGCAGCACCAGCAGCGCCACGATGATGAGCGCGAACGCGGCACAGCCCATCACCTTGGCGGCGATATAGAGGATGCGGGGCATGGGACTAGCCTGCTTCACCTCCAGCCAGCCCTGCGCGCGCTCCAGCGCAATGGCCATTCCGATGCCGAAGAGACATGCGGAGACCACGCCCATGCAGCTATAGGCGGGCACCAGGTATTGGCCGTAGCCGCTGGCGCGGTTAGAAATGCCGAAGAGCAGAAAAAACACCACAGGGAAGCCGATCACGGAGAGCGAGAAGGCCTTCGTCCGCAGCATTCGGACGAACTCGTACTGCGTCTCCTTGCGAAAGACCCGGGCGTAATATCCGGCGCCAAGCGTTTGCGGGGGGATGGCGATGCTTTGCGTGGCCATGACGATTGCTCCTTATTTCGTTGAAGATTCGTTCGTGGACGGTTCGCTGGTCAGCGCCAGGAAGGCATCTTCCAGAGCCGCGGCTGCAATCTCCAGCCCATGCAGGCTTTCGTCGCGCAGCAGCATCTCCCGCACGACCTGCTCCGGGTGTTCGGCCAGGATCACCATCGCTTCGCGGTCCTGCTGCACCTCGGAGACCGTGGGCAGCGTCCGCAGGAATTCCGGATCGAGCCGCGTGATGCAGCGAATCCGTCTGCCCGACACGCGATGCTTGATCTCCGCAGGCGTGCCTTCGCAGAGCAGCTTTCCTTTGTGAATCACGACAACCCGGCTGGCCAGCATATCGGCCTCCTCGAGGTAATGCGTCGTCAGCAGCACGGTCTTGCCCGCCGCGGAGAGCGCCCGCACCTGATCCCACAGAGCGCGCCGGGATTCAATATCCATGCCAACGGTAGGCTCGTCGAGAACGATGAGGTCGGGATTGCCGCAGAGCGCCAGCCCAAAGAGCGTCCGCTGCTTTTGGCCGCCGGAGAGCTTGCCGAACATCTGGTTGGCGACGGACTCGAGGCGGGCGGTGCGGATCACTTGCTCGGTGCTGAGCGGATGGGGATAGTAGCTGCGGAAGAGGTCGATGTGCTCGCGGACGCGCAACATCTCGGGCACGCGGCTGACCTGCAGCATGGCGCCGATGCGTGTCCGGGTACCGGCGTCGCGGGGATCGCGTCCCAGAATGCGCACGCTCCCGGAGTCGGCGCCAATCAACCCCAACAGCAGACGAACCGCCGTAGTTTTGCCCGCGCCATTCGGACCCAGCAAGGCGACGACTTCGCCGGCGTGGAGGGTCATCGAAAAGTTGTTGAGGGCGGTCACCGCGCCGTAGCGCTTCGTGACCGAATGCAGTTTCGCCACGGGCCGCCCCTGCGTGAGCGGAGTCGGCGACGCGGCGGGAAAACTCTGGGGAAAAGCTGCGATGGAAGCGGACATCGATTCTCTCCTGCCGCGATCCTCAGCGACAAAAACAGAATCGCGCAACCCGGAGATGAGTCCCAGTGGGGTTTGTCAGAAAAGCGAGGTGACGTTTGTCACCCGGGACTGGAACCCGGGCGGGCCGGTTAGTGCAGCTTCTCCGGCGCGTTGCGTCCGAAGCGCGCATCGATCGGCTGACGCCCCGCGAAACCGTCTTCGATGCGGTGCCACCACGCGATACGCGGTTCGCCTCGTTTCCAGCAAAGCAGAACCGTCTCGCCTTCCAGCACACAGGGAAAGTCCAGCAGCCCCGTGTCGAGGTCCTTGACCTGCACTCCACTGTCATCGATCTCTTCGAGTGCGTCCCTTGCCCGCTGTACCAGAGCCTCCAGGTTGTCCCTGCGCTTCTGCGCCGCACCGATATCGACATGGAGACCGCCGCTGCCCAGGATACGACGAGCCAGAACGCCGGCCTCTTCCTGCAGCTGCTCGGCACCCTGCTTGGCCTCCATGGCGCGGTTGAGCAGCGACTCGATCACTGGCAGCAGGGTCTGCGCTTCATCCAGGGTGAAGATCTTCACGCTCGAATCTCCAGCATGCGATCCAGCGCCACGCGCGCCCAGTGCTTCACGTCGTCGCGCACCTGGATGCGGTTGACCACGCGGCCTTCAATCAGATTTTCCAGCGCCCAGGCCAGGTGCTGGGGGCTGATGCGATACATCGTCGTGCACAGGCAGCCGGTGTCGTCGAGGGTGATGATCGTCTTATCCTGGGGCGCGAACTGCTGTGCCATCCGATGCACGAGGTGAATTTCCGTTCCGATGGCGAAGCTCGACCCCGCCGGCGCGTTCTCGACAATTTTGATCAGCCGCTCGGTCGATCCCAGGGCATCGGCTTTCTCGCAAACCTCCAGACGGCACTCCGGATGCACGAGGACCTGAATGTCCGGGTATTTCGCCCGCACTTCATCGACGTGCTCGGGCAGGAAGCGCTGATGGACCGAGCAGTGGCCTTTCCACAGAATCACCCGTGCTGCCTGCAGCTGGGCTGCTCCAAGGCCGCCGTTCAGTTGCCAGGGATCGTAGACGACCATGTCGCTCAGAGGAATCCCCAGGGCATGGCCGCTGTTGCGGCCCAGATGCTGATCGGGCAGGAAGAGGATTTTCTTCGCCCGCGCAAAGGCCCACTCAAAGGCTGCGCGCGCATTGGATGAGGTGCACACCAGGCCGCCGCGCTCCCCGCAGAATGCCTTGATGGCCGCCGTGGAATTCATGTAGGTCAGGGGGAGAATGTCGTCGGCCGCGATGCCCGAATGCAGCAGCGTTTCCCAGCACGTCTCCACCTGCCCGATCTCCGCCATATCGGCCATCGAGCAGCCTGCATGGAGATCCGGCAGGATCACCTGCTGCCCGTGGCGCGCCAGCACGTCGGCGCTCTCCGCCATGAAGTGCACACCGCAAAAAACGATGTACTGCGCATCCGTCTCGGCCGCCACCTTCGAAAGCTTGTACGAGTCGCCGGTGAAATCGGCGAAGCGGATCACTTCGTCGCGCTGATAATGATGGCCCAGCAGGATGGTCGTGGTGCCCAGCTCGCGGCGCGCCGCCGCAATGCGGGCGTCCATGGTGTGGTCCGGCAAAACGAGGTAGTTGTCCAGAGAACAACTCTCCGCCTCAGCGGATGCAGGATCAACGACTCCTTCTTCCAGTACGCTCAAAATACGCCGCCTTCAGTCCGCATCGGTCTTGCCCTTACGGGCTCGCGCCAATCTGGACGGGGATGTTGAAAGCCAAACCCGGCTGCAGTCGGCTCACTGCGGTCGCTCCGGGGAGCGTCCACCCAGCCAACGGGGATGTTGCAGCCTCTGTTTCTTTAGACGTCCCAATCGGGGAACGGGTCGCAAAAGCGCCAGATCCCGACGGTTCGTCGTTACTATTACTCTACTGCATCAGCGCCTCTGGCGAAGGCAGCCTGCGCGCCTCCCGAGCGTTACCTTCGTACCAGTCGCGCCGCGTGAGAGGCAGGCCGCTGCGGCCTCGATCGGGATAGCACAGTATGGTTTGGTACACGCCAATGTCGCCGCGCCGGAAGGCCGCCGCGCACCCGGCCATATAGAGGAGCCAGATGCGATAGGTCGTCTCCGCAACGTGCTCGAGCAGCATTTCCCGGCACGCCTTCAGGCCGCGCACCCAGTGCCGCAGCGTTGCCGCGTAGTGCTCGCGCAGATTCTCGACGTCGCGCACTTCAAAGCCGGCCTGCTCAGCGGCTCCCGGTTTTCGGCCTACCTTGTGACCGCCCAATTGCGGCGGGTATCATGGATTATCCATGCATTTCGGCGACTACACGTTTATCTTCCTGCTGGCGCTGGTCCTGTTTGGGCCAAAAAAGATGCCGGAGATGGGAAGACAGCTGGGCAAGCTGCTCGCCGAGTTCCGCCGCGCCAGCAACGAATTTAAGTTTCAGATTCAGGAAGAGTTGCGGAACATGGAGGACGAAGAGCGCCGCAAAAAGTCGGCGGAAGCGGAGGCCGCGCGCACGACAACTCCCGGTGTGGAAATGCCCCCGACCGAGGCGGCGCTTCCCGCCAGTACGGGACCGACCATCCTGCCGCCTTCAACGGGCGCTTCCGTGAGTGCAGCGAAGCCCTTTGCCATTCCAGCCACCGTGGAACCGCTCGACAGCTCCTTCGGCCCTCCTGAAACCGAAATCCAGGTTGAGCCCTCGCTGCCCACCGAGGCAACCACCGCACCCGCATCGGTCGCCGCCGAACCCGAGAGCGCGCTCGATCCCCCGAGACCTCTCGATCTCACCGAACCGGCTCTGAGCGAATCCACGAACGGTGCTTCCCCGGCCGCGCAGGAAGCGGCCGCCCACCATGACTGATCTCGTCGATCGCGCGCGTGCCGCGATGACCGAGCGCGCCGAACTACCGGGGATGAGCCTCCTCGAGCACCTTCAGGAGCTGCGCAAGCGCGTCATCCACTCCGCCCTTTACCTCATCGCAGCATTCTTCCTCTGCTGGGGATTTCACGAGCGCATTTACTCCTACATGGAGAGGCCGATCAAGTTCGCGCTGGCACAGCATCACCTGTCCACGCAGCTGAACTACCTCAACCCCATGGACCCCTTCAACATGTACCTGAAGATCACCTTCCTGGCGGGCTGCGTTCTGGCCTGTCCGTTCGTGCTGTACGAAGTGTGGCTCTTCATTTCGCCGGGCCTCTACCAGACCGAGAAGCGCTACGTCGTTCCATTCATGACGGCGACCATTGTGCTCTTCCTCGCCGGCGCTTTCTTTGGCTACCGCTGGGTTTATCCTGGATCGCTCGATTTCCTCCTCAGCTTCAACAAGGACTTTCATCCGGTCATCGAGATCAACGAGTACACCGACCTGTTTCTAACGGTGATTCTGGGCCTCGGCATCACCTTTGAGCTGCCGATTCTGGTCATGTTCCTGTCGCTGTTCGGCATTGTCTCGCCGAAATTCCTGTGGAAGAACCTGCGCTATGCCATCCTGATCATCTTCATCATCGCGGCGATCATCACCCCCACCCCCGATGTGCTGACCATGTGTATCTTCGCCACCCCCATGCTCACTCTTTACCTGATCAGCATCGGTGTCTCCTGGTTCGTACATCCGGCCCAGCGCAAAAAACGATCCGCAAAGGCGAAAACGTGAGAAGAGCGACTCTGCTTCCAATCCTGACTGCATTGCTTCTGCTGACGACGGCACACGCCGACACTTTGCCGCAGTTCGACGGCGCCCGCGCGCTGGCCTACACGAAGCAGTACGTGGACACCACCGGGCCGCGCTGGATTGGCAGCCCCGGCCACGCCAAAGCCGAGGCCTTCCTGAAGGCGCAGTTCCGCCACGACGATCTCGTAGAAGACACGTTCACGACGAATACCCCCGCCGGTCCGATGACCATGCACAACTTCATCGTGAAGTTTCCCGGGAAAAAGGACGGGATCATCGTGCTCGCGTCGCACTATGAAACGAATTACCCTCTGCGCAACATCCATTACGTCGGAGCGAATGACGGCGGATCGACAACCGGCCTGCTGATCGAGATGGCGAACTACTTCCGCGGACATACCCTCGACGGATACAGCGTTTGGCTGGTCTTCACGGATGGCGAAGAGGCCATCAAAAGCTGGAGCGACAGCGACTCCGTCTACGGCAGCAAACATCTGGCCGCCAAATGGGCCGCCGACGGCACGCTGAAGCACATCAAGGCCTTCATCCTGGCCGATATGCTCGGCGACAAAGACCTGGACGTCCAGCGCGATCTGAACTCCACGCCCTGGCTCGAAGACCTCGTCTACAAGGCCGCCACGCAGTATGGATGGCAGTCGTTCTTCTTCCAGCGCTCCACTTACGACGAAGACGATCACATCCCCTTCGTTCATCGCGGCGTCCCCTGCGCGGACCTGATCGATCTGGACTACGGCTACGACAATTCCTACTGGCACACGGCCCAGGACACGCTCGACAAAATCAGCGCGCAGAGCCTGACCATCTCCGGCGACACCATCCTCGAGACCATCCGTTTGCTCGACCAGCGGTAGGCGCTCGATGCCCCACCACTGGCTTTCCTTTTTCGTGTTGATTGCCGCTCTGCTGCTGGTGGAGCTGGTTCTGCTGCAGCGGCCCGGGCGCCGCGTCTCCGTTCGCGCTGCCTGGATCTGGACCGTCGTCCTCGCGCTCATCGCCTTTGGCTACGCCGGCTTCATCGCCGCGACGAGCGGCAGGCAACGGGCACTGGAGTTCATCACCGGCTACCTGATCGAAGGCTCTCTCAGTATCGACAACCTGTTTGTCTTCCTGCTGCTCTTCCGATCCCTCAGGCTGGGTGAAAAGCAACAGCGGCGGGTGCTTTTATGGGGCGTCCTGGGAGCGATTCTCCTTCGCGGCTCGCTCATCCTGGTGGGGACGACCCTGCTGTCGCGCTTCGTCTGGGTGCCGTATGTCTTCGGGGCAATTCTTGCGTTTGCGGCTGTTCGCCTGCTGCTGGCCAAACCGGGCGCCGCCCCGGTGCGTGGCCCGGTGCGCTGGGTGCGGGACTGCTGCCTGCGCTGGGCTGACGTCACGCACCTCGCCTTGCGGTCGCTGCTGCTTGTGATCCTTGCCGTGGAGGTCACGGACCTGATCTTCGCGCTGGATTCGATTCCCGCGGTTCTCGCCGTCACGCGCGATCCCTGGATCGCCTTCACGTCGAATATCTTTGCCGTGCTGGGCCTGCGGTCGCTCTACTTCGCGCTGGCCTCCATGCTCGACCGCTTCCATCTGCTCCACTACGGCCTTGCGTGCATTCTTGGCTTCGTCGCCTTCAAGATGCTGGCCGTGCATTGGATCACGGTTCCGGTTGTGTGGTCGCTGGCCATCATCGTCGGCATCCTGATCGTGTTTGCAATTGCCAGCCGCCTGGCTCCTCAGCCTCCCATTTCGGCTGCGGGCACGGACTAGTCTGTCTCCGGATGTTCATCGGGTCGCGCTATAGTTTTTCAGTCAAAGGAGGGTCGCAAATGAGAGTGGGCATTCTTGGTTCCGGAATCGTCGGGCAAACGCTGGCGGCAGGATTCCTGCAGCACGGCCATGAAGTCATGATCGGCACGCGCGAACCGGCAAAGCTGGCCGACTGGAAGCGGACGTACCCTGCCGCCAAGGTGGGCGGCTCCCGCGAAACCGCAGCGTTTGGCGAAGTGGTCGTGCTTGCGGTCAAGGGACCGGTGGCCGCGCAAGTGCTTGAGGCCGCGGGGCGCGAAAACCTTGCCGGTAAAGCCATCATCGACGCCTGTAACCCCATCGCCGATGCGCCGCCGGATCACGGCGTCCTGAAATTGACTACCGGTCCCAACGAATCGCTGATGGAGCAGCTGCAGCGCGCTTTTCCCGAGGCGCATCTGGTGAAGGCCTTCAATTCTGTGGGCAGCGCGAATATGGTCAATCCGCCGTTTGCGGAAAAGCCGACGATGTTCATCTGCGGTAACAACGATGGAGCAAAAAAGAAGGTCACCGCGATTCTCGATCAATTCGGTTGGGAGACGGCCGACATGGGCACGGCCGAATCCGCGCGCGCCATCGAGCCGCTGAGCGTGCTGTGGTGCATCTCTGGCTTCACGAAGAACGAGTGGACCCACGCGTTCAGGCTGTTGCACCGGTAGCCTGGGGCGCGCCTTCAGAACTCTTCGAAAGCGATCTGGTCTTCGCGGATGACTGAGTGCCGGCCGAATCGTGCATCGTCGCGCTGCGGGAAGTCGTTACGGTAATGGGCCCCGCGGCTTTCTTCCCGCGCCAGCGCCGACCGGAGGATCAGCTCGCCGACTGTCTGCATATTTCGGAGTTCCAGCAGCGCACGGTTGACTTCCCGTGGAATTTCGGCGGAATGAGCGCGCATCTCGGCAAGACCGGCCTGCAGCCCCGCGGCGTCGCGCAGCAATCCTGCTTTCTGCCACATCGACTGTTGCAATTTCTGCCTTGGCTCAGCAAAGCCAACAACGGGTCCGGGCTGCCGGTGCGGCTCCGGGGTCGTCTCTGCTGGGAGGGGTTCTTCTCCGCTCATCGCCTCCGCCGCGCGCGCTCCGAAGACCAGCCCCTCCAGCAGCGAATTGCTGGCCAGACGGTTGGCCCCATGCACGCCCGTGCATGCGACTTCTCCGGCCGCGTACAAACCCTGCAGCGACGTCCGCCCGTGCAGGTCCGTCCGCACACCGCCCATCAGATAATGCGCCGCCGGCCGCACCGGGATGAGATCGCGCCGAAGATCGAGACCATACTGAGCCAGGGATTTCGAGATGCCCGGAAAGCGCGTGTGTGGATCGATCCCCGTCACATGCCGCATGTCAAGAAAGACGGGCAGCGTCTCGCCCCTGGGGCCCATTCCCTCACGCGTGACGGCCCGCGCCACGACGTCGCGCGGAGCCAGTTCCAGCAACGGATGATATCGCTCCATGAAGCGCTCGCCGCGTGCATTGCGGAGGGTCGCTCCTTCGCCCCGCAGCGCTTCCGAAAGCAGAAATCGCGGCACGCCGGGCAGGCTCAGCGCCGTGGGATGGAACTGGTAGAACTCCATGTCGGCGATCTCGGCCCCGGCTCGATACGCCATCGCAATGCCATCCCCGGTCGCCACGGCCGGGTTCGTCGTGTCGCTGTAGACCTGGCCCGCTCCCCCACTGGCCAGCAGGACGGCCCGCGCGCGGACATTACTCATCACACCCTCGCGATCCAGCAGCCGTATGCCGGCGACGGCGCTGTCCGCGATCTCCAGACCGACTGTGGTCGTCCATTCCAGCAGCGTGACCCGCTCCATCGATCGCGCGTGCCGCAGCAGCGACCGGCCAATCTCCGCGCCAGTTGCATCGCCGTGGGCGTGCAGGATCCGGTTACGGCTGTGCGCGCCCTCGCGGGTCAGCATCAGCCTGCCCGCCTCGCGGTCGAAGTCGGTGCCCCAGCGCAGCAGCTCCTCTACGCGCAGCGGACCTTCTTCCACCAGCACGCGGGCTGCTTCGCGGTTTACCAGGCCATCGCCCGCGTTGACCGTGTCCGCCAGGTGCAACGCCACGTCTTCTGCGCCACTCATCGCGACGGCGATGCCGCCCTGCGCGTAATGCGTGTTCGATTCGTCCAGCGCTTCCTTGGTCACCACGAGGACATGCGCGCCCTCCGCGGCGAGGCCGATGGCCGCCCGCAGACCGGCGATCCCGGCGCCCACGACAACAAAGCCCGCTGACTGCAAATCAGAGCTCAAGAACTTAAGATTTCAGAGATTGGATTTCGATTCAACAACGCCGAGTGGCGCACGACCGGTTCATCGCCATCTGCCCTGATAATGTCTCTATGCCGTTGTTGCCAGAGATTCCGCAGGGCATTCCGCCCGGTTCGGCGCTGGAGTGGGACAAATTTGTCTCGTTCCTCGGTACGTACGCACAGTCGGCGCTGGGCCGCGCGTGGATTGCCGCGCTGATTCCCTCGGCCGACCGGGCCTGGATCGCGCGACAACAGCAGAGGAGCGGTGAAATGCGCCTGCTGGTCATCGCCGGGCTGATGCCGCAGCTGCGATCGCTGTTTGACCCGTCGGAGCTGCTGGCGAAGGCGCGCATTGAGGGTGTGGCCCTGGAGTCGGAAGAGATCCGCGCCCTGATTGGCCTCGCCGAGGAAATCACCGCCTGGGCTGAGGTGATACGCACGCCGCCGGGGAATACCCAGGACCGGCTGCCGGAACTGACCGTGCTGGCGCAGCCGCTGCTGGGCACCAGCCTGCGCCCGCTGACGGAGGGCATGCGGGAAAAGATTCTGCCCGACGGCACGCTGGCCGACGATGCTTCGCCGGAATTGCGGAGGATCCGGCGCGAAATGGAGCGCCAGCAGCGCTCCATTGAAGAGAGTCTGCGCTCGGCCCTGCGGCGTTTTTCCGAAGGCGGTTCCGCCCAGGATGAGGTGATCACGATTCGTGGCGAGCGATTTGTGATTCCTGTCAAGGCCGAGTGGAAGCGGCGGGTGCAGGGCGTAGTCCACGGCGCCAGTTCCAGCGGCCAGACCGTCTACGTCGAGCCGCTGGAGACGATCGAGCTGAACAACGATCTGGTGCGGCTGCTCGAAGAGGAGCAGACCGAGATTCATCGCATCTTCCTGCACATGACGCGACAGATCGCGCAGTACGCCACGGAGATTCTGGCGGGGGCAACGGTTCTCGCGGAGGTCGATACCCTGCAGGCGCGAGCCCGCTTTGCCCATGAATACGAATGCACAGCTCCGCGCTTCGCAGAGGCGGCCTCGCCGGAGTTCCGCCTGAAGAATGCGCGGCATCCGCTGCTGGAGCGGCGCCTGCGCTCGGAATCGAAATCGATTGTGCCGGTGAGCCTGGAGCTGGCCGGCGCGGATCGGCAGCTGATCATCAGCGGACCGAATACCGGCGGCAAGACGGTAACGCTCAAGACGACAGGACTGCTTGCGATGACGGCGCAGGCGGGCGTGCCGGTTCCTGCCGACGAGCTGGTGACGCCGGTTTTCGACGCGTTTCTGGCCGACATCGGCGATGCGCAGTCGATCGAACAGGATCTGTCCACCTTCTCGGCCCACATGACCAATCTGAACCGCATCGCTGCGCAGGCGACGACACAGTCGCTGGTGCTGCTCGACGAGCTGGGATCGTCGACCGATCCGGAAGAGGGCGCGGCGCTGGCGGTGGCGGTGGCGGAACATTTTCTGCAAGCGTGCGCATGGTCCATCGTTTCCACGCACCTCACTGCGCTCAAGGTTTACGCGGAGAACACCCCAGGCGCCGTAAACGCCGCGGTCGGCTTCGATGAGAAGACTCTGGCGCCAACCTACGAGCTGCGGCTCGGCGTGCCGGGCGCATCGGCCGGCATCAATATCGCGCAGCGGCTGGGGCTGAACCCCGCGATCGTTCAGGCCGCACACGCCCGGCTGAACACCCAGACCCAGGACATCGCCCGCTTTCTCGACAGCCTGCATGAGCAACTGGCCGCACTCGACCGGGAGCGCATGCGGGTGAAGCGGTTGGAACAGGAACTGGCGCAGGAGCGCGCCAGGCTGTCCGCGGAGGGCATGAAGGAGTGGCGCGCCAAGGTGCGCGATCTGGAGACGCAGCTCCAGTCGCTGCTGAAGAGCTTCGAATTCCAGGCCCGCGAGACGGTGCGCGCTGTCGAGGATCGCGCCGCGCAGCAGAAGCTCTCGAAAGAGGCCGAGCGCCGCATCGCCCGCCTGCGCCGCGAGTTTTCTGAAAGCTTCAACACCGCGGTGGTGGCGCAGCACACGGGCGCAGATCGCGGAGACCAGAACGCGCAGCCACACATCGTCCGCCACGTGGCTGCGGGGGATACGGTGAAGCTGCGCACCCTGGGAAGAACGGCGGTGGTTCAGCGACAGGTCGACGACAAGACCTTCGAAGTGGCCGTAGGCCCGATGAAGATGCGCATCGCCCGCGATGAGATTGCCGAGGTCGTGACTGGGGCGCGCCAGGCCACGCCACTGGAATCAGCCCGTAAACGCGGCATCACCGTCTCCGTTGCCGAGCCGGATGGCGTGAGCAGCGAGATCAACGTCATCGGCCGCACGGCGGACGAGGCGCAGGACGCGGTGGAGAAATTTCTGGACCGCGCCTTTCTGGCCGGGCTGCCGCGCATTCGGATCATTCACGGCACTGGAATGGGCGTGCTGAGGCGGACGCTCCGTGCCTGGCTGGAGCACCATCCTCAGGTGGCCTCGATCGCTGAGCCCAGCCAGAAAGAAGGCGGGGCAGGCGCCACCGTGGTGGAGCTGCGGCAGTAGCCTCGGTCGGCCTCGGGCCAATCCCCGGAAAGCTAACCCTCGCGAATCCACATTCCGCATCCAACCCCAGCAGCCCGACGGTCCCTCCGGTAATTACGGCGGCGCTGCCGTAAATCCTTCTATTGACGCAGCCCGGCAAAAAATGGCAGGATCGGCTCGGGTTAAGAGGAACGGCATGATCCAGGTCATTACGGTGGAACGGGAATATGGCAGCCAGGGCGCGAACTTCGCCCATCATCTGGCCGAGCGCCTCGGCTGGAAGCTGATCGACAGCTGCCTCATCGAAGACCTTGCCCGTAAGGCAGGGGTGGCACCCACGCTGGTCAAGCGCTTCGACGAGCGGATCGACCCGTGGTATCACCGATTCGGCAAGGCGATGTGGCTTGGCTCGGTCGAGCGGCTGCCGGGCGAACCCGGCGTCTTCGACAGCGAACGGATGGTGGAGTTCATTCGCGCGTATTTCCTGGAACAGGCGGCCAACGGGCGCTGCGTCGTGCTGGGACGGGGTGCGGCCGCGGTCCTGGCCCGGGCCGCCGGCGCGTTCCACATCTTCGTTTACGCCTCTGTACCCCGGAAGATCGAGTTTGTGCAGCAGAATTTCCCCGAGCACGCCAAAGAAGCCGAAAGCCAGATCATCGCCGTCGACCGGCGCCGCGCCGAGTACATCCGGCGCTTCCACCAGCGCGAGTGGGACGACCGCCGGCTCTATCACCTCATGATGAACTCGTGCATGGGAATGCAGGCCATGGTGGAATCCGCCGTCACCGCAGCCGGCCTTCGTTCCCAGGTTGCGGAAGCGGTCGCGCAGTCGGCGGCGGGTTAACTGCGGGGAGCCGCGGGCTTTTCCGTCCGATCCCAAACCATCGCGTCGAACCGATGCGTGGCGCGAAAACCCAGCCATTCGTAGAGGGAAACGGCATTCTGATTAGAAGCCGTGACGGTCAGGGTGAGCAGGCTGAATCTCCGTCTGGCCAGGACCGCCGCGCATTCTTTGATCAGCAACTGGCCCAGGCCGCGCCCGCGGAACTCCGGCGCAACGCAGATTTGCGTCACATGGCCGACATCGTCGCGCACGCGCGAGCAAAGCAGCAGACCCGCGAGGTCGGGATTGCCCGGCTGCACCACCGCCCGTGAGGATTCGGCGTCAAAATACCCGCAGCCCGGGAAGCGCACGATGTTGTGCAGAAAGCGTTGCGAGCCGGAGGCGGTTCGGTACTGCTCGTTGATGTGGCTGTCGAGGTGCTCATGGTAGGCCAGCGCGATCAGCCGCGCTGCGGGACCGAGATCGGCTTCCGCCCAGCGTCGCATCTGGAGGCCCGGGACTGGGAACTGGCCCGGAGTCTGGCCCACGGGGAGCGAGCCGGCCCCATCGGCGCCGGGAGCGCCGGGGCCCTGCAGCGGCCATTCCATGAAGATGCGTTCGTAGCTCTCAAATCCCGCTGCCTCGAAAACCCGCTGATGGGCTCCGTGGGGATGGAGCAGGAGCTGCGACTCGATGCGGGTGATGCCGGGCGTATTCTGCAGCATCTCCAGCAGGCGCAGCAGCAGTTCGTTGCGAATCTCGCCCGCCGATTCCCGCGATTCCAGCACGAAAACATCGCCGATGACGGCTTTGTGGCCCTCATAGACGCAAAAGATATAGCCCACGACGCGGTTGTTTTCCACCGCGACGTATCCCGGAAGAACCCGCGAGTCCAGATATTGGAGAAGGAGATCCGCCGAGCCGCGATAATCCCAGTGCAGCCGCTCACTCCAGACGCGGCTCTCGTCTTCGAGCAGGGGGCGCAGGCTGCCGGCCGAAAAATGGCGCAGGTCCAACAGTTCGAACTGGAGCGCAGAACTCATGAATACAGACCTGCTCCGACCCAACCTGACGGGTCCCGGGAAATCCTTCCCGGCAAGAGTGCGGAAAACTGCTCACTGGTTGCGAGCTACCGTCGTTCCTGACTGTCTGGCCTGAACGTCGTACACGACCAAGTTTTGCGCAGGGTAGGTAAAGAGCGGCCCGTAATCCCTTCCCTGCAGTTTTTGGCGAAGCTCCGGAATCGCAGATTCAGGGACCACCAGCAAATGCTGCTTGTCCGGAACGCCATCCCGCATCACGCCGCCGACGAACTGCGGATTTTTATCCGGAATTCGCGGATCGAGAACCTCGAATTCCAGCCGAATACCCGGCTTCCAGCTGGCCCTCATGGCGTCGAAATCCGCCGCATTAAGAACCGGCTGGCCGTTCACTGCTACGATGTCGTCGCCGATCAGGCTGCGCAGACCCATTTCCTCGGCCGACGACCCTTCCTTGACGTCTTCCAGCACCACACCGTGAGGACCATGATCGGCGCTCGCCGGTGGATTGCTCACAGTAATGCCAATATCGTAATTCACCACACGCTGGTTCCGATAGAAAGAGATTCCGTACTGGACATCCCGGCGCACGCGCCACACCGCCACGATGCCGGGGGGCGGGCTGATCTTGTTCAGGATCTGGGTCAGCGGACGCGCCGAGTAGGTCATGTCCATCAGGTTGATGTTGTGCTTGGTATTGGGCACCGGCCCGATGCCGAAAACCGGGCCCACACCGAAGATGTACAGCAGCAGGATGACCATCGGCGTCATGGTGGCGATGCGCAGACGGTGCAGGCCGAACCGCGCCACAGTGATCAGGATGAATACGATCACCGCCGCGCCCACCATGCTGGCCGCCACGATCGCCTTTCCTGGCGGAATCGCCTCCGGATTCCGCAGATGCAGGGGCATGAGCAGAACAAACATCGTCAGGATGCCCGTCGATATGGCATGGATCACGAGGATCCATGTCTTCAGCCCTCGACCCCGGATGCGATTGAGGTAATCGCCCGCCAGAATGGTGAGGGGTGGCAGGGCGGGCAGCACATAACCGGGCAGCTTGGACTCGGAAAACGAGAAGAAGACGATCGGCACCAGAGCCCACAGCACGAGAAACTCCGGAAAGGCGTCGCCCGCGCGGCCGTGTCCGAGGTAGTGGAATTTCGAGAGCCGCGCCTTCCATTCGTTGATCGAGCCGCCGATCGCATCCACAAAGGCCGTCACAGCAATCACCGCCCAGGGCGTAAGCCCCAGCAAAACGACGGGCACGTAATACCAGAATGGATGGTAGTGCTCGAAGCGATTGGTGGCGAAGCGCTCGAGATTGTGTTCGAGGAAGAAGATCTTCAGAAACGTGGGATTACGGCGCTGCACGGCGATGAACCACGGCAGCACCATGGCGAAATACAGCACGATGCCCGGCCACCACAAACTTCGTCGAAAAAGGGACCATTCTCGTCGCAGTCCGGCAAAGATGCCGATGATGACGAGAGCCATAAGGGGAGCGACCGGGCCCTTGGCGAGGGTGGCTGCGCCCACAAAAAAGTAGATGTCGAAGAGCCAGAATTTGCTGTTGGTCTCGTACCACGCGTACCAGCCCAGCATGCCGATGCAGAACGGCGCCGCCAGCTGCATATCCGTCGAGGCGCCGCGGGCAAAGCTCAGGATGCCCGCGCAGGAGGCCGTGATGAGGGCGGCGTCGAGCTGGCCTCCGTTGCGAAAGCGCCGGATGTGCAGATAGATGAGCACCACCAGCATGAAGGCGAAACTGGCAGAGGGCAGACGCGCCGACCAGTCGTGTATGCCAAACTCGCGAAAGGAGAACATCGCGCGCCAGTAGTAGAGCGCCGGCTTTTCCAGCCAGGGATGCCCCCACAGCACCGGCGTGATGTAATCCTTGCGCGTGAGCATCTCACGCGCCACCTGGGCATAGCGCGGCTCGTCGGCGCCGACCAGGCCGATGCCGTCGCCGCCGAAGATGGGGACAAGCCCGTAGAACAGGAAAAAAGCGGTCAGCCAGAAGAGGGTACTCGCTTCGGCGATCTCCGCCATGGCGGGAAACCGCGCCCGGGCCAGCGCCAGAAGACCCGGGCGATTCGGTGCGCCACTGTGATTCGCGTGCGCGCGCTTCGCCTCTGCCGGCGAGTCACCGGAGTTCTCGTTGCTGGTTTTGGGTCGCTTCGGAGTCTCGGCCACGGTTCCGAGTCAGGCTAACAGATTCCCATTGGGTTCCATTGCATTCGATGCGGGGCCGGAGACCAGAGTCATCAACTCCCGTCGCATGGTCTCCAGAATCCGCTCGGTTGCCGCGGCAAGAGGCCCTTCCAGCGTGCAGCCGCCGGCGTGGCGATGGCCGCCTCCGCCAAAGCTGGCGGCGATTCGCGCCACATCCAGCCGTCCCTTGCTGCGCAGCGACAGCCGTGTGCGCCCCTCCGGCAACTCGCGCAGCAGCACCGCCCCCTCCACGCCGGCGATGCCGATGGCGTAGTTGACAATGCCTTCGCAGTCCTCTTCGGCGGCTCCTGTCCGCATCATGTCCGCATGGGTGACCCACAGCCACGCGAGGCGGCCTTCCCGGTGCAGGTGGGAAAGCGCGGCTCCCAGCAGCAACATCTTCGAGAGCGGATTGGAAAAGTAGACCTCCCGCGCAATCCGCGCCGGGTCGGCTCCGCACGCCACCAGGGTGCGCGCCAGTTCGAAGGCATGGGCGTCGGTGCCCTCGTAGCAGAAGGAACCCGTATCGGTCAGCAACGCCGCGTAGAGGCAGGCCGCCATCGCCGGGGACACCTCCGCATCCGCCGCCCGCGCCAGCTTGTAGACCATTTCGGCGACCGCGCAGGCATCGGTCTCGATCCAGTTCACGTCCGCAAAAGCCCGTCCGGTGGCATGGTGGTCGATGTTCACCAGCAACCGCCCCTCCAGCCCCGTCAGCCGCGACCGTTGCACGCCGTCGCACTCCAGCAGGACGACGGCGTCATAGTCGCCCTCCACCCGCTGGCCCTGGCGAATCGTCTCCGTTCCCGGAAGCCAGCGATAGATCCGCGGAACCGGATCGGACGCAAACAGATCCCCTTGTTTCCCCAGTTGTGCGAGTATCATGCCGAAGGCGAGCATCGATCCCACGGCATCGCCGTCCGGCCGGGCATGAGAACAAACGGCGAATCGCCGCCCCTTCCGGACCAAGTCCAGGACAGCGGACAGGCCTTCGCGCCGCGGAACCGCTTTCGCGCCCTGGGTGCTGCGTCCGACCGAAGTGTCCTGTCCTGCCGCCATGCCTGATCCCAAAGTCCTCAGCCTGCCCGCTCCTCAGCTTTCCGATTCTCAGCCTGCCTGGTGGCGGGCGGCGGCGGCCTGCCGCTTCCGGCTCCGCCCCAGCAGTTCGTCGATCCGCCCCTTCATTTTTTCCGAGCGGTCGATATGAAAGGTGAGTTCCGGCACAAAGCGAACGCCCATCCGCTCCAGCAACTCATGCCGGATGTAGCCCCGCGCCGCCATCAGGCCCTCCAGCGTGTCGGCTTCTTCCTTCTCGCCTCCGTCCACCGCGACGTAAATCAGCGCTGACTTCCCTCCCGGATTCAGCACCACCTGGCTGACGTAGGCGAAGCTGATGCGCGGATCCGAGAGCTGGCCCTCGATCATCGCTCCGATCTCATCGCGCAGCGTTTCGGCCACGCGCTCCTGGTGGTATTTCCGTCCCCTCTGTTCCGGCATAACCCAACTCCTCCCACCCGCTCTCCTGAGTGGGATAAAAAACACGGAATAAACGCTTGAGAATATCAGACCTGGGCGGCTGTAATTCACCCAAACCGGCCGATGCGAAGAGAATCCTGCCTCCTTTTGCGGTGAACCGGATTGCATTGTGTACAGATTGTGCATACCATGAAAGGTGACGGAGAACCGATGAAACAGCAGTATGATTTCGCCAAAGGCAAGCGGGGCAGGATTCTCTCGCCGGAACCTGTGCCGCGAGGCAAGACCCGCATCACCATCCGCATCGACGAGGATATTCTCGACCACTTCCTGGCGCAGGCTGCCGCGCCCGGGGTGCAGGTTGGCTATCAAACCCTCATCAACGATGCGCTTCGGCGCGTGGTCGAGGGCACCGCGCCCAAGGTCGAGGAAACTCTCCGCCGCATTGTTCGGGAGGAGTTGCGCGCCGCAGGTTAGTTTCCCGCCACCGGGCTCAGTGTCGCGTCCAGGTGCACGCTGCCCCCGGTTACGTTTAGCTTCCGGCTCCAGTCCGCGAAACCCTGCTTCTTCACCACGATTTCGTGACTGCCCAGACCCACGGTTAGCGTTGACGGAGTACTTCCCGAGAAGGCTCCATCGATGTCGATGTCCGCTCCCGGCGGAGAGGACGACACCAGCAGCGAGCAGTTCGCCTCTGCAGGCGCTACCGCCATCGCCGTCTCGGCCCCGGCTCCAGTCCCCCGCAACCGAGCCAAATCCAGGTGCATATCTCCCTGCACAAAGGCTGTGATCTCCGTCCCCTGCGGAATCGTGATGTCCTTGCCGTGCATGAAGAGAAAGAGCGGCGCAGCCGGGAAAAACACGATGGACGTGGCGACGATGGCACCGGTCATAGCGCCCACATGCCCTTTGCCATTTTCATCCTTAACGGCACGGAGCATGGCCTTTTCGTTATCGAGAAGACGCACGTAGCTGATGTTGATGTTCAGCTTCCCGGCCCGTCCCATCCTCCGCTTCGGTTCGGCTTCGGTCACCGTCCCTATCGCCGTCGCGCCTTTCGCAATCGCGGGCACGCCATCCACATCGACCTCATCGATCACTTCGAAGGGAATCTCCTGCCCCACCTTCGCGTCGGAGGAGGAAATGGTCTGGCTGAGCCGCAGGTTCACCGGCGTCCCGTCCAGCAGAGTGTTTGGAGGAGGAGGCGCGGAGGTCGTCGCAGCTGGTGGCGTGTTCGCCGGCGGAGCCGCAGAATCGGCTGCCTGAGCAGAGAGTCTGGGCACCGTGCTGACCAAAACGGCGGCGGATAAGAAAACCCATGGGCAGAAAACTGCGACTTTCATCGAGCAACTTTCTCTTACATTGAAGTTGCCTGGAATTCTATTCCGCTATGGCCGAATTTGTAATGACATTTGAGAGGCATGGAGCTGAGTGAGGCGGATCCGAATCAGCAGAAGCGAGGATCCCGCATGGTTCTACACGACCCGCAACACCAGCACCGTCTCGTCATCGAAGCGGTCGCGCTTGCCCTGAAAGCGGCCCACCTCGGTCAGCACGTTCTCGGCCAGCTTCGACGCCGACTTCTGGCGATTCTTGCGCACACAGGCGAGCAGGCGATCGTTGCCGAACATCTCGCCCGCGGCGTTCTGCGCGTCCACGATGCCGTCGCTGAAGAACACCACCGAATCGCCGGGTTGGGTGGCAATGCTGAACTCTTCCCAGGTGGCATTGGGAAACATGCCCAGGGGAAAGCCTTCTGCGCGGATGGTGTCGACCTCGTCGCCATGGCAAAAGAGCGGCTGCACCGACCCGCCGTTGGCGATTTGCAGGGTGAGGTTCTCGTCGTTCCACAGGCCGTACAGCATGGTTACGTATTGCGAGTCGAGCTTGCGCTCCTGCAGCGCGTCGTTGAGCATCCGCAGCATCTCCGAAGGCGAGGGATGCTGGGCCGCCGCCGACCGCATGATGCCGCTCACCAGCGCCGCGTAAAGGGCCGCCGGCGCCGCCTTCCCGCTCACATCGCCCAGGGCGATGGCGCTGCGGTTCGGGTCGTAGGGCAGGAAATCGTAGAGGTCGCCGCCGATGGTGCGCGCCGGAAGAAAGCGCGCGGCAAACTCCGCCCGTTTGTGCTGGGGCTTCGCGGGAGGCAGCAAACGCAGCTGGACCTCGCGCGCCATCGCCATATCCCGCTCCAGCCGCTGTTCCTGCTGGGCGACGCGCTGGTAGAGCTGCGCATTTTCGAGGGCAATGGCGATCTGCGCCGCCAGTGTGGTTACGGACCGCTCGTGCTCCTCATTGAAGAAGTGCGCCCGCGGATGCTCGATGTCCAGCGCGCCGAGCGCTCGGCCTTTATAGATCAGCGGCACCACCATCTCGGAGCGCGTCTCTGGGTTCACCATCCGGTAGCGGGAGTCCTTGCGAACATCCCCCACCAGCAGCGCGCGCTTTCCCTCGATCGCCGCGCCCACCAGACCCTCGCCCAGTGGGATCGGCTCACCCCTGACGCCAATCGTCTCAACCGCGCTCGCGGCCGGGGCCTGTGAGGACAAGGTCTCGGGGCCTGCGTTCGGCGACGAGTCCCAGATGCTGCGCCGCTCCTCCCGATGCTTCCCTTCATGCCGGGGCGGCAGGCGAATGGCCAGCCGGCTTTCGATGCCGCGCTCGTTGACCAGCCACACCGAGAGCATCTGATAGTCGATGATGCGGCGGATCAGCTGCGCCACCCGCTGCAGCAGTTCATCGGGATCGAGGATCGACGTAATCTCACGGCTGATCTCGTTCAATACCTGCAGTGTCTGGGCCTGGCGAGAAACCCGCGTATACAGCCGCGCGTTCTCGATCGCCCCGGCGATGCGCGAGGCGGTGAGGGTGAGCAGGTGCAGGTGCTCCGGCTTGAAGTAGTTAGGCTGCTCAGACTGAATATCGATGACGCCGATGACCCGATTCTTCGTGATGAGCGGGACGGCCAGCTCCGAGCGGACATCCGGGTTGGCATCGATGTAGTTCGCGGTCTGAGTGACGTCGTTAATCAGCATTGCCTGGCGCGTTTGCGCTACCTGGCCGACGATGCCATGCCCCATGCGAATGCGCAGCCGCTCGACCTCCGGCCGATGGCCGATCTGGAAACGCATGCGCAGATCCTGGGTGCGGTCGTTGATGAGCAGGATGGCGAAAATCTTGTAGTCGATCACGGCCCGAACCAGCGAGGAGGCGCGCTCCAGCAAGGTGCGCAGGTCGAGCGTGGTGTTCAGGGTGTCGGCCAGGCGGATCAGAAACTCCGTCTGCAGCGGATCTACCTGTACCTGGGCGGTTCGCTGCGTGGCTGAAACGGGCTGGTAGTCCCCCTCCCATTCGTGCTCTGCATGTTCGGGGGATCGCGCCTGGCCGGTCGGTTTCTGCTGGGGATTTTCGCTCACAACTCTCCTGGGCGCGCACCGCGGCTCGCGACCGAACGAATGTCATCATACGGTGTTTTGCGTCGTCGCGGGACGCCTGGCGCGCGCGTCCCGGCAGCCGGAGAGTTATGCGCTCAGCTCGCGAATAATGGCCACACTGGCGCTGGCCCCCATGCGGTTCGCCCCGGCTTCCAGCATCCGCCGCGCGTCCGCCAGGGTGCGAATGCCTCCCGCGGCTTTCACGCCGCAGCGTCCCCCCGCCACCCCGCGCAGCATGGCCACATCTTCCGCCGTGGCGCCCGCGGTGGAAAAGCCCGTGCTCGTCTTCAGGAAGTCCGCGCCGGCCGCGATGGCCAGTTCCGACGCGCGCAGCTTCTCCTCCACGCTGAGCAGACAGGTCTCGAGAATCACCTTCACGATCGATCCGGCCTCGTGGGCCACTTCGACAACGCCGCGAATCTCCTGTTGTACCGCGTGGTTCTCGCCGGACTTTAACAGTCCGATGTTGACGACCATGTCCACGTCATGGGCGCCGAGTTTCACCAGCGCGGCCGCCTCCTCGCGCTTGGTGCTGCCCAGCGACGCACCCAGCGGAAAGCCCACCACTGCGCCGACCGGAATGCCGGTCCCGGCCAGCTCCGAATAAGCCAGAGCGGTCCACGTGGGATTGACCATGGCGCAGGCAAAGCCGTGCTGTGCCGCTTCCTGGCACAGCTGTACCACCTGGTTTTCGGTCGCCTCCGGCTTCAGCAGGGTGTGATCGATCACTGCGGCCAGGGCCCGCCGGGACCCCAGCGCCTGCCGCGCGAAGGCCTCCGCGTCGAACCCGGTAACTTCCAGTTCTTCGTCTTCCTGATCGAGGAGATGAATCTGCGTACTCATGGGGGCAAAAACTCCTTTCAGCCCGCCGACTCTTTCGGATTTGCGGGGCTACCCAAAGGCTGGGGAGCCGGAACCTCATTCGGCATTAGACAAATGTCCGGCAGGTTCCGGTAGCGCTCCGCGAAATCCATCCCATAACCAATAACGAACTGATTGGGAATGGTAAATCCCACATAATCGGCATCGATTTCTACCAGCCTGCGGGAGGGTTTGTCGAGGAGGGCGGCGATCTTCAGCGTTTTGGGGTGGTGTTGTTCCAGCAGATTGCGGAGGAATCCCAGCGTCAGTCCGGTATCCAGAATGTCCTCCACGATGATGACGTTCTTCCCTTCGATGGGATGGTCAATATCTTTGATGAGCCTGACGGCCCCGGTGGTGTTCTGTTCTTTGCCGTAGCTGGAGACCGCCACAAAGTCGAAGGTGTTGTCGACGGAGATATTACGCGCCAGGTCGGCCAGGAAAATGGCCGCGCCCTTCAGCACGCCCACCAGGACAATCTTCTCGCCCGCATATTCCCGGTCGATCTGCCGTCCTATTTCCCCCACGCGATGGCGAATGCGATCGCGGCTGAACAGAACTTCAAGGTCCGCATGAATCCCGGTCGTGCTCACAGGTTCAATTATCTCCAATGCCCTTGTGGAAGCTATACTGGACAGACGCCGCATGTATCCGTTTATTCATATTGGACGCTTTTCCATCGGTACTTTTGGCATTCTGCTGTGGCTGGCCGCCGTCGCCGGCTGCTGGATTCTCTGGCTGAATTTCAAGCGCTGGCGCATCGCCGCTGACGCCATCAGTATCGTCGCCGTCTCCACGGTTGCCGGCGTCATTGGCGCCAAGCTCTGGCACGTACTGGAGACACCCCATGCGCTGATGGCCCACCCCGCCGCGCTGCTCTTCGACCGCGCCGGGTTTGCCTGGTACGGGGGTTTGATCGTTGGCATTCTTACCCTGCTTTGGCAGGCCCGCATCTACAAGCTTGGATCGCTGCAGATGCTGGACCTGGCCGCGCCGGCCGCGACCCTCGGTTATGGCGTCGGCCGCCTTGGCTGTCTCATCTCCGGCGACGGCGACTACGGCAAACCAACCCATCTGGCCTGGGGCATAGCCTTTCCCAACGGGCTGGTGCCCACGACGGGACCGATGGGGACCTGTGCGGAATTTGGCTGGCCTTCCAGCTGCCGCGTTCAACCGACGCCGATTTACGAATTGCTGGCTGCGATTCTCATCTGCTGGTTTCTGTGGAAGCGCAGCTCCCCGGAAAACCCGAAGCCGCTCGGCGAGATCACCGGCGAGTACCTGGTCCTGACTGGCATTGCCCGCTTCCTGGTGGAGTTTATCCGCATCAATCCGCGAGTCCTGTGGGGTATGACCAATGCCCAGCTCGCCAGCCTGGGCGCCATAGCCTTTGGCGTGGGAATGATCGTAGTGGCACGGGCACGAGGCGGTGCCGGCAAGGGAGCGACGCCGCGGCAACCGGCTGCCACTGTCCATGCTCCCTGAACGCACTCAGCAGGAACTCAGCTCGTCATGCTTCCCAGGGATTCACGACGCGAATTCCGCAGCCCTCGAAATCCCGGGTATTTCTCGTAGCCAGCGTCGCATTGTGCAGGCGAACGATGGCTGCGATCTGCGCGTCGAGGGGCTCCATGGGGCGGCCCTGTTTCAGTCGCCTTTCCAGAATGGTCGCGAAGTGCCGGGCCGATTGGCTATCGAACGAGAGGATTCCCTCCTCGAAATAGGTCCGAAACATCAACTCGGCGCGTTCCTGGAACTGCCGGCGGCGCCGACCTTCCGGCATACGGGCAATTCCTGACAGGATTTCGGCCTCGGTAATCGCCATTGTGCGCACCTCGGAAACCGGCTGGGCTGCCAGCCATCCCAGAACCTGTGCGGCAGGAACCGGGCGCATCGCCTCCGAGACAACGTTCGTATCGACGATGATCATTTCTGTTCGTCGTCGAACGCGCCGTACTCCGGACCTGAAAAATCGACGGGCTCCCGCATCGGCCCTCGCGGTGGAATTTCGAGCTCAACGCCTCCCAGCGGCTCGAACAAACTCCGAATTCGCTCTGCCATGTTTCCGCGCGGCGGAGCTTCCCCCGTTTGGGTGACGGCTCGCTCCAGGATCGCGCGCGCCTCTTCTTCCATGGAGTGGCCGTGTTCGGCTGCGCGCACTCGCAGTCTGGCCTTCACGGAATCGTCCAGTTTGCGAATGGTGAGGCTTGCCATACGCTCAATTTAGCACGATGCAATCACTGATAGCAATGACTGCAATGCTGCGGGACGCACGATACGTCCAGGTTCCTTCAGATCTCGTAGCTCCGCACCCACTCCACGATGCTGCGCACCGCTGCGCCCGTGGGCCCGGAGGCTTGCCAGGGTTTGGCATCGTCCACCCAGGCGACCCCGGCGATGTCGAGGTGAATCCAGGGCGTATCCTCGACGAACTCCTTGATGAACATGGCCGCGGTGATGGCTCCACCATAGCGGCCGCCGGTGTTCTTGATGTCTCCAATGTTCGACTTGATCAGCTCCCGGTAATCGTCCTCTACGGGTAGCCGCCAGAAGCGCTCACCGGAGGTCTTCAGCCCATTGGCAAAGCGCTGGTAGGTCTCCTCGTCGTTGGAGAAGGCGCCGCCGTTAATCATGCCCAGCGCGACGCCCACCGCTCCGGTCAGGGTCGCCGCGTCAATGAGGTGCGTGGCGCCGAGTTGCTTTGCATAGGTGACGCCATCCGCCAGCACCAGACGCCCCTCGGCGTCGGTGTTGATGATCTCGATGGCCTTCCCTGGCTTGCCTGGCGCCGGCATGGCGATCTGCACGTCACCGGGTTTCTGCGCCTTGCCGGAGGGCATATTCTCGGTCGCACAGACAATGCCGATGACCTTCACGGCCGGCTGCAGCAGCGCAATCGCCCGCATCGCCCCGATCATCGCCGCGCCGCCGGCCATGTCGTACTTCATCTTCTCCATGCTGTCGGAGGGCTTGATCGAAATGCCGCCGCTGTCGAAGGTGATGCCCTTGCCGACCAGCCCCAGGACCGCACCCGACCTGGCATTTTTCGGCTCCCAGGTCATCACGATCAGCGCCGGCGGCTCCTCAGAACCCTGCGCGACCGACAGAAACGCGCCCATCTGCAGCTCGCGCAGCTTGTCCGCTCCATAAACCGAGCACTCGAGCCCGACTTCCCGGCACATCGCTGCCGCCCGCTCCCCGAAGATCGTCGGCGTCAGGCGATTGCCCGGCTCGTTCACCAGCGAGCGGGTGAAATTCTGCGACTCGGCCAGGATCACGCCCTCCCGCAGGCCCGTCTCGACCGCCGCCTGGTCCATTTCCGCCGGGACCACGACCTCGACCGACTGAACGCTGCGGTCTTTCCGGTCCGAACGATAGGTATCTGAATCGAAATCACCCAGAATCGCCCCTTCCGCGACAGCCCTGACGGTCAGCTTTGCGTCAAGCCCGTCGGCGGACGGCACGGCGATCGCCAGTTCCCGCAAACCACGCGGCTTGGCAAAGCGGACCGCGAGACCAGCACCCTTGCGCACCTCGTGCGGCGTCAGCTTCGCTGCCTTACCCAGGCCAATCACCAGCAACCGCTTTGCCTTTAGGCCCGCGGGCGCATGCAGAACCAGGGTTTCGTTCGGCTCAGCCTTGAATTCCCCTCCGGCCAGAACCATCTCGGCGGCAACGCTCAACCCTGGGTCCACGGTCAGCAGGCGAATCTCCGGCTTCGCCTCTTTTGATTTGTTCGTTGAGGCATCGACGGCAAAGACCGCCAGCATTTCGGTGGAGACATCAGTGACGGCACTCGTATTTAGCTTTGTATTCATGAAGTAAAAGATTTTCCTTACCAGATCACTTGAATCTGTGGATAACGGCGAAAGACGCGATCGCCGGTCACGACAGGCAGCTTCTCAACCAGCGCCGTGGCCAGAATCATGCGGTCGAAGGGATCCCGATGCAGAAGCGGAAGAGAGAACATGGCGAAGGCGTGCTCCGGCTCAAAGGGCAGTTCCGTCAGGCGCAGGTCTCTTATGGCCCCTTGCATCGCATCTTTGTCCATGTCCAGTTTTCCGATCGTATGCTTCACCGCGATCTCGATGATCGAGACCGCGCTGATCAGGCGAACCGTGTCGGGATCCCCGATTCGATCCCGCACCGTCACCGGGAGTTTTTGCAGTTCACCGCGATAGGCGAGATAGATAACCTGGGTGTCCAGCAACACCCGATCCACTTAGTAGCGGCCCTCGACAAACGCTTCCACTTCTTCGTCGGTCATTGGATCAAAGGCTTGCGGATCGATGATGCGCACGCGCGCTTTGCCCGTCCCGAACTTCGGACGCCGATCCTCCACAGGAGCCGGCGACAGAATCGCAATCGGCTTCTTATAGCGCGAGATCACGATACTTTTTCCCTTTTCGACGTCCTTCAGGAGCTGCGGGAGCCTGGCCCGGGCTTCAGCAACGCTAACGGTTTTTCCCATAGCAGTATTGTACAACAAATGTTGTCCAACTTCACGCCCTCCGTCCCCGCGCGTCGGCCGCCCGCGCCTCCCGGTCCGTCGTGCGAGTTTGAGGATTATTGAACGTCGCTCACCTTTCCCTGAACGAAAATGATCTTCATATCCCGGTAGATGTAGATGGTTTTGTTCCTGCTGGGGAAATTGACGATGTTGAGCGGCTGACCCTTGCTCCTGATAACCTGGGCCTGCGTTTGGCCGAGGGCAATGGTGATGGGACCAGCCGGGCGAGCGGGAGCCGGAGGGGCGGGTGCAGCGGCGCCCGCGGCTGGCGCTGCTTCTCCGGAATTGTCGGGCGCATCGGCATCGGCCACCACCTGCTGCTCCAGTTCAGCACCCTGCTGCGCCTGCTGATCGAGTTCGGCAGCGCCGTTGGGGTCGGCCGGGGGAGCGGCAGCGGCATAGGGAGCCTGCGTGGTTCCCTGAATGGCGGCAGCCGGAGGCGCGGGCAAGCCGCCCTGTCCGGGATGGTTCTTCATCTGGGCCATGGCATCGTCGATGTTGGCCAGCAGGTGATTCTGCATCTCCTGCAGGTCATCGAGGCCTACGCTTACCTGAGCGCCGGTAGTGCAGTCGCCCTGCTTGCTGGCCAGGACCTGGAGGTCAGCGTTGGTTGCGTCCTGGGCGGGCGGCGTGCTCAGCGAAAGCACGTCCCCTTCGGTGATGCCGCAATCCTGCCCCGCCGAGTCGACAGTGAGGCCGGTGTTGACCACGAAGACGTGGGGTTGACCGTCGGCAAGCATGGTCGAGAGGTTGGCCGTGCTGCCGTCGGATGGGTCCTGAACCTTCTGGGCGGCGGCCAGTTCCCGGCTGATCTCCTCTGAGACAGCATCCTTGACCGCTTTGCTCATCACCGGCCCAGCGGCTGCATCTCCATCAGGGCTGTACGAGGCGAAGACCAGATGGGGGCCTCTCAGAGACTGGAGACGGGCGCCCGCCTCTCCTGCCTGACCGGCAGCGACGCCGGCTGCATAAGCATCCTGCAGGCTGGCTGAGATCAGATAGTCGGTAATCCAGTATGCGGCGCTTGGATAGACAGGATACGGGGCGAAATACGCACCGTAGTAGCCGTACCAGGGTGCCGCTCCCCAGCCCCACGCATAAGGAACGGGCGCGGGCCATGGATTGTAGGCCCACCCGTAATACACCGGCGGATAGTAATAAGCCGGCATATAACCATGAAGATAGACACCATGGTAGTAGTAGGGATGGTAATAGCCTCGGTAATAGCCACCATGCCGGTAGTACGTCCGGCTGTAGTAAGAATGGCCATGATAGGAATATGGACGCGAGATATAGCCGCGTCCGTGGCCATAGGCAACCCGGCGTTCGCCGCCGCGCTCCACGACGGTGCGCCTCATGCCGCGGGGACCCTGGCGGACGTCCATGCCGCGCCCGTGGACCTCTCGGACCCTCCCGTTGTGGCCGAATCTGGCCTCGTTGCCACGGGAATCTCGGTAGCCGGCCATGTGGCCGTCACGACCCCGCGTCATTTCCCCTCCGCGGGCGTTGCGGCTGGTCATGCTGCCATCGCGGTTCCTCATCGTGCCGCCGCCTGGCCGGCCGCCGCGGTTCGCTTCCATGCCTGGCCTGCCACCGCGGTTGGCTCCCATGCCGCCCGGTCTGCCAGCTCCCGGACGCGAGGCGCCTGGGGTGGCACGGTGAGCTCCGCCGCTTGCCGAAGGATGCACAGAACGGGTTGGCGGCCTCGGCGCCGGGGCAGACTTGTGCGGTGGTCCGGATGCGCCAAAGCAGACGGCGGTGCCGAGCAGTGCGACGGCGGCCCAATACGCGACAGCGGTGATTTTCCGATGGATGGTCATACTCCCCTCACATTTCTTCCCTGGAGATGGGGCCCGGGTTCCTCTGGTTACTCAACATCGCTGACTTTGTCGTCAACGAAGATGATCTTCATGTTCTTGTAGATATAGGTCTTCTTCTTGCCCAGATCGATCATTTGCAGAGGCATCCCGAGCGCCTGGAGAACCTCTGTCGAGGACTCTCCGATGTTGATCGTCGGAGGCGGTCCGGCAGGGGCCGGAGGTGGAGGCGGCGGTGCCGCGACCCGCCGCGGGGGCGGGGCGGGAGCGGGAGGAGGCGGGCCCTGCGCCTGACCGCCGTTGCCGTCTCCCTGACCGCTGTCGCCACCCCCCTGGGAGTCGTCTCCCCCCGTGTCCGGAGCCAGGATCGCTTCAATGGCCGCCTCGATCTCTTCCGGGGGAGTCTCATCGAGGTAGCCTTTCTTGAACTTGAAAGAGATGACCCCCTTGAACCTCTGCTGACCGGACCCGTCGCTGAGATCCAGCGGGTCGACGCTGAGGATGCTGACGCGGAGCTCATCGCCGGAGTCGCCTTTACTTTCAATCTTCGTGATGTACACTTTCTCGCCGGTCTGCAACACGTGGGTTCCAAACTTGACGTAGGTCATTTTGGCGAACATCGAGGCGCCCTTGAGGGATCCGTTGAGGACCGTGCTGTCCGGCTCCATCATGGCGGTACTGGGCAGCGTATAAACACCGGCGCATTTCATGACCATGGTCGTGCCGTCTTTGGTCACCTGCTGGTCGTCGGGCGTCATCTGGGTGACCAGGTATTTCTTCTGCAGCGCCTCGACGACGCCACTGGCGGGGTGATCGGCCCAGGCGTTGATCCCGGGACCAAAGCCGGCCACCAGCAGGGCGGCTGCGGTAAGCAGGAAAAACGGGCGCGGGACGGGCAGAGGGAATTTTCGCCTTGCAATCGATCTGGCCGTGGCGGCCGGACGATCCGCAGAGGCTTCGAGGCACATCCCAACCATTGCGGTGGCCGCCGGAATGGTTGGACACCGAAGAGACTCATTTGTCATTTTCCGCATACAGGATTCACCCCAAACAGCCGGAATAAAAAGGCGTTCAAGCAAAGGCCTGAGCAACTAAACGGGGGGAGACGCGGGGAGAAGAATTCGAGTGTTGCAGAAGCTTACCCCAACTGGTGATTGATTGGGGAGAGATTTTTTTTGAATATCAGGCACGGTTAGGATTTGCCCTGGAATGTGCGCGATAGCGGATCAGCCCGCTCCGGAGGGCTGGCCTTGTCGTTTCCGCGGACGATCCGGCCGGGGGGCGGCGTCTCAGCCTTCAGGACTTCCGACCCCGCGCCACGGCCGCTCGTGCCTCCCGGTCCGCCTCGCGCCGGCGTTCGGTTTCGCGCTTATCCCAGTCCTGTTTGCCCCGCGCCACGGCCAGCTCGCATTTCACCCGGCCGTTCCGAAAATAAAGCCGGGTGGGAATGAGCGTCAGACCCTTTTGCTGCGTCTTTCCCGTGAGTTTGCGAATTTCCTCCTCATGTAACAGCAGTTTGCGGGTCCGCAGTGTCTCGTGATTGTTGGAACTGCCGTGAGAATAAGCTCCGATATGGGCGTTCAGCAGAAAGGCTTCCCCATCTTTGATGAGGCCGTAGGCGTCCTTCAGGTTCGCCTTGCCCTCGCGGATCGACTTCACTTCGGTCCCGCGCAGGGCTACGCCCGCCTCGTATTTCTCCAGCAGGAAGTAATTGTGCCCCGCCATTCGGTTCACCGCCGCATCGCGGGTGCCGGAGGCCACGGGATCGCGCGTCTTCGGCTTCGCCGGAGCGGGCTTCGCGGTCTGTTGCGTCGGTCGCGCCATGAGAATCCTCGCAGTCTCTCATGCTATATCGTCGCCGGGAGGCGCGAAAATGACACTCGGCGATTTCGCGCACCCACGTCCCGCCCGCTCCTCGATCGGCCGGCAATGCGATACTATTCGCGGCATACGATACGCCCGGCAGAACCCTTCCCGGCCTTCAGCGCGGAGAGTGTGTTCTCCCGCCGGGCCCTCAAATTCCTGTCCGCCCACCCTGGAGATGCATGAAGAGAAGTCTCGTCATTTGGGCTTTCCTCGCCGTCATTTGTGTGGCGTGCCCCGCGGCGCACGCCCAGTCCGCTTCGCACTGGTACAAGCGGGGGGAGATCGCGGAACTCAAAGGCAATACCGAGGCCGCCTACGAGGACTACTACCAGGCCTACCAGAAGAAGCCGACCGACGAACGCTTCCGCCTCGCCTGGGAGCGCACCCGTTTCTCCGCCGCCGCCCTGCATGTGGAACACGGCGAGCGCCTGCGCGACCAGGGAGCCTATACCCCCGCCCTCACCGAGTTTCTGCGCGCGCTCGAAATCGATCCCAGCAATGAACTGGCCAGCCAGGACATTCAGACCACCCGCGAGAAGCTGAACGCGCAGACCCCGGGGACGGCCTCCGCTCCGCGCACCTCGGATGAAGCCCTCGAACTCGCTGCCCCGGTGCAGCTCAAACCCATCTCCAATGAGCCTCTCACGCTGTACATGGTGGATGACAGCCGGATCGTGTATCAGGCCATCGGCAAGCTGGCGGGCATCAATGTGCTGTTCGATCCCTCCTATACCTCCAAGCGCATCCAGGTCGACCTGAAGAACGTGACGGTACGCGACGCACTGCGGATTGTGGCTACCGTTTCCAACACCTTCTGGCGCCCCATCACCTCCAACACCATCTTCGTTGCTGAAAACAGCCGCACCAAGCACACCGAGCTGGATCAACAGGCGGTGGAAACCTTTTACCTGCGCAACGTCGCGCAGCAGAACGATTTCACCGAGGTGCAGACGGTTCTGCGCAATCTCTTTCAGAACGCGCGCATCAATGGCGTGGCCAGCGAAAATGCCATCGTCATGCGCGGCACGCCGGATGAGTTGTTGCTCGCCCATCGCCTGATCGACGATCTGGATAAGGCCCGTCCTGAAGTGGTCATCGACGTCGCCGTGCTCGAAGTCAGCCGCGATCTGCTGCGCAACATCGGCGTTCAGTTGCCCCAGACAGCGAGCATCAACTTCCAGCCGTCGAATGCGAACCTGAACAACACTTCGAGCGACAACAGCACCACCACGAGCAGCACCTCGACGACCACCAGCAGCCTCACCCTGAATAACCTGGCCCATCTGAATTCAACTAACTTTGCCGTCACCATCGGCCAGGCCGCCGTCGATCTGCTGCTCACCGACACGCGTTCGCGCATCATTCAGAATCCGCAAATCCGCGCATCCGACGGGCAGGAAGCGACGCTGAAAATCGGCGAACGCATCCCCATCGCTACCGGATCCTACCAGACCGGCGCGGCCACCGCCATTGTCAGTTCCCTGGTGAACACGCAGTTCCAGTACATCGATGTCGGCGTGGACATGACCATTAAGCCCACCATCCACATGGATGGCGACGTCACGCTGAAGAGCAAGATCGAGGTCTCTGCCACCAACGGCAACACGAACATCGGCGGCATCACGGAGCCCATCATCACCCAGCGCTCGGTCGACCACACCGTTCGGCTCAAGAACGGCGAGGCCAACCTGCTGGGCGGGATCCTCCAGCACCAGACCACCTACACCATCAGCGGCTGGCCGGGCCTCGGACAACTGCCTCTCATCAAGTATCTGTTCAGCACCCAGCAGAAGGAAGTCACCGACGACGAGATCGTCTTCCTGATGATCCCCCACGTGGTTCGTGCGGAACAGCTCACGCCCGAGGATCTGCAGGAAATTGATACCGGCACCGGCACGAATGTCGAGGTTCGGCCCATCATCCGGCCACTGCAGGCCTCCGAGGTGCCCGCCGCCCTGCAGGCAGCAGCCGCGTCCGCGGCCCGGCAGCCCGTAGCCGAGTCAGGGCAGATCAATTCAAACACTTTCCCGGGCCAGACTACCGGCGCCGTTCCTCCGCCGCCTCCCGCCAACGCGGCTCAGGCGACGCAGCAGGCCCTGGCAAATCGCGAAAAAGAGAACAGCCCTCGCGCTCCCGCCACGCTGATCCTGGATCCAGACCAGGTCACTGCCAAAGTCGGTTCCACCTTCAAGATGCTGGTCAATCTTAAGGGCGGTAGTGACGTTTTCGCCGTGCCCATGTCGGTAGAGTATGACGCGTCGAAACTGAGCCTGATCAACGTGGACTCAGACGACGCGCAACACACGAATCTTCTGGGCAAGGATGGCCAGGCCGTGGCGCTGGCCCATCGCGACGACGGCAAAGGCGAGGCCGCGATCGCTGTGTCTCGCCCACCCGGCACGACGGGCGTCAACGGCTCGGGGACGATCTGTGTCCTCACATTCCAGGCCAAAGCGCCTGGAGATGCTTCGGTCGCGATCTCCCGGCCGGTATTACGCGATGCTCAACAGCAGGCGGAGCCTGCTACCGGGTCTTCCGCCGTCGTCCATATTCAGTAAGCGGCTGTCACATATTCAACCATGCGGTTTTTAAATCGAAAAATCGGATATTGGCGAGGCGAGGGGGGACTGACCCTCGTCGAGCTCATCGTCACCGTCGCCATTCTCTCCATCCTGGCTTCGGCGGCGATCCCCATTGCGCGCTTCCAGGTGAAGCGCGAAAAGGAGCGCATGCTCCGCTATGACCTTTGGCAGATGCGCCGCGCTATTGACGCCTACAAGGATGCCGCGGATAAGAATGCCTTTCGCACCAAGATCGACAGCCAGGGCTATCCCCCCGACCTGCAAACGCTGGTCGACGGCGTCGATGTACAGGGCAAAAAGCTGCGCTTCCTTCGTCGCATTCCCGTCGACCCCATGACCGGGGATACCGACTGGGGCCTCCGCTCTATGCAGGACGACCCGGACAGCGATTCCTGGGGCGGCCAAAATGTCTTCGATGTCTACTCAAAGTCCACCGGAACAGCGCTGGACGGAACTAAATATTCGGACTGGTAAACCTTTGTTGCTTAAACGACCCACACGTTCGGATAACCGCGGCTTCACCCTGATTGAGCTGATGGTCGTCATGCTCATCATCAGCGTGCTCGCCGCAGTGGCGATTCCCAGCTTCGTTGCCGCCATTCGCAACGCGAAGGAAGCTGCGCTCAAGGAAGACCTGCACGTGATGCGGGATGCCATCGACTCCTACACGATGGACAAGAACAAGGCGCCGCAGTCCCTCGACGACCTGGTGCAGAACGGCTATCTCAAGGCGATTCCGTCTGACCCCATGACCCACAGCACCGACACCTGGCAGACCACCAGCGACGAAACCTACGCGGACCTGGACCAGACGGAGCCGGGCATCACCGACGTGCACAGCGGCTCCGAGGAGGTCGGCTCCAACGGCCAGCCGTATTCAAGCTGGTAGCGAAGCTGCCGATGTTATACTCGGGCTGAACAGTCTCCCGGAAGGTTACGCCCCTCCCGGGAGGTTGGCTACTTCAGTAAGAGTAGCGTGAGCACGAAGACCGCGAGCGCCAGCACCAGTCGCCAATCAAGCACGACGGTGATGACAATTCGAGTCCAGGACGATTTCTCATCCACGAACTCACCCCCTTTCATCGGAACGGCCCGCAGGTCGTCATTAGCGGCCTGCGAGCCGCCGATCCTCTCAAGCCAGACCGGCTATCCGCTGCATCCGCCTTCGCACTTTGAAAGGGGCTCCTTCAGTCTATGAAGGACCCGCGCCGATTCCACCCCATTTGCCTCGAATTCCTGACCCGCAGGTAACCGAAGCGCGGCCGTGGAAGAATACTTCGCAGATGCTTTCCCCGCCCGCCCTTTCCGCCGTCTACACGCGCTACGAGACTCTGACCCAGATCGCGCGTGATCGCTTCTCCGGTTCCCTGGCGGGCAGGCTGCTTCTCCGCTCCGGTCTCGACACCGAAGGCCTTGCCAACATCGCCGCGGCCGGCATCGCTGGAGCCTGCTCGCTCTGTATTGAGCCCGAGGCGGAAAATCTGCGCGAAGCCCTGCGCGCCGGCCTCTGTGACTTCGTCGTCGGCCCGCTCGATGAGGCGCTGCGCATTCTCAAGAACGAACTCCGCCGCGGCCTGCCGGTTTCCGTCGGGCTGACTGCAGAGCCGGCTCCCATCCTGACCGAGATGATCGACCGCGGCCTGCAGCCGGACCTTATCTCCTTGCCGCCCGGCGAAGGTTGCCAAATCTTCGTCGATCGCGGCGCGATTGCGCTCACGGATCACGACGATTCAGCCGACGCTGCAACCGCCCTCATCGAATGGACCCTCACCACCGATGCGGCGCGTTCCATGCCGCAGGTCGCCCGCATCGCCGCGCAGAGTCTCGAACCCGCGCGCCCCGACACTGCCCTGCGACAACACTGGCTGGAGAGCGCCCCGCGTCACCTGGGCCGCGCTTTCGCCACGCGTCACTGCCTCCGCATGGCGGCCACGGAGTCCGCCGTCTTCATCGCCGCAGCCCGCGCGCAATTCCCCTCCATCCACCTCACGCGGGACGGATCCGCGACCTGACCTTTCGCCATAGACTCCGCATCTTTTCCGTTTCGTCCCGTGTCTTAATCGTTGTACGATCCAGCAACGGAGGTCCTTCACTGCATGGGGGCACAATCCGAAATTCCCCAGTTCGAATCCCAGCCGGAGCCCGTCCGGCAAACCCCACAAGAGCTTCAGGATGAACAACGTAAACTCCGGCGCCTGCAGATCATGGTCAACATGGTCATGTCCGTTATCAGCCAGGATTTGTCCCTGACCATTGATGAGGCCTCGGAAATGGTGGCCGACACCCGCCGCGCCGCCCTCGCTATGTTTCCTGGGAAGGAACTGGCCTTCGATCTCCTCTACAAGCCGCGCCTGCAGCGCCTCATGCGCGAGCGCTATCGAATCCACTAAGCCTTACTTCGGCTCCATCGAGGTCAGACGGAACGTAATCGTTCCCCAGAACAGCCGCGCCCGCATCTGCACCGGGATGTGCCGTGCGTCGTCCGTGTACCAGATCCAGATGTTGCCGCGCGCCTTCACCGTGCCCGCCTGCGCCATCGGCTGCACCCGAATCGTCGGATAGGTGGCCAGCGGCGTCTTCACCGTCTCCCTCGCCTCCACTTTCATGGTCACAACAACGGTGTGCATTGCATCCGCCACCGGTACGCGGAAGCTCTGCCCTGGAACCAGGTTCTGCGAGGCGGGATAGAAAATCGCCGACAACAGATCCGTTACGCAGGGGCCCACAGGGGTCTCCTGGTGCTTGCTGGTTCCCTTCACCAGATTCTTCTCGTTCAGCACAGCCTTGCCCTGCGCGTAGTCGAACTTCAGATCGGTGCTCACCTGCCGGTGGCCTTCCTGCAGCTGTTTCGCGAATCCCGCCGAGCAACCCGTGCGCCGGTTGAACGACGATTGAAAGCGGTCGACCACCCGATAGATCAGACTGATGGCTCCAAGCGTGTCGCCGGTCGCCGTCACCCGTTCCTCGTCGCCCTGCTGCTCCAGATGAAAGGAGCTCGTTCCCGCCGGAAAGACCCGCCAGTCCACCGCATAGTTCAGCGTCAGGTTCGCGGGATAGCTATAGCTCGGCTGCGGAGGAATCAGCGGCACCGCGGCCGGCGACGAAGTCTGGGCACCGGCTACGACCGGTATCACGACCATCCCGGCAATCAGCAACTTCGCCATCCGCCTGACGCAACGTGCGCCCACGCGGGAAAAAACATCAAAAGACCCGCTCAATCGATTTCTCTACCTCTTCACGAAAATCAGCTTCAGGATGAGAGCAGCATACATGGCGACCGCTCCCAGCAGCGCGTTGTACTCACGATGTTTCCGGTAAAGTGCCGCCGAGAACACCCCAGCCGCTTCGCCTGGCTGCCTTGCCGGTGTGATGCGCGGCAGCAGACGGGGTACCCGCGCCGCCCAGGCATCAAATCCAGGAAACACCGACCGCAGGTACTCTTCTTCCCCGCGAATCACCGGAATGTAGATCGCCAAAAACAGGACGATCAGGACCGCGGCGATCCAGATACTTCGCGAGGCTACCGCAAATCCAGCCGCAATCAGCATCGAGCCCAGGTACAGCGGATTCCGCGTGTGCGCGTACGGCCCGGTCACCGTCAGCTCCGCATTCTTCTTCACGTAGCCGGAGGCGTATCCGCGCAGCAGCAGGCCGGGCACAACCAGGATCAGGCTGAGCCCCAGAAACATCCAGCTCGGCCGCGCCAGCCAGAAATAAAAGACGGCAAACACGAAGCCCAGGGGCACACGAATCCGTCTCGCCATGCGCCTCCAACTCAGCGCCACCTAGCGCACCTCCCGCAGAAGCTCGAGTGCCGCAGCCGTCACATCCTCCGGCGTAATCGTCAGCAAGCCGGCCTCGGGCTCGCTCCGTCGCGAGTGATCCCGCACGCTCGCCGGATGCCGCAGTACCCGGTTCCGGCAGTGGAACGGCCCATTGCGAGCCGGGTCCGTCGGCCCAAAGATGCCCACCACCGGCGTATCGAGCGCGCAGGCCAGATGCAGCGGACCCGTGTCGCCGGCAATCGCCAACTCGGCCCGCCGCGTCACCGCAATCAGCTCCGCCAGATCCAGTGTCATGGCTCGTGCCGCGCTTCCGCCCGTCTCCACAATCTCCTTCGCCAGGTGCTCCTCCGCCGGGGCGCTGTTAATCACCACACCATAACCCGCATCAGCCAGGCGCCGCGCCACCTCCCCGTAGCGCTCCGCAGGCCAGCGCTTCGCTCCCCAGCCGGCGCCGGGACTAACGAGCACGAAGGGTTGCGGCAACTGTGCGGCCATCGCATCAGCCGCCGGATCGCGCGGCAGCAGCGGCAAAGTCAACGGCAGCCGCTCTCGCAGAATCGCGTTCGCCACCTCCATCGACTGCTCGATCACGTGCACGCCGCGCGTCGGCACACGCTCATCGAAGAACCATTTCGCCGCGAACTCCCTTGGCTCCGCTTCGCCGATCACGTTCTCGGCCTTCGACCATCGCGCCACCATCGCCGAGCGCACTGCCCCCTGCAGGTCCACGGCAATGTCGTATTGCATCGCGCGCAACTCGCGGCGAACTCGCCGAATATCCCGCAGCGTCGCCGGGCTCAGCGGCGACTTCGCCCACCGCTTGGCCGGGACCACGTGCACCTGATCCACCAGCGGCATCTCTCCGCTATTCGCGCAGAAAAGACCCTGCCACTGCGGCTCAATCGCCCACCCGATCATCCACTCCGGATGCGCCTGACGCAGCGCCGTCACCGCCGGCATCGAGTGCAGAATGTCGCCCATCGCGCCCAGACGCACCACGAGCAGGCGCAGCTTCTGCGGCAGGTTTCGGGAGTCTCTTCCTGAGTTTGCGGGCAATTTCCTATTTTCTCACGGCCTCAGCTGCGAACTTGCGCTCTTCGGCGATCCTCCCGCCGCCGGCAGCAGCGAACACAGCTGTTCCATCACCGCTGCTTCCTCGCGAAGCCGCACCTTCAGCCGCGCCACATGCACCGGCGCAGCGCTCTCCAGCATTCGAAGCACATCCGGCGCCAGACGCACTCGATCCTTCTCCGTCGTCAGAAACGCTTCCGCCTCATGCTGCCGTCGCAGCTCGATCAGCTCCGCGGCATCGGCTTCCGTATAGAAGTGGTGATCGCGCCAGGCCCGCATCGCCGCGACCTGAACGCCGCTGGCCCGCACAGCAGAGAAAAATTCCTCCGGCCGCGCAAGGGCGCAGAACCCTGCCACCCGCTCCACCGCGGGGACTTCGATTTGGCGTTCCATCCACCAGATCGGCTGCCGCAAGCCGCGCCCACGCAGCATGTCTTCCAGGTCTCTATCCTCCTCGCGCAGCACCAGAATCTGCGCCCGCCGCAGCGACCCGAATCCCTCGCGCAACCGTCCCGCCGGCAGCAGCCGCGCGGTGAAATCGCTGCGGTGCAGCACCACGATATCCACATCCCGGGCGAGCTGCCGATGCTGGAACCCGTCATCGAGCAGATGCAGCCCGGGTCCAGGCGTCGAGCTTTCGGCCAGCACGCCTGCGGCGTATCGGCTCGGCCCCACAACCACGGGCACGCCCGTCGAACGCGCAATCAGCAGCGGCTCGTCTCCAAACTCCTCTGCCGTTCCCTTCGGATCAACCCGTTCTATCGCGCCCGACCGCCGTCCGTAGCCGCGCGACAGAACATCGATCGGCACGCCGCGCTCCCGCAGCAGTTCCGCCAGGCGCATCGTGAGCGGCGTCTTGCCCGACCCGCCCACCGACAAGTTCCCGATACTCACCACCGGCCAGCCCAGGCGCCTCGGCCTGGCCCAGCCGCGATCGTAGACGGCGTTCTTTGCCGCCACCGCGGAGGCGTACAGCGGCGTCAGCCCTGCCAGCAGGCGCGTCATCCACGAGCCTCCGCGTGTGCCGGATGAGCCGAACCCAGACGCAGCATCTCCAGCAGCGCCGCGACCGACCGCTCCGTCGCTCCCGCCTCGCTCTCGAAAACCGCCCGCCCTCGCGCGCCCATCGCCCGGGCTTCCGGCGAGCCGGTCAGCAACTCCGTCAGGGCCGTCCTCAGCTCTTCACGCTCCACAACTCGAATCGCCCGCCGTGCGCGCAGCGTTTCCACGATGCCCCGGAAATTCTCATAGCTCGTCCCCATCGCCACCGGCACGGCGAACTGCGCCGCCTCCAGCGGATTGTGCCCACCCGCCGGCACCAGGCTTCCTCCCACGAACGCCGCCGTCGCCAGCGAGTACACCGACGCCAGCTCGCCGATCGAATCCAGCACAAGCACCGTCCCCGCCTCGATACGCGCCGGCGCTCCCAACCACTCCGATCGACGCACCCACTCCGCGCCGCGCCGCTGCAGCAGGCTCGCCACTTCCCCAAAGCGCTCCGGATGCCGCGGCGCCAGGATCACGACCGCCTCCGACGGCACCGCGTCAAGCAGGAACTCCTCTTCGCCCGCCAGGGTCGATCCGCACACCAGCACCTTCGCCTCCGGCGCCAGATGCTCCCGCAGCAGCGTCGTGATCGCCGCCGGACACGCCACCCGCACATCGAACTTCAGATTCCCCCCCACCTGCACATTTTTCACGCCCAGCGCGCCCAGCCGCTCCGCATCCAGCTCGCTTTGCGCCAGCGCCACGCCCACGCCGCGCAGGATCCGCCGCCACATCCACGCCAGCCGGCGGTACCGCGGCCAGGAGCGATCCGAGATGCGCGCATTCACTACCGCAACCGGAATCCCCATGCGCCGGCATTCCGCCAGCATCCGCGGCCAGAACTCCGTCTCCGCCAGCACCAGCATCCGCGGACGCACCGCGCGCAGCCACGCCCGCACCGCCCATCCAAAATCCAGGGGAAAGTAGAACACCCGCTCCGCGCCGAAGCGCTCTCGCGCCAACGTTTGCCCAGTGCGCGTGGTCGTCGAAACCATCACCCGCCAGGCGCCGGAATCTCGGGCTGGTCCCTCTGCGCCCAACCGCTGCCCCAGCTCTTCGATCAGACGGCTCGCAGCCAGAACCTCGCCGACCGAAACTGCATGAATCCAAATCCGATTTTCTCCGCCCAGCGACCCGCGAATCCGCTCCGGGACCCGCCCCAGCCGCTCCGCCAAACCCTCCCGGTACTTGCCGCTCGTGGCCATGCGCAGCAGCCACCAGGGAGCCCCAGCCACCAGAACCAGCAGCAGCGCCAGGCTGTACAGGATCAGCATCCGCTTACCAATCTCGCCTTCCGGATGTCATAAGGCAAGAGGATAATGGTCTCCATGCGCTCACGCCCGCTCTCTGCCTGCCCGCGAGCTGCCCGCTGTATCCTCATTTTTCTCCTCGCTGCCTCGGCCCTCCCGTTGTGTGCCTCCGATCTGCCGCCCGCCAAAGCCGCCACCGATTACCCTGCCGTCGATAACCACACCAAAGAGCAGGTCGCCATCGCCGTCGTCCCCTTCGATACCGCGCGTGACTGCAAAATCTTTCAGGTGGACTATCTGAAACTCAGCTTCCTGCCCATCCGCATCATCGTCACCAATAACGGCGACCGCCCCATCTCCCTGCGCGATGCGCGCATCTTCTTCATCAGCGCCAACGGCGACCGCATCCCCGCCGCCGAGCCGGAAGACGTCGAGCGCCGAGTGAGCACTAAGGAGCGCGTTGGCTCCGATATCCCCATCGGCCCGATCAAGATTCACACTAAAGGCAAAGAATCTGACAACAAGATTGAAGCCGACTTCGACCGCTGGGAATACTCCGCGCTGGTCGTTGAGCCGCATACCACCCACGACGGCTTCCTCTTCTATGACATGGACGGTCTCGGCGACACGCCGCTCCGCAATGCGAAGTTCGTCCTGCGCGAACTGCGCAACGCCGACGGCCAGCAGCTCTTCTATTTCGAGATTCCCTTCAACAAGTACCTCGACGCGCAGCACTAACCGGGCTCCTGGCGCGCGGTCCCGATCGCCCACTGGGCTCTCTGTGTCCTCTGTGGTGGAGCGTCTATACGCCCTTCTTCTGCGGCTCCCAGATGTACTTGTGAATCTGCAGGCTCACGCGGGCGGGCAGCCCATCGGCCAGCATCCACTCCACCAGCACCCGCGGATCGAGCAGACAGTTCTCCGTCGTGCGCTCCGGCGTGGGCGTCTTCGTGAAGGCTGGCGACAACAGAACCTGTCCGGCGCGCGTCTCCAGCTGATGCTCGCGGATAAACGCCCGCGCAAATTCGTAATCGGTGCGGTTCGCAATCACGAATTTCACCTCGTCACGCCCCGTCAGGCAATCGAGGTTGGCCAGTCGAAAGCTGCCGCCTTCACCCGACCCCGGACACTTCACATCGACGATCTTGTGCACAGCGCGCGGCACGCGCTCCAGCGGACGCTCGCCGCTGGTCTCAATCATCAGCTCATAGCCGGCCTGCAGCAGCCGCTCCATCAGCGGAGCCAGCTCGCGCTCCTGCAGCAGCGGCTCTCCGCCGGTGATCTCCACCAGTTTCACGGGTACCAGCTTCTCGATCTCCGCAACCACTTCATCCTCGGTCATCTTCAATCCGCCAGCGAAGGTGTATTCCGAGTCACACCACGCGCAGCGCAGGTTGCACCCCGCCAGCCGCACAAAGATGCACGGCAGCCCGGCGAAGCTCGATTCGCCCTGGACGGATTTGTAGATTTCGATGAGATACAAGAGTCGCTACTCGTAGTACGTCGCGGTCGTCGTGTCCGTCTCGTGGATCGTGCAGTCCTTCACCCTCACCCGGCCGCCGGTCATCGTGCGCAGCTGCTCGTTCGTCTGCTGGTAGAAATACTGCGCCAGGTTCTCCGCCGACGGATTGAGATCGGTGAACGGCTCAAGATCGTTGAGCATCTGGTGGTCGATCCGCTCGATCACCGGCTGCATCACCTGCTTCAGGTCGCGAAAGTCCAGCAGCAATCCCGCCGCGTCCAGCGCTTCGCCGCACAGCGTGATGCGCACCTTGTAGTTATGACCATGCGGATTCTCGCACTTCCCCTTGTAGTTCCGGAGATAGTGCCCCGACGAAAACCCGCGCTCTACCGTTACTTCAAACATAGGTCGGCTGATTCTTTCCTCACCGGCGATCCGGCTGCTCTCATTCTAGCGGTTGTGCTGCCCGGCCCCGCGTTTGTGCCGCTGCGCCTGCTTCCGCTCCTCGTTGCGCCGGTCCACCTGCTCGAAGATCGCCGTCAGCATGCCCAGCAATGCGGCGAACAGCCCGCCCAGCGTCAGGAACAGCGCCGTCGTCTTCCACAGAGTGCCGTTGGCCGGGAGCGCGGGCTGAAAATGGCTGGCGGTCAGTGCCATCACAAACGAGAGCGCCGCAAACCCCAGCAGCACCCCCGCCACGATGTAGAGATTCCGCGCCACCCCTTCAGTTTAGGCTAAAGTTCCTGGGTGCCCCATGTCTGCCCTGAGCGAGCCGAACGGCTCTGCCCGCGGTGGGCAGACATGGGAAGCCGATAATCCATCACAGGGCATTCCTGCTGCTACGATGGCAGAAGCTTCTCCCCCAAGCTGTCGACCCCGCTGGATATGGCCATTTCCATCGTCATCCTGGACGATAACCCCGGCAGTCTGGAGCTGCTCTCCACTGCCCTCGCCCGCGACGGCGTTACCATCCTCACTGCTTCCCGGCCGAGTCAGGCACTCGCCCTCGTCGAGCAACACCGTCCCCAGCTCGTGCTCACCGACCTGGTCATGCCCGAAATGTCCGGGCTCGATGTCCTCAACCGCATCATGGCCGTCGCCCCCGCCACCGACGTCGTCCTGATGACGGCCCATTACACCACCGAAACGGCCGTGCAGGCGATCCGCAACGGCGCCGCCGACTACCTCGAGAAGCCCATCCGTCTGGCCGTCCTCCGCGAGCGCGTCGGAAGCCTCATCGCCGAGGCGGAGCGTCGCCAGGCCGCCGGCGGCGAGGCCGAATTCGAGGGCCTCATCGGCAGCAGCCCGCGCATGGCGGAACTCTTCGCCCGCATCCGCCGCATCGCTCCGCACTATCGCTCCGCGCTGATCCAGGGAGCCACCGGCACCGGCAAGGACCTCGTCGCCCGCGCTCTGCACGCACGCAGCGGCGTCAAAGGCCAGTACGTCGTACTCAATTGCTCCGCGGTCGTCGAAACCCTCTTTGAGAGCGAACTCTTCGGCCACGTCCGCGGAGCCTTCACCGGCGCCGACCGCGACAAGCCTGGCCTCTTTGAAGCCGCCAGCGAAGGCACACTTTTTCTCGACGAGATCGGCGACATGCCGCTCGCCACCCAGGCCAAGCTCCTCCGCGCCCTGCAGAACCAGGAGATCCAGCGCGTCGGCTCCCTGCAGACCAGGAAGGTCAATGTCCGCGTCATCGCCGCTACCCATCGCAACCTACGCCAGGCCGTCGCCGATCGCCTCTTCCGCGAGGACCTCTACTACCGCCTCGCGATGGTCGAGATCCCCGTGCCCTCATTGGCCGAGCACAAACAGGACCTGCCCATCCTCATCCGCTACTTCATCGAGAAGTTTGCCCGGCAGTTTGGCAAGACGATCCGCGGCCTCAGCCCTCGCGCGCGTCTCCTGCTCGAGCGCCACGCGTGGCCCGGCAACGTGCGCGAACTGGAAAACGTCATTGGCCACGCCTGCATGATGGCGGAAACCGACGAGATCGACGTGGCCGACCTGCCCTCCGCTCTCATCGGCCCGTCAGCAGCGACGCCGACGGACGGAACTACGCCTGCGCCCGCCCCGAGCACTCCAACGGCCGCGACGGACGTTCATGAAGACGCCTCCCTCGCTGAGCACGAGCGCCAGTTAGTCGTCACCGCTCTCGAGAAAGCCCAGGGCAATCAGTCCCAGGCCGCCCGCGCCCTTGGCATCGGCCGCGATGCTCTCCGCTACAAGATGAAGAAATACGGGCTCCTCTAGCAGTGTGACCAGGGATCACTCACAAGCTCTTCCTCAACTCGCTTCTCCTGGCAAAGCCTTCGAGACGAAGCCGTGTCTCCGGGTCCTGAAAGTGATCCAGGATCGAGTCCTTCTCAGCGCGTAGCACCGATCTTATGTCGCGCGCCATCAATCGCTTGGTTCGCAAAATCGCTGGCCTGGAGTGCTTTCGCAAAAGTCGCGCCAGTTGAGCAATCTCGGACTCTAAATCCGCATCGGGTACGACCCGATTGACTAAGCCTATTCGTTCTGCCTCAGCGGCACTGATGAGTTCGCCTGTCAGGATCAGCCAGCGTGCTCTCCGTTCTCCAATCAGCCAGCTCAGCGTCGCGGATGATCCCCCGCCCGGGTGCATCCCGTAATTGATGTGTCCATCGCCAAGGCGTGCTGAATCCGCGGCAAGTGCAAGATCGCAGAGGCACATCGCTTCGAGTCCGCCAGCCACGGCAACGCCATTGACTGCAGCGATTGTTGGCCCCGGAAAATCCACAATTTGCATGAAGACATCTTCCAGGAGATCGAAATATCGCCGTAAGCCATCGATATCCTCCAGCCTTTTCAAATACTTTTTCAAATCGCCGCCGGCACAGAATGCCCGGCCGGTGCCCGTAATAACGAGCGGGCGGGATCGATCTCTTATGCAGTTCAGGGCCGCGTTCCACTGATTCAACATCGTCTCGTCGAAAGCGTTCATCGCTGCGGGGCGGTTCAAACGTATCCAGTTCGCATCTTCTCCTTCGTTCAGGAGGATCGTGGGCTGTGTCGTCATTCCTTGGCTTTCCTCCGGTGTGAGCACCTGGCTCGTTGCATATCGGAACCTGCCTTTTTACGATCACGGGTTTCCAAGCCGCTTCGCGGCCGTTCAGCTACGCGCGCCGCCCGTCCGCAGCAGCCGCGCCACCGTCTCCCGCAGCGTCTCCGGTCCGGCGGGTTTCGCCAGATAATCGGTGAAGCCCGCTTCCAGAATCTTCTCTCGGTCGCCGCGCATGGCGCTGGCCGTCAGCGCCAGCACCGGCAGATCCTTAAATCGCGGATCGCCGCGCAGCTCCGCCAGCACCCCGAAACCGTCCAGCCCTGGCATCTGCAGGTCCAGCAGCACCAGGTCCGGATTGCCGCTGCGTGCCTGCGCCAGAGCGTGCTCGCCGTCCTCGGCTTCCAGAACCTCGTAGCCGGCGCGTTCGAGAACGGTGCGCAGCAGCTCGCGGCTGCTCGCCCGATCGTCGGCAATCAGGATCACGGCTTTCTCTGGAGGTGTCGGCATACTTCCTGCTCAACTCCGTGAGGGGCCCGAGAGGATCAGTGTTCCGGGGAAGACAGACGATTCTACAGCGCGGCCTCGGCCAGCGGAAGCCGAAAGATAAACCGGCTGCCTTCGCCCGGCGTGCTTTCCACTTCCATCCAGCCGCCGTGCATCTGCACCAGTTCCTTAGTAATGGAAAGACCCAGCCCTGTGCCCTCGCGCACCCCGCGTGTGGTGTTCCCCACCTGATAGAACTTGTCGAAGATGTTCTCCTGCTCTTCGACCGAAATGCCGATCCCCGTGTCTCCCACCGTGATGCGCGCAAATCCGCCATCCTCCACGGTCTCCACCCAGACCCGTCCACCCTCTGCCGTAAACTTCACCGCATTGCTCAGCAGGTTGTAGAGCATCTCCTTCACGCGCAGCGGATCGGCATCCACCAGTGAATCCTGCGTGCCGTGCTCCTCAATCTTGATTCCCTTCGCCGCCGCACCCGGCCGAATCGCATCCAGCGCCTCGCCCACGCTCCGCGCCAGCGGATAGATCTCCCGCTTCAGCACCAACTGGCCTGCTTCGATCTTGCTCAGGTCCAGCACGTCGTTGATCAGCTCCAGCAGATGCTCGGAATCCCGCCGAATGTGCTCCAGGAAGCGGCTCTGTTTGTCGTTCAGCGCCCCTTCGCTGCCCTCCTGCAGCAGTTCGGCGAACCCGATGATGGTATGCAGCGGCGTACGCAGCTCGTGGCTCATGCTGGCCAGAAACTCGCTCTTCAGCCGGTTCGCCCGCTCGATCTCCCGATTCCGCGCCTCCAGTTCGCCCGTGTACTGCAGTTGCAGCCGTCGAACCTCCTGCTCTGCGCGTTTGCGCTCCGTCACATCCCGGATCACCGCCGTCACGTGCACACCGCCTTCGGTATGGATGGGGCTCAGGCTGATCTCCACCGGAAACAGCGAGCCATTGCGACGCCGCCCGTGCAGGTCCAGGCCACTGCCCATCGGCCGCGTCCGCGGATGTTCCAGATAGCTGTTTCGAAACCCGGGATGGTGATGCCGCACCGCATCCGGCACCAGCAGATCTACCGAACCTCCGATCAATTCGTCCCTCGAATAACCAAACATCTCCTCGGCCACGCGATTCACCAGCACCACATTCCCGTCGGCGGACACCTCCACGATGGCGTCCGGCGCCGCTTCCAGCAATTGCCGGAAGCGCCGCTCCAGCCGCGCCTGCTCTTCCAGCGCGATCCTCTGCTGCCGCTCCGACATGTCGACGTCGGTTTCCAGAACGTGCGACTCGGCTACGCCCAGCTCACGAATCCACCGGCTCAGCACCATCAGCCGGCGACCGCGGCGCGTCTGGTGAATCAGCTCGCCCTCCCAGTGCCCGTCCCGTTCCAGCTTCTGGCCGATCTCTTCCGCCGGCTCGGAAAACGTCGTGTGCAGCAGGTCATGGCTCACACGCCCCCGGGCTTCCGCAGCCGTCCACCCATACAGCCGCTCCGCACCTTTGTTCCAGTAGACGATGCGATCCTGATGGTCCCGCACCAGAATCGGCTCGTACGCCTGATCCAGCAGCTGCGCCTGGCGGCCAGACAGCTCTTCGCGCTCCTTCTGCTCCGTGATGTCACGCGCGATCTTCGAGATGCCGATCAGCTTGCCCGCATCGTCCCGCACCGGCGACAGCGTCAGCGATACCGCCAGGCACCGTCCGTCTTTGTGCCGGCGTAACGTCTCGTAGTGCTCCACCACTTCATCCGCAAGGATCCGCCGCAACAGCTCGCGCATGTCGTCTTCGTAGCCGGGCCACGCCAGCAGCGTAATCGGCTGCCCCATCACCTCTTTCGCCGAGTATCCGAAGATCAGCTCCGCGCCCCGGTTCCACGTCGTGATCACGCCATCCAGCGATTCGCTGATGATCGCGTCGTGCGAATACTCCACAATCGACGCCAGCCTCTGCCGCGCTTCCTCCGCCTGCCGCCGCTCCGTGATATCCCGGCTGACATTCGCGATCCCGATCAGCTGCCCGTAAACGCCGAAGATCCCGAAGGCGCGCATATCCACGGTGATCGGGCGCCCGCTCTTCGTGTGCTGCAGCCGGAACTCTCCAATCCACGGATCGCCCCGCAGCAGCGCCGGCAGCACCTCGCTCTCGAAGATCTCCCGCTCGCCCTCCCGGCTCGTCTCAAACACCGGGAACGCGCGTACATCTTCGTGCTCGCCGATCCCCAGCAGCTCACGCCCGGCTCGGTTGATGAAAATCGTCTTCAGCGTCGCGTCCGTCAGGCTCACAAAGTCCGGCGTGTTCTCCACAATCGCCAGCAACCGCCGCCGGCTCTCCGCCGTCTGTCGCTCTTCGGAGACGTCCCGCCAGGCCAGCAAGGCTCCCTGCACCTTGCCATGGGGATCGAACATCGGCCGCGCCCGCATCGCGATCCAGTAGCCCGCCGTCGCTCCCGGTGCCTGAATGTACTGCTCGGTCTCCACCGTCTGGCCGCGCAGAGCCAGTGCTCCGGGCAATTCCTCGGCGGGCCACAGCGTTCGCCGGTCCGGCAGATAAATCCCGTACGCCTCGCTCCACCCGGCAAGAGGCGGTCCCTTGGGTGCGATTCCGTACAACCGCTCCGCTGCCGCATTGGCGAACTGCACCTGCCCGCTGCGCGCCAGCGCCACTACCGCTTCATCCATGTTGTCCACAAGGGCGCGCAGCATCTCCAGCCGAGGTTGCGCGGTTTCCTCAGGGGGCGCAGCGTTGCGGGCGGACCCGGAACCTGCGGGATCTTTTGGGGAGCTGGGGCGACGAGTCATCGAACGGCCGGAAACGTTCTGCTAGTGTACCGCCGGTTCCGCTGCGCCATTTGGCGCATCGTTCCCCGAGGGAGGCGTGCTGTCACGCAGCTGGCTCGGTTATCCGAACGTTATTTCCTTCCCGGTACCCGATTTCCCCGGATTTTCACAATGGCACTTCGCGTGCATTATCCCTCCTGTTCACCCCAGGGAGCGTGTTTTGGAAATCACTTTGCAGCACGGCGGCGGCGTCCGCTTCACAGCGGAAGCCCGCCAGCACCGGCTCCAGCTGGATCAGCCTGCCGAAGACGGAGCTACCGACCACGGCATGACCCCAGCCGAGCTGCTGCTCGCCTCGCTAGGCGGTTGCGTCGGCCAATACGTCGCTCAATACCTGCAACTCCGCGGCCTCTCGGCCGAGGGGCTGCTGGTGCGCGCCCACGCCAGTCCATCCTCACGTCCGCTCCGTCTCAAGGACTTTGAGGTTGAGGTCATCGTCCCCGGCCTCAATGACCGTCAGCTGCGCGCGCTGGAGAAATCTTTCCCCGCCGGCCTGGTCCAGAACGCCATTGCCCTCGAGAACTCCCTCCGCATCACCGCTGTCTCCGCACACGCTGAGGATGTCCAGCCCTGACCGGAATCCGCCTTCCAGCGTGAGCGCAGGATCGTCGGTGACGAACATCACCACCCGCAGTAACAGCGCTCACCGGTAAATCCCATACTCCGCCTTACTCTCAACCTACGGCCATCAGAGCCGACACTGGACGTGTCTTCTTTTCCTCCCATTGCGTTGCAGGAAATCCTGCTGGCTACGGATTTCGGCGGTCCCTCCCGCCGTGCCCTGGCCTTCGCCAAACAAATTGCGCTCCGCCGCGCCGCGCCGCTGCGCATTGTCCATGTCCTCGACCTCACCGGACCGCAGGATCCCGCCAAACCTTCCTTCGCCGCTGCCCACGATGCCGCCAAACGGGCTCTGCGCGAAATCCGCCGTGAGCTGCGCCTGTCCGGCATTGACAATACCGCCACCCTCATCAGCGCCGGCAACCCGGCCGCCGCCCTCCGGGAGTTGGTCCTGCAGCACCGGCCTTCGCTCCTGATTCTCGGCCTCAACGTTCTCGGCTTCAACAGACTCGGCCTCAACGGCCCGCGCAGCCACCCTCCAACCGCCCTCGGATCGACAGCACAAGCCCTCCTCGACGCTCCGCCCTGTCCCATCCTCACTGTCAGCGAAAGCTGTCCCGAGCATCCTCCCGAGAGCGCTCTGGAACGCGTTCTCTTCGTGGTCGACGCCAGCCCGGAAAGCCTGCGCGCGGCGCTCGACGCCTGGCCGCTCGCCCCGCACCCGTCCACTCCTGCGATCCTTGCCGTTTTGCCGCGGCGCGCCCAACCCGCGTGGAAGATCCCCGAAGACCTCCAGCGCCGTTTCCACCCCATCCTCGTCCTCGATCGCGCGAAGGCCGAGGAGACGGTCCTGCACCATGCAAGAGAAAGCCGTGCCGGACTCATCGTCGCGGCCTTCCCCGGCGGAACCCAGCTCGGCTCTCTCGCCCACGCGCTCCTCACCCAGGCGCTCTGCCCAATCCTCACCGTGCGCGCCTGATCCCCTGACATCCGCTCTATTTCGCCGTGTCCTTGCAGAAGGTCTGGCAGATCGCGTGGGCCATATAGCCGGCTGCTGTGGCGAACGCACGACCGGCTGGCTCGGCCGCAGCCGTTTCCGGACTCACGCCCTCGGTGATGATCCCGTTGTCCCAGTGGCTCGCGCGAAGGATCTTCAGCGCCTGCTCGTGCCCGCGCTGGAGCCGCAGCTCATCCGCGACGCTCCATGAGGTGGTGAAGGGCAGCCGGTAACTGCCGGGCACTCCGAAGGGCTGATTCGCATACGAGTAGCGATACGACGGGGAGTGCAGCCAGTCCCAGGTGCGCTCGAAGACCGGATCGGTCTGCGGCACAAATCCCAGCAGCGGCAGCTTCATCAGCGAGCCGGGAGGCACAGCCGCAAACGTCGGATGCGTCCCGTCCGTGGCGCTGACAAAGATCGTTCCGCTGGCGCCGGGGGCTCCGCTCGCCACGCAGTATTTCAGAATCGCCGTGCGCAGCTCGGCCGCCTGCTGCGCCAATTTTGCGGCGCCCGCCGTATCCTGCAGACGCTCCAGCAAGGCCTGGGTATCGAGAAACGCTCTCCACACCAGGACATTGTCATAGGTGATGAACGGCGCCTTTTCGTACTCGTCCTGCGCATCCTGCAGCGTGGAATAGAGGCCCGTCGTGGCATCGCGATGCGCCTCAATGCGGTCGAGCAGGAATTTCACTGCATCGCGGTGCGCCCGCAGAAATTCGATGTCTCCGGTCTTGTCCACATACGAGGACAGCGCCTCCAGCGGAGCGGCCGCCTCATCCAGCTCGAAGCCGTTCTCCAGCACCACGCCGTCGATGAACCGGCTATGCGTGCCCGTGTTGCGGAGCTGCGTCGTCAGAGCATATTCCAGCGCCTCGCGCGCCAGTCCGCGATCGACGTCCAGTAGCCCCGGAAAGCTCCACAGCATCGCATCGCGGTCCCAGTATGCGGCGGAGACGTAGTAGCGCGGACTGCGCGACGTGACCCCCACAAACTGCTCCGTATCGATCGTCCTGCCCCACGCGTACATAGCGGTGAAGAGAAAATTCCGGTTCATCAGCATGTCCAGATCCGGCTGCCCGGTCGTTCGCGTGCGCGCCTGACACCATTGCGCGGCCCGGGCAAGCACCGCGTCGGTGCCCTTGCGATCGATCTCCTCTTTGAGCGCACGGGCATTGTGGCCCGCGCTGAACTCCTCGGGTCCCGCGCCCAGCAAAAACACAGCCTCGACGCTCTGCCCAGGGGCCAGCGTCGCGGTATGTTGTGCCACCACCTGCGGGCTGTGCGTCTCCGGCGGTCCGGTGATCTGTGCTGTTGCGCCAGGATAGAGAAGCGACCAGGAGAACTGCGTGTCGTCCGTGACGTAGCTGAAGACCTCTCCGTTATTGACCCACGGCGCAGCAGCTTCCGTGCGTTCCCCGTGCAGGGCGACGGGCAGATACGTCACGCGGTCCAGAGCCCCCCCACGATGCCTTCACTCCCGCCGCAACCGGTACCGTTGCATTCCCGTGATTCGTCATCGTCATCCGCAAAAAGGCCGCCCGCGCCCC
>JBAUOP010000113.1:0-30700 GCA_049579805.1 Acidobacteriaceae bacterium
CTTCATCGCCCGCTCCACCGCGGCCCTCGGATACGCTTCCATGCTCCGCATGGTCGCCCATCCTCGCCGCCCGCTCGGCGGACATATCACTTGCTATTTCAACCGGACATATCATGTGCTAACGACACGGCTCCCAGCCGCCCCTGTACGCTGTCCCCGGCACGCTGTACCCTTGTTCCTTCCGTACATCTCCACCTGTTTCACTTCCCGGAGGATCCACTGATGCCCGCACGCTCCCGCTTGTCTCTCACCCTCGCGCTCGCCCTCTGCATAACGCTGCCTCTCGCCGCGCCCGCTCAGAAAAAGCACAAGGCCGCGCCCAAAACGCCGCCCGCCGCCGCAGCCTCCACCGATCCCGACATCGGCCCCTGGTCCGAACCCCAGCCCGCCGTCGAAAAAATCGATCTGAATATGTATCAGCGCATCCGCGACGAAGGGTTTCAGCACTCCCGCATCATGCAGTACGCCTCCGCCCTCGCCGACGACATCGGCCCCCGCCTCACCGGCTCCCCCAACCTGGCCAAAGCCAATGCCTGGACCCGCGATCAGCTCACCGCCATGGGCTGCGTCAACGCCCACCTCGATGACTGGGGCGACTTCGGCATGGGCTGGCAGCAGCTCAACACCTGGGTCCGCATGGCATCCCCTGACACCGCCGTCTTCATCGCGCAGGCGGCTCCCTGGTCGCCTGCCACCGCCGGCCCTGTCACCGGCGAGGCCGTCTACGTCAACATCCAGGACGAAAAGGACTTCGACCAATACCGTGGCAAGCTGGAGGGCAAAATCGTCCTCCTTGGCAAAATGCGCCCGGTCCCGCCCGTCGATCAGCCTCTCTTCACCCGCTACACCGACGAGCAGCTCAAGGACCTGGCCCAGTTTCCTCTGACCGACCGCGAGGGCATTACCCCGGAGCGGATTCGCGTCTTTCTCGAGCGCATGGCCATGGTCGGCAAGATCTCTCAGTTTCTCGCCGACGAGAAGGCCGCCGCCATCATCATGCCCAGCCGCGATGGAGCCGACGGCGGCGGATCCGGCGGCACCATCTTCGACGACGGCCCGACCTTCACGGCGTACATGCCCGACCACAAAATGAAGGTCCCCATGGTCGTTATGGCAATTGAAAACTACGGCCGCGTCTACCGCCTTCTCGAAGCTCACGTCCCCGTCTCCATCCAGATGGACGTTGAAACCAAATTCACCGGCGACGACCAACACGGCTACGACACCATCGCCGAAATCCCCGGCACCGATCCCAACCTGAAAGATCAGGTCGTCATGGTCGGCGGCCACCTCGACAGCTGGGTCGCCGGCACCGGCGCCACCGACAACGGCGCGGGCACGCTGGTCGCCATGGAGGTCATGCGCATCCTCACCGCCCTTCACGTCGAGCCCCGCCGCACCATCCGCATTGCTCTCTGGACCGGCGAAGAACAAGGCCTGCTGGGCTCAGTCGGCTATGTCAAAGAACACTTCGGCTCCGCGGCTCTTTCTACCGCGCCCGACCAGCTCGCCCTGCCCGCGTTCATCCGCCGCCCCGTCGGCCCGCTCCAGCTCAAACCCGAGCAGCGCCTCATCTCCGCCTACTTCAACCTCGACAACGGATCAGGCAAGATTCGCGGTATCTACACCCAGGGCAACGCTGCCGTCGCCCCCATCTTCGCTCAGTGGATCAAGCCGCTGAAGGACCTCGGCGTCACCACCATCACCATGCGCAACACCGGCGGCACCGACCACCTCTCCTTTGACGCGGTCGGCATCCCGGGCTTCCAGTTCATCCAGGACCCGCTCGACTACGAAACCCGCGTCCACCACTCCAACATGGATGTGTACGAAGAGTTGCAGCCCTCCGATCTCAAACAGGCGGCGGTGGTCGAGGCCATCTTCGTCTACAACGCCGCCATGCGCGACCCGATGATGCCCCGCAAGCCCCTGCCCCACCCCGAGCTCCGCGAGCAGGAAAACGCCCCCATCCAAAACCTCTACCCCGACGCCGGCCCGGAGCAGTCCGCTCCCCAGGCGCAGTAAGTAAGAGCGCACAATCCGGGTGCCCCACATCTGGCCGTAGTTGCCAGATGTAGGAAGCCGATGCTCGCTCCCCGCACAGTCTCCGGGTGCCTCATCCTTGTCGCCTCGCGCCCTTCGAGGCGACAAGGGATGGGCGGCGAGTCGCCCAAGTCGCAACTCGTCTATCGATCCGCGCGAACGATCTGCTGAATAGCCTCCATTTTTTCGGGCCCGAGCCCCTCGAGATCGTATTCGCTGAGACGGCCCTCCCGAACCAGCGCCCCGAAAACAAGAGGCAGAACGGAATAGCGGTAATCGAAGGTGCGATCGATCCGGCGGCGGCGCTGAACGAGCCAGTCTTCCAGCTCCCAAACTTCCGACACTTCACGGATCCGCGATGCGCGTTCTTTCGTCTCCTGAATCACCGATTCCAACTCTCGTCCGAGAGCCCGGTCGTAGGCTCGGCGGGCGATGGCTTTTTCGGCCGGCGACCACTTCCACTCGCGCATCTCGCCTGGCATGGCGCTCTCCTGGTTCCTGTTACGGTTTTCTCATCGGCATTGTAGCTCCACCCAGGCCGCTACCGCCCCGGAATGCAAATTCCTTCTCTGTGCTCTCTGTGGTGAATGGTTTTAACTCCAAACTCTGGACTCCAAACTCTAAAGCCCCCTGCACCGGCCCCACATCCAGCTGCTCCAACCTTGTCGCAGACAGGGTGGGCTCCCCAAACCGCGGCTCCAGCCCATGCTTCTTCACCACCGCCTTCACCAGCGCCGCCACTCGCTCCCGATACGCCTTTGAGACGAACGCACCCTGCCCATACCGCGCCGCATACATCGTCTCCAGCTCCGGAAAATGCTCCCGCACAAACCGCAGAAACACGCCTTTGGAACACGGCTTCAAAAACAGCGGCTGCGACGCGAAAAAGCCCGCTCCCGCCTTCTTCGCCCGCCGCGCCATCGCCTCCAGAGCCCGCGGTGTGTCCGTGATTCCCGGCATCAGCGGCGAGCACAACACTCCCACCCGCAACCCCGCCGCCCGCAGCCGTTCCACCGTTTGAAACCGCAGATCAGGACGCGGCGCCCGCGGCTCCAGAATCCGCGCCAGCCGCCCATCCGGAGTCGTGATCGTCAGGCACACGCTCAGCTTGTTCCGTTCCGCAATCCGCACCAGCAAATCCACATCCCGCTCGATCAGCGTCGACTTGGTCACAATCCCCAGCGTCAGCCCCCTCCGCTCCGCCAGCACCTCCAGCAAACTCCGCGTCACCTTCGCTGTCCGCTCCACCGGCTGGTAAGGATCGGTCGCCGTCCCCAGCCCGATGTACTCCCCCGGACGCACCTGTCCCAGCTCCTGCCGCAGCAGCCACGCCGCATGCTGCTTGATGAAAATCTCCCGCTCAAACAGCTCGTAAGCATCGGTTCCCGCCGCTGGCTGCTGGCTCCCTCCCAGCTCCCAGCCCCCGGCTCCCGGCTTCGCGGGATGAATGAACTCGTGCGTGTACCGCGCATAGCAATACCGGCACCCGAACTCGCACCCGCGATAAGGATTGATCGTCCACGTCATCCACGGCATCCGCCTCGAATCCGTCCGGTTGAGCAGCGACCGTGGCGCCATCGTGCGGAACACCACCAGCTTCCGCTCGCCCGCGCTCTCCCCCTCAGCCGCCAGCCGCGCAATCCCTATGGGCCGCTGCCCCAGAATCGGAAAAAGGGTTGGAAACAGCGTAGCCTCGCCCCGCCCAGCAGCCGCCAGGTCTCCGCAATCCCTGCTGGACGCCACCGGTTTCTTCGCCAGATTCGCCTTTTGTTCGCCCATGCCGAAAAAGCTACGCCCACCCCCGCTTCCCCGTCAAGCGAGCCATGCTGCCACCGGGGGTTTTTTTCAGGCATCCTGCAAATTTCGGGTCCCGCGAACGGTCCCAGGTTGTTTCAGCTCCCAGCTCCCGGCTCCGAACTGCTGCCTGGCTGTAACCTGTAACCTGAAAACTGAAACCTGAGGTAATCCATGCCCGACTTCAAAGGCGCCGCCATCACCTGGCTTGGACACGCCACCGTCCTCATCCAAACCGCGAAGGGAACCACGATCCTCATCGACCCCTTCCTCGAGCACAACCCCAAATTCCCCAAAGGCTATAAGCTCCCCGAAAAAATCGACCTCCTCCTTGTCACCCACGGCCACATGGACCACATCGCCGACGCCGTTCCCGTCGCTAAAAAGCACGGCCCCACCGTCATCGGCATGGTCGAGCTCCTCGGCTGGCTCCAGTCCAAAGGCGTCTCCCAGGACCGCGCCATCGGCATGAATATCGGCGGTTCCCATCGCCACGCCGACGTCACCGTCACCCTCACCGAAGCCCGCCACTCCTCCAGCATCACCGACGGCGACAAGACCCTCTATGGCGGCGACCCCGCCGGCTTCGTCATCGCCATCGACAACGGTCCCGTCCTCTACCACGCCGGCGATACCGGCGTTTTCTCTGACATGCAGCTCATCCGCGACCTGCATCACCCGCAAATCGCCATGCTCCCCATCGGCGACCACTACACCATGGGACCGAAGGCCGCCGCTGTCGCCGCCAAATATCTGGGCGCAAAGACCATCCTGCCCATCCATTGGGGAACCTTCCCCGCCCTGACCGGCAATCCCGCCGCGCTCGAGAAAGAACTCGCCAACTCCGGCGTAGAAGTCCTCCACACCGACCCCGGCCAAACCCTGCGCTAATCCGGATCGAGATCCCGGGTGCTCCACATCTGGCCGTGGTGGCCAGATGTGGGAGGCCGATGCTCTGGCCCCCCATTCTCCCCACAAACAGAAATTCCATGTCTCCACTCGAAGACATGGAATCCCTAAACTCCAAACTCTAAACTCGCATCCGTGGCTACCGGCTACCGGCTACCGGCTGCTCCTGCACTTCCTCAATCAGCTCATCCGCGTAGTTCTCGCGATGCTCCGGCACAATCAGCACCGGACACCCCACCGCCGCCACCACCCGCGCCACTGTGCTGTGTTCCAGATCGTGCTCCTGGTGCTCCGGCGACGGAGCCCCCAGCACAACCAGATCCGGCCCCAGAAGCTGCGCCGCCTTGATGATCTCCTCCGCCGGATCGCCGCCCGTCACCACGTGATCCACCGGAATCGTGTGCGACTCGTTGAACGGCGCCAGAAACCGCAGCCGCTCCAGGCAGTTGGGACACTCCTCATGCCGTCCGCACCGCGCCGTGTGCAGCAGGATCAGGTGCCGGCCGGCAATCCTCTGCGCATAATGCAGAGCGCTCAGCGAGGCCAGCGAGAAATCTGTCGCCGCCAGCACGTTGTGCCAGTGCCCAAACGGCCGCGGCTTCTCACCATCCTCCGGCCCCACCGTCAAAATCGGGCACGGCGACTGCATCAGCAGCTGCCGCGTCACCCGGCCCAGCGCCGCACGCCCCGCGCCCGTCACCGCCTTCGTCCCCATCACCAGCAGCGCCGCCTTGTGATCCCGCAGCGAGAGCAGGATCCGCTCGCACACAATCCCCGTCTCCACCCGCGAGCGCACCGGGATTCCCTGCTGCCGCACCTCGGCCTCAATCCGCGCCAGTTCCTCCCGCGCCACTTTGTCCCGCGTCACCGCCGCCGGCGCCCCTTCGGGAAACGCGTACCCCACCGGATCGATCACGTGGATCAGCAGCAGCTTTGCATGCTGCACCCGCGCCAGTTCCTGCGCGCACTTCAGCACTGCTGATGACCCTTCGGATAAATCTGTCGCCGCTACGATGGTGCGGAACGGAAACCGCCGCGCCCCGCGCAAAATCGTTGTCTGTGAATGCGAATGGTGCCCACTGGAAGCTGGCATAAGCGAAAGCCCCCCTTCCTGATTCGGGCTTGTCCTGACCCTACGCTTCGCCGCCAGGCTCTCTCCGTGACGAAGGTCACCGAAATTTGTGACCCTCCGCACACATGCTGGATGCCCCATCCGTGTCGTCCCGCGCGGAGCCTGCCCCGAGTCGAACGGGGGACGACAGGGCGGCAATCCTCAGGGCGACCGCGCCGCCCGCACCGCCATCGTTGCTGAGCCCGAAAACACCTATCTCAACCAGCCGCTCTGGACCAGGGGTGGGATCCGCCTACCGGCACGCCACCCGAATATCCTGCGAGGCGACGATCTGCCACACGCCGCCGCGCTTCAGCCACGTGTCGGTCCATACCTGGCAAACCTTCGCCTGCGGCTGCGACGCGTCTTTCCCCACAGCGTGTTCGCTGCCGTACACAAGGGCAACTCTGTCTCCGAAGAAACGCACCCGCGTCTCGTCCAGCCCACAATCATGCGCGATGTGCGGACCTTTCTCATCGCGCAGCTCATCGGCTTTGGTGAAGCGCAACCCGCGCGTGTTCGTGCCCTCGAAATCCTCCGCCAGCAATCGGCTCACGACGCCGTTGTTGACGCAGACCCCCTCCGCCCACTTGCGCTCCATGTCAACAATGAACTTCGCCGTTGGATCGTCCGCCGACGCCCAGTGGCTCTGCTGTGCGACCGCCGGCACCACCCCCAGAACCGCCGCGAAGGCGCAGATGCATACAAGGTTTTTTCGCATGCCGAGCATCCTACACGGAACTCCGCGCCGGCTGCCCCATCCTTAGAGGGTGGAAGCCGCTCAGCTCGCTTCCTTACCCGCCGGCGCCGGCAAATCGGAGTTATACGTGTCCACGACGCACTTCCACTGCCCGTCGGCCTGTTTCTTCCAGATCTCGACGAATTTCCCCGTGTCATGGACAGCAGAACCGCCCTTCGCACCCCAGATATCCAGCGCGTACGTCCCGTACAGATAGCCCAGCTCCCCCGACTGCGCCACCTCCGCCCTCATCACCTTCCACGACACCGACGTGTTCGGCCCCAGCATTCCCGCCCACGACGCCCGAATCTCCTGCGGATTCGTCGCCATCGGAGCGTTGGGCGGCAGCAGCACCGCATCGTCCGCATAGAAGGCCACCGTCCCCGCCAGATCGTTCTTCGCCGCTGTCGCCGACCACTGCGCATCCAGCGCGCGCAACGCCGCTTCGTCCTGGGAGCGATCCATCGGTGCCGATCGCGCACAGCCGCTCGTCCAGATGAGCAGAGCCGCCGGAAATAGCCAGAACGCCATCCGTGTCTTCATCGTGCCGGTTCACTTTCCTGTTGCAGGTTGGGGTGCAGCGACACTAACCGCCCCGCCGGCGCCCTGTCAATCGTCTGCCAGCCGGTCCCGCCCCAATCGGGTTGCTTTCGATTCCCCTTAAGCCACCAGTTGCGCGAACTTGTCCAGGTCGATGTTTCCCCCGGACACAACCGCAACGATCTTCCCGGAGCCGGCGCGGCCCGAGCGAGCCGCGGCCACCGCACACGCAGCTGCGCCCTCGATGATCACTCGGTTCCGCTCCGCCACGAGTTTCATGGCCTGGGCCGCTTCATTCAGGGTCACAACCACGGAACCGGTCAGCAGCTCGCGAGCCTGCTCGAACATGCTCGGGAATACCGCTTTGCTGCCGATCCCGTCCACGAAGGACGGCTTGTAGTCGACCCCACGCGGTTCGCCTGCCGCCAGCGACGCGGCCAGCGGAGCGGCCGTTTCGATCTCGGCGGCATAGATCCGTACCTGGGGAGCGAGAGCTCGCAGCACCGCTGCGATGCCGCATGACAAGCCTCCTCCGCCCCATGGGATCACCACCGCGTCCAGATCCGGCAGATCTTCGAGGAGCTCCAGGGCGATCGTCCCGTTTCCCGCCATTACATGAGGATCGTCGAAGGCGTGGATAAACGTAGCATCGACGCCGGGGTAGGAGCGTGTCTCGAAGGTTTGCCACCATTCGGCAAAGGGAACCTTGATGACCCGGCCGCCCATGCGCTCAACCGCCAGAATCTTGGCTGCCGGAGCCGTCTCGGGGGCAATGATCGTTGCCGGAATGCCTAAACGTCTCGCGCAGAACGCCACACCCTGCGCCATGTTGCCCGCCGAAGCGGTCAGGACTCCCCGATCCAGTTGCTCACGCGGTGTCAGTGCCATGACGTTGGCGGCGCCGCGAATCTTGAACGAGCCGATTGATTGCAGGTTCTCCAGCTTCAGATACAAACCCGCGGGAGCATCCGTATTGCATGCGACGAGCGGAGTACGAAGAGCCACCGACGCGATGTTGCGACGCGCTTCTTCCGCTTGCGAGACCAGGATCGGCATCGCCGCATGGTAAGCCTTGGCGGATGGATCTGCAATTCACGCCTCAGTGCAGCGGCCCGCCCGGCCGGAACGTCACCACCAGATCCACAGCGTGCGTGTCCTCGTGCTCATACGCCTTGTACGACGCCGACCATCCATCCAGGGAGTGCAGCTGGTTCTTGTACCGGTTCAGAAACTGCGGCACCACCAGCGCGTCGTACACATCGCCCTCGTGCAGAGGCCAGCATTGCCGAACCTCCGCCGTCTGCTGGTCATTCAGATTCACCAGCGAGAGCGTTCCCATATGAAACGCCGGTCCCGGGTCGACCGTAATCGCATAATCCACCGTGCGCCTTCCCGCATCGAGCGCCGGCGTGACGTCCACCTTCGCCCGCAGATAGCCCTTGCTCTTATAGACCGTTGCCATCTCCGCCAGAGTCGCGTGCAGCAGATCCTCATTCGCGATATCCGCCAAATGCAGCTTCGCCATCTTGTTGAACGCCTCCGCGTTCAACACCGCATCCCCGGCGAACTGCATCCCCCGCACCCGATACTGCGCTCCCTCCTGCACCACCGCGCTCACCGGAACCATCACTTTGCCGTCCACCAGCTCCGGCGTTCCGTGCGCATATCCCGTCAGCGCTTCCTGCAGATACCCCTGCCGGTCGTAGATCGCCCGCAGCGCCGTCGCCAGCGTCGCCTCCGTCGCCCCATCGAAATCCTGTCCCTCCGCCGCCTTTTGGATGGCCAGCACCGGCTCCGCCCAATCCGCGCTCACCCCGGACAGGTGAACGCTGCCCACCTGCACCGCCGGCGCGTCAATGTGGTACCCCACCCACACCGCATGCGTCGCGGGATCCTCTGCGGGCGTGCCCGTCACCGTCGCCGTCACCCCCTTCGCCGCCAGCAGAGCGGTCAGCGCCGTCGCCACCGCCTGCTGCATCGAGCTTTCCGGTGGTACCGAACCATGAAACAGCGGCACCTTCGCCGCCACCGCCGCATTCAACGCCGCCGCGTCCCACCAGGGGAAATTGTCGAACCGCACCGGCTCCATCGTCGTGGCCGGTTTCAGCGCATAATTCAGATCCACCCCGTTAAACGAGAACTGCACATCGGAGAACATTCCCGTGTCGATCAGTTTCTGCGCCCCCGCCTGCATCTCCGCCTGTCCCACCGCCTCGCCCGGCTTCAGCCCGCTGATGGCCAGCAACTCCGCGGCATTCGCCGTGGTTCCCGAAAACGTGATCTTTTGCGGAGAAAATTTCTGCGCGGAAAGCGCAGGGGGCAAGGTCAGCGAACCAAGGCAGAAAAGAACACAAAACCATCGCAGGGCCGGCATGACGGACACGATAAACGCAACCCTTCCCCCGCGCCACCAAAAACCACCGAAATTGGTCCTGACGGATCGCCCCAACCCGTCCGGGCACAAAATCAAAAACCGGCTGCCGCATGACCGGTTTGTAATCTGCGAGCAAGTTCCGCGCAGGATGGGGGGAGTAATCTGAAGCGCAGAGATTCCGCATGAATGCACACAACGTCGCGATCCGGGAGATCGCCGGGGGGCTTCCTATGGATCGCGAACCCATGAACCCGCAATGGCTGCCGCTCCCGGGGTTCCCTCCCGAATCTCCTCGCGCTGACGGCGAGGACTGCGCCCATCTGAGGAACAAGCATGCGACTCCTTGTCGTCGAGGATGACACCACCATTCGGGATTTCCTCACCCGCGCTTTAGCCGAATCCGGTTTCCGCGTCGACGCCTGCGCCCAGGGCAGCCAGGCGGAGAAACTGGCTCTGGAAGGTGTCCACGACGCACTCGTAGTGGACCTCACTCTGCCCGATATCGACGGCCTCGAGCTCATCCAGCGGCTCCGCTCCCAGGGCGTCACCTCGCCGGTCCTCATCCTCTCCGCCCGCCGCTCGGTGGACGAGCGCGTCCTCGGCCTCGAAAAAGGCGGCGACGACTACATGACCAAACCCTTCGCTGTCGCCGAGCTGCAGGCACGGCTGCGCGCTCTCCTGCGCCGCAGCACGCCCGGCCAGGCCGAAACCACGCGTCTCCGCGTCGCCGATCTCGAAATCGACCTCATCCGCCGCGAAGCCCACCGCGCCGGTGTCGAGATTCAGCTCACCCCCCAGGAGTTCGCCCTGCTCGAGTACCTCTGTCGCAACGCCGGCCGCGTCGTCACCCGCGCCATGGTCCTCGACCACGTCTGGAAGATGCGCATCGACACCTCCACGAATATCGTCGATGTGCACATCCACCGCCTGCGCAATAAAGTGGATCGCGAATCGGCCCGGCCTCTCATCCGCACCATCCGCGGAGTCGGCTACCTTCTCAGAGATTAGCCCCCGGCGCCACGTGTCGCTGAATGTCTCAACCGGCGAGCGTGTTGCCTGCATCACACTGGAGGACGACGGCCCAGGATTCGCGCCCGGCCTGTGCCCTTGTCTTTCAGCGCTTCGTGAAGGGCTCCGGCTCAAATCGTCGTGGAGATCCCGCTGACCCCAAATGAGACCGAATCGCGTTTGTCCGGTAATCTCTTAATTCGAGGCAACCTCGGCTTCCGGGCTCAGTCCAATGGAAAAGTACAGCCACTGAACTCATCCCTTTCAGCTCCGGTCAGCGGCCAGAAACCATCGCCACCCAACGAGAACTGCATGCACATCCTTGCTACTTCCACAGCCTATCCGCCACACTACTACAGCCAGCGCGAGGTCGCCGACGCTCTGCTGGCCTACTGGGGACACGACGAAAAAATCGGCGCCGTCCTCGAACGGCTCCACATGCGCACCGGCGTGGACGGCCGCTACTTTTCCCGCCCTCTCGATCAATACGTATCCCTGGATACCTGGGGCAAAGCCAACGACGTCTTTATCGAAGTGGCCCAGGAACTCGGCGAGCGAGCGATCGACTGCGCCTTGAAAATGGCGCGACTTCGCCGTGAGGACATCGGCGCCATCTTCTTTGTCACGGTCACCGGCGTCGCCAGCCCCTCGATTGACGCGCGCCTCGTCAACCGCATGGGTCTTTCGCCTCACATCCGCCGCAACCCCATCTTCGGCCTCGGCTGCGTCGCCGGCGCCGCCGGCCTCACTCGCGCGGCCGACTATATCCGCGCCTATCCCGACCAGGTGGCTGTGCTGCTCTCCGTCGAGCTCTGCTCCCTCACATGGCAGCGCGACGACGTCTCCCTCGCCAACCTCATCTCGTCAGGCCTCTTTGGCGACGGTGCCGCCGCCGTCCTGATCGCCGGCGATACGGTCCCCTGCCGTGGTCCGCGCATTCTCGCCAGCCACAACGTCTTCTATCCGGATACCGAAGACGTGATGGGCTGGAACATCTCCGAAAAGGGCTTCCGCATCGTCCTCTCCCCCGACGTCCCCAGGGTCGTGCGGGACAACCTCGGACGCGACGTCGATGCGTTTCTCGCCACCCAGGGCCTCACCCGCGCCGACATCGGTTCATGGATCATGCACACCGGCGGTCCCAAAGTGCTCGAGGCAACCGCCCAGGCCCTCGACCTGCCCCGCGAGGCGCTCGATGTCTCCTGGGAAGCGCTGCGCCGCGTCGGCAACCTGTCTTCGGCCTCCGTTCTGGTCGTTCTTGACGAAATCATGAAGCACAGGCGTCCCGCGCCGGGGACCCGCAGCATCCTCGCTGCCATGGGGCCGGGCTTCTGCGCGGAGATGCTGCTCCTGGAGTGGTAGATATTTGTACTTTGCGCTGTGACTTATGAATCGAATCAGTCCACCGCCGTATTCACAGATTTCTCTGTTCTCTGTGCTGTGGTGAATCGTGCTTTTACGTAAGATCTCTACCGATGTTCTCATCGCCGGCGGTGGCCCTGCCGGTCTTGCCGCGGCTATCGCCCTGCGTCAGCGCGGCGCGGATGTTCTGGTGGCCGACGCTCTCCAGCCCCCGATCGACAAGCCCTGCGGCGAAGGCCTCATGCCCGACTCGCGCCGCGATCTCGCCCGTCTCGGCGTGGACCTCTCCACCGACCACGGAGCGGAGTTCCGGGGCATCCTGTTCGCCGGCCGGCACCACAGCGCTGCTGCGGATTTCCCGCAGGGTCTCGGCCTCGGCGTACGCCGCCCCGTCCTCCACCGCCTGCTGCTCAGCCGCGCCGAAGAGCTCGGTGTTCGCTTCGCCTGGAAGGCGCCCGTTGTCTTCAAGCCACAGCAACCAGCACAAATCGCAAACCAGCAGATTACGTACCGCTGGCTCATCGGCGCCGACGGTCACGCCTCCCGCGTGCGCTCCTGGGCCGGTCTCGATGCCGCCTCTCTGCGCAGCCGTCGCTTCGGCTTCCGCGCCCATTTCCGGGTCGCTCCCTGGAGTGAGTACGTTGAAATCCACTGGGGCGCCCTCGGCCAGGCGTACATCACTCCCGTGGGACCGCGCGAGGTCTGCGTCGCCGCCCTCACCCGCCATCCCGGCATGCGTCTCGCGCACATCCTCGGCGCCATTCCCTTCCTTCAGGAAAAACTCGCCGCCGCCCCTCAGATCGCCGCCGCGCGCGGCGCCCTCACCCTCACCCGCCGCCTGCGGCGTGTCACTCGCAGCAATGTCGCCCTCGGCAATGTTGCGCTCGTTGGGGACGCCTCCGGCTCCGCCGATGCCGTCACCGGCGAAGGCCTCGCCATGGGCTTCCGTCAGGCGCTCCTGCTCGCCGACTCCCTCGCCGCCGGCACCCTCGATCTCTACGAGGCCCGCCACGCCGCGATCCTTGCGCTTCCACAGCGCATGGCCGCCCTCATGCTCCTCATGGATCGTTTCCCCGGCCTGCGCGACCGCGCCCTGCGCGCCTTTGCCCGTCGCCCGCAGCTTTTCCGCGAGATGCTGGCCGTCCACGTAGGCGCACAATCCCTGCCCCGCTTCGCCCTCCGCCGCGGCGCGGAACTGGGCGCCTTCCTGCTGGCCCCGCGCTTCGGATGATTGCCGAAATCAATTCCGGAACCGCTCCTGCGCAAACCGCGTGATATTGTCTGGACGAGCTTCCGGTCAGCGCTCTGTGGAGAATGCGTCAGGAGGGCATCAGATAAAGGAAAGTAACAATTGCTGATACACGTTGGCGGTGACCGCCCCGTGGTTACACCAATTGCCGGGTACTCGGCGGCGTGGGTGTCTGGGCGTGGACGTAGGCCATCGTGAGCAACATCTGAAGCCCCGAAAAGAGCGCGAAGGCGGCGATCACGATGAGGGCGTTCCGTTCGTCGTCGGCGACCCTCGCAACGGTGACCAGGAGGCCGGTGAAGATGAGGGCGATGCAGGCGAGCCCACCGATGGCAACCTTGACCTGTTTCGTTCCGAACCAGTGCCAGGCGAGATGGGCCTTTCCGATGCTGAGCATCAGGGAATACACGGCGAGCAACCAGCAGGCCGAGCGGATGGTCATGGGTCCGTAGAGGATCACGAATACCCCTGCGACGGCCGCGATCGCGCTGCCAACGAGAAGACGTCGAAGATGGGGCGCGTGACGGGAGTCGAGGCCGATGCTGGACAGGACGTCGGTGATGGCAATGAAGAGCAACGATCCCGTGATCAGCAGGAGGGAGAGGATTGACCCAAGCAACGTGAAGAGGTCGATGGTCATAGTTGCGCTGAGGAAGAGCAATACGACGCCGACGACCAGCATGGCAATTCCCTGGGCGACCATGAGCCCTTTGCGTGTGCTGTCTCTCATCTCTTTCATGGCGTGACACCCCGTAGGAAGGGTGGCAGGAAGTTGGCCGGAGTGCAATGGCCCTCGCAGGCAGAAGGGCCGACTCAGGCGGAAAGACCGGAGGTCAAGGGGTGGAGGCTGCCGACCCACAGTCGGTCGGAGCGAAAACACCACGTTGCCGGTAATACGCCCAAATGGGACTTTTAGAAATTTACCGTAGCCAGTGGTGCGCTGGAGTTCAGGCGATGTCTGGACGAGCTTCCAGTCGGCGCGGTGGAAAACATGTCAAGAGGGCGTCGGATAAACTAAAGTAACACTTACTGATACAAAACAACTTCCACCCCAAAATTTCCCAGCGTCGGCCATGGACATCTTCCCTGTTCGCTGTTTTAGAGCCCCTGCGCAACTGCCGTATTTCTCACCTGTCACCTGTAACCTGTTACCTGCAACCTCCTTTGGAGCCTCCAAAAACCTACCTCGTTTCCCGGTACTTCCCGTTTGGAGCCTTCAAAAGTTTTCCGCAATTGCCAGCAAACACAGTACTTATCGGAAAACGTACTATCCCCGGGGTGGGGGTGGGGTGACCTTCAGCGGCCAACCGGCTCGGCCAGCGCCTTCGCAATCGCTGCCTCGGCCAGCGGCGCCATCACCGCAAAGCCGGCAGCATTCGGATGCAGCCCGTCATCGGTCAGGTCCCTTTTCAGAAAGCCCTGGCTGTCCACCATCGCCGAAAAATAATCCAGATAGACCAGGTCATGATCGGCACAGTACTTCTTCAGCCAGACGTTGAGCGCCAGGATCTTCTCCGGCGACCGCTGCAGATAAAACCACAGCGCCCGCTGGTTCTCTGCGTTGATCGGCGTCACAGAGGAGAATACGACGCGAATCCCACTCGCTCGCGCCAGATCCGCAAAGCTCGCGTAATCGGCCTCGATCTGGTCCAGCGTCTCCGCTCCGCTGTTGCCGGCGATGTCGTTCGTTCCGGCCAGAATCACCACCACCGCCGGATGCAGATCGATCACGTCCTGCCGGAAGCGCACCAGCATCTGCGGCGTCGTCTGCCCGCTGATCCCGCGGTTGATGTAGTGCCGGCCCGGAAACGATTCGTCCAGCTTCCAGATGTCCGTGATCGAGTCCCCGAAGAAGATCACGCGCTTCTCGCCCGCCATCGGCGGCCCGAGCGCCACATCGGCGTCGTGATAGCGCTCCAGTTGCCCGAAGTCGTTCATGAACATCTCGGCGTTTCCCTCGCGATACAGTTCCAGGCTGTGCGCGGCCTGGTAACCATCCTCCGCCGTCGCCTGCACCGGCGGCGGCGCCTGCGCCCGCGCGGCCACGCCGCACCCGGCAACAGCAACCAACATCACCATCAGGAGTTTCTTCATGGCCAACACCCTAACACGCCAGCTGGCGCCTGCGGCCTCTTCGCACCGCCGCAAACAAAAAGGAGCAGCCGCAGCCGCTCCCCCGTGTGATTGGGTGGCGCCGCCTTACGCGACGGCCATGGCCCGAATCTCTTCGCGCCTCACCGTCAGCTTCTCCACCAGGTCGGCGCGGACCTCGAAGCCGCGCCCCGGCGTTTCCGGAACCGCGATCTCGCCGCTCTTCGAAACCTCAACGCCGGGCTCGATGATGTCTTCCTTCCAGTACCGCTTCGAGGCGGAGACATCGCCGGGCAGCGTGAAATTATCCAGTGACGACAGCGCGATATTGTGCGACCGGCCAATGCCGGTCTCCAGCATGCCGCCGCACCACACCGGCACGCCGCGCTCCTGGGCGGCATTGTGGACGGCAATGGCCTCGCTGAAGCCGCCGACGCGCCCGCATTTGATGTTGATAATCCGGCACGACTCCATATCGATGGCGGCCAGCGCATCGCGGCGATTGCGGATCGACTCATCGAGGCAAATGGGCGTCTCCAGCCGCTTCTGGAGCATGGAGTGAAAGTAGAAATCGTCGGCCCACAGCGGCTGCTCGATCATCAGCAGGTTGAACTCGTCAAAGCTGACGATATGATCGGAATCGTTCAGCCGATAGGCCGAATTGGCGTCGCAGCTCAACTGAATCTCCGGCCAGCGATTCCGCACCGCCTCGAAGACCTTTACGTCCCAGCCCGGCTTGCACTTCAGCTTGATGCGCTGGTAGCCGGCCGCCAGCTCCTTCTCGACTTCGTCCAGTTGCTGCTCCAGCGACGGCTGGATGCCGATCGAAACACCGCAGTCGATGGTCTCCCGCGTTCCGCCCAGCAGGCTCGCCAGCGGAATACCTCTCAGCTGCGCCTCCAGATCCCAGACTGCGTTTTCGAGGGCCGCCTTCGCCATCCGGTGCCCGCGCACCTGTCGAAAAATGCCTGGGCATTTTCCGCCGTGCTCGGGATCCGCGTTCGCCAGCATGGGCGCCAGCTCGTTCTGGATGACCATCCAGGCCGTGTCCACCGTCTCGTCGGAGTAGAACGGGTGCTCTCCGGCAACGCACTCACCCCAGCCGATCAAGCCTTCGGCGCGCAGCTCGATGAGCAGGATGCGGCGCTCGGTCGTGGTCCCAAAACTGGTTTGAAAAGGCTTAACAAGGGGAAGACGTATTTCACGAAGCAGGATGGCATCGATTCTCATAGAACTCCCGTTCCGGGTTGTTGCAATCGTGCGAGCTCGAAAGTGCCGTTACCTTGCGAATCCACCGCGAAACCCACCACCGCCAGACCTCGCCCGAACCCCTCCAGAAATCGGCGGCGATTCTCCGTTTGCACCGCCGCAGCTCGAGCGACACTCGTCGCGGAAGCTTTCCATTCGGGCAGAGCCTTCGGCACCACGATGGTCTCCTGGATTTCCGGCGGAGTATACGGAGTCCCGCTCAGGACGGCTTTCACACGCTCCGAATCCATCCACCACTCGGCATGCAGACGGTCCGTGGGAAGCCCTCCCTGCAGACGAGATGAGGATACACCATAAAAATTCGGGGTATAGCTGCGCACGATGACGCCGAGTCTGTGGATATTCAAAAAAGCGTTCTTGATCTCCAGCGGATCGAAGGTCCATTCCATCAATTTGATCCCTCGGCTGAGCGCTTCTTCCCGTTGATACAGCTTGAGATGACGCCCAATTCCGCTGTTTCGATAACGGGGCGTGACGGCCAGCATATGGGAGTGCAGATAAGGCACCGGGGTTGCGCCCGGATTGTTCGCCGCCTTCACGCCGGGCAAAGACATGGCGAAACCGACGAGATTGTGCCCTTCGAAGGCACCAATTACCTGTCCGCCAATCCGCTGCGCCACCGTGAATACCCGCCGCGGAATCACGTCGCCGTCGGCATAGCCCCAGGTTTCAATCTGCAGACGCACGCAGCCGTCCATCTCTTCGAAGTCCTGGCAGCTGCGCAGGACAATTGTTCCAGTCGCTGTTGCAATTGTCTGCGGAGTCATGCGCGGCGTTCCGCCCCCTTGCTCTCGCTCCAAAGCGATTCCAGCTCCGGAGCTGTCAGCTCCTCCATAGGCTTGGGCGCCAAAGCCTCCATCGTCGCGAAGCGACGCCGGAATTTGGCGTTGGCGTCGCGCAGCGCGAGTTCCGGATCGATTTTCATGTGGCGCGCGAGATTCGCCGCCGTAAAGAGCAGGTCGCCCAGCTCTTCCTCTGCCGCCTGCTGCTGGCCGGCGCGGATCTCTTCGTCCAGTTCCGCGGTCTCTTCACGCAGTTTGTCGAGGACGCCCTCCACGGCCGGCCAGTCGAAGCCGGCCTTCGCCGCCCGCGATCCGATCTTCCCCGCTTCGGACAGCGCCGGCATGGCACGCGAGATCGAGTCCAGGCGCCCCGTACGGTCGCTCTGGACCTTCTTCTCCAGCTTCTTAATCTCGTCCCAGTTGCGAAGGACCTGCGAAGCGCCAATGCCTTCGGTCTCCAGGCCTTCGGCGCGATTTCCCGCCGCCGCCGACGCTTCCTCGCCAAAGACATGCGGATGTCGCCGGATCAGCTTGCGGTTCAGGCCGTCAATGACATCGCCGATGGAGAAATGGCCGGCCTCAGCCGCCATTTCCGCGTAGAAAAGGACCTGCAGCAGCAAATCGCCCAGTTCGTCGGCGAGGTCGGCCCAGTTCTCGCGCTCGATGGCGTCGAGCACCTCCCAGGCTTCTTCCAGGGTGTATTTGCGGATGGAAGCAAATGTCTGCTCGCGATCCCATGGACAGCCGCCGGGTGCCCGGAGCCGCGCCATGATGCTGACGGCCCTGGCAAACAGGTCATCGGCGCCGGCGTGACTCCCGCCCTCCGGAATATCATTCGCCAGGGCTGGGTCGTTCTCCGCGGCCATACCCCTACTCTACAATGCCGTTGCCGGTATGCTGGTTCCGGTTCTGCTCGAAGGAGATTCGCCGCGATTCTGCTCACCGCCATTTTCGTTGCTCTCTTCGGCCTGGCTTTCGGGAGCTTTCTCAACGTCTGCATCGCACGCCTGCCGCAACACGCTTCGGTGCTGCGACCGGGTTCGCATTGCCCCGACTGCAGCGCGCCGATTCGGCCGTTCGACAACATCCCGCTGCTGAGCTGGATCGCCCTGCGAGGCCATTGCCGCTCCTGCCGGTGGCCGATTCCCTGGCGCTACCCGGCCGTCGAATTCGCAACGGCGGCCCTGTTTCTGCTGAGCTTTCTCCAGTTCGGCCTGACGGTTGCCGGCATCGGCATGGACGTCCTCTGCTTTCTGCTGCTCGGCCTCGCGGTCATGGATGCCGAAACCATGCGCCTGCCCGATGCCTTCACACTCGCCGGCATCGCACTCGGAGTGATCTACGCTGCGTTACGTCCCGCGGAATTCCCGACGGAGCGCCTGTGGCATGCGGGCGAGTCGCTTATCTGGGCATTCCTGGCGGCCCTCCTTTTGCTGACCATCCGCTGGATTTACCAGCTGCTGCGGCATGTGGAGGGTATGGGCATGGGCGACGTCAAATTGCTCGCCATGATTGCGGCCTGGCTCGGCCCAGGACCGACCATCCTCGCGTTCGTCCTCGGCACCTTCGCCACAGCTCTTTTTGGAGTGGTCGCCCTTCTGGTGGCGCCGCGGCACCGGCGCTCGCTGGCGACGCGCCTGCCGCTGGGATCCTTTTTGTGCGCGGCGGCGCTCTACACGATCTTCGCCGGGCAACCGATTCTCCACTGGTATGCGAAATACCTTGTGTACTGAGCGGTCAGCGTCCGAGAGCCGCGATCACCAGACCCCGGCATTCGCCCAGGCCGATGCGCGGATAGCCCTCGCGCTCGCAGCAGCCGCGCAGGATCACTTCATCTCCGTCTTCAAGAAATTTTCTGTTCTCGCCGTTCGGGAGTTCGAGCGGCTCAGCGCCACGGCGTGTGCGTTCCAGCAGCGATCCGACGCTGTCGCGGGTGGCTCCTGAGACCGTGCCGGTCGCGAGCAGATCGCCTGTCTGCAGATTGCATCCGTTGCTGGCGTGATGCGCAAGCATTTGTGCCGGTGTCCAGTACAAATCCCTCATGTTGCCCCGGCTCAGCCGCACAGGTCCCTGGCCTTTCGCGCGCATCTTCGCGGTCGCCAGCCAGACGTCGAGCGTGATGTCGAAACCGCCGTGCTGCTGGTCGCGCTGCGATTGCAGATACGGGAGGGGCGGGGGATCGCCTTCCGGCCGCTCCATGGCCGGTACGCGAAACGGCTCCAGCGCATCGAGCGTCACCACCCAAGGCGAGAGGGTGGTCGCGAAGTTCTTGGCCAGAAAAGGCCCCAGTGGCTGATACTCCCAGGACTGGATGTTGCGCGCCGACCAGTCATTCACGAGACACAGGCCGAAAATGTGCTGTTCGGCTTCGTCCAGCGGAATGGACTGACCGAGCGCGTTCCCCTGCCCGGCGAAGAAGCCGACCTCGAGCTCATAGTCGAGCATCGTGGCGGGCGCAAACGTGGGCGCGGGCATGTCCGGTGATTTGGTCTGACCCCATGGCCGCCGAATTTCGGTCCCGCTCACCACGATGGACGATGCCCGCCCGTGATAGCCGATCGGCACCCATTTGTAGTTGGGCAAAAGCGGGGTGTCCGGACGAAACAACCGGCCGACATTCGTGGCGTGATGGATGGAGGCGTAGAAATCCGTGTAGTCGCCGACGCGAAAAGGCGAACGCATCTGCGCGCCCTTTTGCGGGATCAGGTGCGGCTCGACCTTGCGGCGCAGACCAGGATCGCTGAGGAGCTCTGCTGCGCGGCTGCGCACCTGCCGGGCGGCGGCATTTCCAGTCCGGGCCAGGTTGTTCAGCTCCTCCGCTCGGCATGCTTCCGGAATGGGTGCGGGCAATCCGTCGAACAGGCCCGCTTCAACAGTAGCCGCCAGGTCCAGAATCCGATCGCCGATGGCCAGCCCGATCCGGTTCCCACCCTCGCCCTCGAATACACCGAAGGGCAGATTCTCCAGCGGAAAATCGCCGGCCGGATCGTTGGCGGATTCCAGCCAGCATTTTTTGTGTTTGGGTGCTTCGCTCGGCTCTCTTATATCCATGCCATCTCTTTCATGTCGTCGACGGGCTCGGTGAAGGAGCAGGAGCCGAAGCTCATGGCGAACTCGCTGCGCACGCGCTCGATCTGGTCGGCGATCAGGGTATGGTCGTGCCAGCGGATCACCTCGTCATCCAGACGAAACGCCGACCCGTCCTCCTCGGCGAGCGTGCGCACAATCTCCTGTTCCTCTGCGCCGAAATATGCAACCGCCGCAGCGAGAAACAGATTGAGAAAGCCATGCATGGTGGCGCGCGGGCTGTCGGGCTTCCCGGTCAGCGCACGGGTCCCGCGGATCGCGTGATGGAGGCCGGCCGTGGCTTTGAAAGCTACGCGCTCCCGCATGCAGGCCGTCAGGAACTGTGCCACGCTCTCGATGGCCGGAATCGTATCCGGAGTGAGCCCGCCCATGCGGATCTTTGCTCCGGCACCATGGTCGGCCAACACCGGCAGAACTTCCGCCGCGCGATCCAGGGCGAACTCCACATAGCGTGCCCGCGCGGCCGGCAGCGACTCAAGGATAGCCCTGGCTGTCAATGGATCGGCCGCCTTTGCCTCCAGGCTGCCGATGAACGCCGCTCCCTGCTGGAACTCCGCGATGCGCCGGGCATCCTCAGCCGGCTCGCTCGTGCACACGATGCTGAGAGTCCAGGGATTCTCCTTCTCGCTGCAGCACACCTGTTCGAACGCCCCCGCGAACTCGTCGAGGCGTGCGGCCGGAACGACAAACGATCCCAACATCCATCCATGCTCGCCCTGAAGATAATCCTGGTAGTTGCGGACGGCGGTGTCCATGTCCAGGGCTGCCGGTGGAAACAGCCCGGCGTAGTCGACAATCCGTCCCAGCAGCGCTTCGGCCGCGCTCATGGCGTCTCCTGTTGGCTTATTTCTTCGGCGCTTTGAAGTGCTTTTTCAAACCCTGCCAGCACTCGTAATATTCATGCTGCAGAATCTTTGTCTCCAGTGCAAATTTGGTGGGACGTACCGGCAAGCCGGTTTCGAACATAAACGCCAGCGTGTTTTCCAGCTTCACCGGCTTCAGCTCGGCGTGACTGGCCTTTTCCCATGTCTCCGCGTCGGGGCCGTGGCCGGACATGCAGTTGTGCAGGCTGGCCCCGCCCGGCAGGAAGCCCTCGGCCTTGGCATCGTACTCTCCGAAGATCAGCCCCATAAACTCGTTCATCATATTGCGATGGAACCACGGCGGCCGGAAGGTGTGCTCGGCCACCAGCCAGCGCGGTGGAAAAATGACGAAGTCCACATTGGCCGTTCCGGGCTGCAGCGTGGGCGCAGTCATCACCGAGTAGATCGACGGATCCGGGTGGTCGAAGCTCACCGTGTTGATGCAGTTGAATCGCGCCAGGTCGTATTTATATGGGGCGTAATTGCCGTGCCAGGCGACCACATCGAGTGGCGAGTGATCGATCTCCGCCTCCCACATGCGCCCCAGGAATTTGCCAATGATGCGGAAGTCGCCCTCGCGATCCTCATACGCGGCCACAGGCGCCAGGAAATCGCGCGGGTTTGCCAGCCCATTCGCGCCGATCGGTCCCAGATCCGGCAGGCGGAAGGTCAGCCCGTAATTCTCGCAGATGTATCCGCGCGACGGTCCCTCCAGATCGACGCGCATCTTCATGCCGCGCGGAACCACGCAGATCTCCCCCGGCGCGACTTGCAGAATTCCCAGCTCCGTGTGGATGGCCAGCTTGCCCTGCTGCGGGACGATCAGCATTTCGCCGTCGGCATTGTAGAAATAGCGATCCTTCATTGACGTATTCGCGGCATACAGGTGAACCCCCACGCCGACCTGGAGCGCCGGATCGCCGCTCCCGCCCATGGTGACGATACCTTCGACGAAATCGGTCTTCTTCTCCGGCATCGGGATCGGATTCCACCGCATCTGGTTCGGCGGTGTGGGCAGCTCGTTGAAGGGTCCGCTGCGGAACAGACCGCTGCCGGTTTCCGAGAACGGCTTGTGGGTCACGGACGGACGGATGCGATAGGTCCACGTGCGCCGATTCGTCGCCCGTGGCGCGGTGAACGCGGTGCCGCTCAGCTGCTCGGTGTAGAGGCCCAGCGGAGCCTTCTGCGGAGCGTTTTGCCCCTGCGGCAGCGCCCCGGGCGCTGCCTCGGTGGCGAATTCATTGCCAAAACCAGACTGGTACTTGAGCTCCGTACGAGCCATCCATCACCTCCTGTTGAGAACCCGTGCGCCGCAACCAGCCGCCGGCAAACGGCGGCGGCGCGAAAACTCTATACGCTACCGGGAGAGACTGAGGATTGGCAACTTCGCGTTATTTTAGGTGGTGTCCTGATAAAACGTTGCTGAGGCCAACGCCCCGCGCTGCTGGGCATGCTGTTATTCGCTGCTGGCTACGACGTAGCCCTTTCCGTTTTCAGCTTCCCAAACTCTGTTGAGCCTTTCCAGCTCCTTCGTAGCCGCCGGTTCGTCCGGAAATTCGCAGAATTCTTCCCAAACTCCGTACGGGCAATGATCGAAGGTCCACATCCCGTTTGGCTTTTGACGGACCGAAGACGGTGCAGAATACCCACGATAAAGGCTCATAGCGAGAGTGTAGATCGCAACCTGTTTTCTCAGCAACGCTCTCCCGGGCCACTGCCTCTTGTTGTGAACCCGCGTGGACGGCGCCGCCTCACTCCTCCGACGGCCACTGGAAGCACAGCTCGTATCCGTCCGGATCGCGCACAGACATCTGCTTCATCCCGTAAGGGACCGCCCTGGGCGCGGTCACGGCCACGCCCTTCTCGCGCAGCTCCTCATAGGCCGTATCGACATCCGGACAGCCGAAATACAGGCATGTGTCACCATGCGCCGCAACTCGGCCCCGATCGGCGGGCACCGGCCGCTGGTCGTCAAATTCATAGGCGGTGTTCAGCATCAGCTCCGCATTGCCCAGCCGCAGCAGCACCCAATGGAAGCGATCCTTCCCCAGCACCGGTGACGTGCTCACGATCTCAAAGCCGAGCAGATCCCGGTAAAACCGCACCGACGCCGGCATATCGTAGACCTGCACCAGAGGGGTCAGCCCGCGCACCTCGATGGCCATCGTTCACCTCGCGATGGCACCCAGCATAGCGCGAATCGCGGGCTCGAACCGGCTCAGGCCTCGAACTCCTGTACCCGTACGCCGGCGTGCAGCCGCTGGTCACCCGAAGCGGATGCATCACCGGATGCGGCGTAGGCGACCGCCGCGCCAATGAGCGCCGGAACGATAAACGCGTGCCCGCCGGTGGCTTCGGCAACAAACACCACAGCCGCCAGAGGTGTTTTGTAGCCGGCTGACAGAAACGAGGCCATACCGACAGCCGCATACAGTCCGGTCGCCGGACTGTGCACGATCGACTGAGCAAACGCCGTACCCAGGCTTCCTCCGGTGAGAAACAGCGGGACAAACATCGCGCTCACCCCGCCGGCGCCCAGGGTAAACAGCGTTGCCGCCAGCTTGAGGCCGCTAAAGACCAGCAGCTGCGGGGTTGCATGATGCCCGTTCAGTACCATGTCCACAGCTTCATAGTTCGGACCAAGCGGCACCAGCGGACCCGGATAAATCCACAAAAAGAGCAACCCGCACAGCCCGGTCAGCAGGCCGCCAACGGCCATCTTCATCCAGTGGGCGAGCCTGCAGCGCGTAAAGAACGTACGTACCCGGCGAAACGTAATCACAAAGACCATCGCCAGCAGCCCCATCAGCAGCCCCAGAAGCGCACTCCAGTACAGATCCTGCCGCGTGAACGTCTGCGAACCAGTGAAGTTGAACAGCGGCGCTGCGCCCAGAAACGAGCTGAGCGTGACATATGCCACCACCGAGGCAAGCAGCGACGGCACCAGCGCCTCATGCGCCAGATCGTCGCGGTAGGGCATCTCCAGGGCGAAAACAATGCCGGTGAGCGGCGCACGAAACACCGCCGACATACCCGCCGCGGCGCCGCAGATCAGCATGATGCGGCGGTCGCGATCGGTCAGGCGCAGCCTCCGCAGAATCGGGGTCCCCGGTGAGTCTGCTCGCCGGGGCGCCAGATGCGTCCACAGCCACGAGCCGATGGCGCCGCCTCCGTAGATACTGGGTCCCTCCAGCGCCGCACTTCCCCCGAGCCCCACGGTCGCGATGGCCGCCACAATCTTTGGGACGAAGCACCGAATGTCGATTCGCCCCTCGTGCTCGTGATACGAGCGGATCACCTCTTCCGTTGAATGCTCATCCGGATCGGGGGTCAGGTACTGCATAATCAGGCCTGCAATGGCGCAGCCCAGAACCAACCCGGGCAGAATTGCCCACCGGTCATGCAGGTAAACCGCCAGCACGGGCGGCCACATGAGTCTGAGAATGACCACAGCGATGGCTGTGGTGATCAGCCCCGTGAGGACCCCGATGATCGGTGCGACGATCAGCCACTTGCGCAGATCGCGCTCATACACCCGCGTCAGATCGTCCCGGACGGGAGTCAGGAATCGCCGCAACAACGAATACCGCGACAACCACCCGGTCCGGCGCTGTCCTCTTACGGCTTCCCGGCTCACAAGGACCGACTCCGCGGACGCTCGCCGCGCAGGAAGCCCACCCGCACCCGCCGCACCTCCTCATAGTGCAGTTCGCTCAGTTTTGCCAGAATCTCTTCGCCGCGCGCCGTCAGGGCAACGATGACCTGCCGCCGGTCCTCCGCGCCGCTCTCGCGTCGCACCAGCCCGCTCTGCACCGCTCGCTCCACCAGGCCGACTACGGAGTTATTCCGCTCCTGAAGAAATTCGGCCAGCTCTGAGATGGTGGCCGAGCCGCCTTCGGCAAAGCCCGCAATGCCCAGCATGAGTTGATGTTGCTGTGGCGTGATCCCGCACGCACGAGCCGCCCTCTCACTGAAGCGCAGGAACTGACGAAGACGATAGCGAAACTGCGCCAGATCCCTCAGCATGGCAGGGCTGACTCGTCCAGGACCGCGGTTGACGCCGGAGGCAGAAGATAAAGATCGCATTACGATCTATATTACATCGTACTGCGATCTATATATCCTGAATTTGCCCGTTCTGCGGTTCGTTCGGTCGCGTTCTCCCTCCGCGTCGTACCCTGAACAGAATGCGCGTTCTTATCGCCGGCGCCGGGATCGCCGGGCCCACCCTTGCATACTGGCTGCTGCATCACGGGTTCACACCCACCCTGGTGGAATCCGGGTCGCGCCTCCGCACCGGCGGCTACATCATCGATTTCTGGGGCGCCGGGTTCGACATTGCCGACCGCATGCACCTGCTTCCGGCCCTCGAACCTTTGGGCTACAAGGTCCAGGAGATGCGCGTCGTCGACGAACGCGGCCGCTGCATCGCCGGCTTGCCGACGAGCGCCTTTTTCGATCTGACGCAGGGGCGTTTTATCAGCATCGCGCGCGGAGACCTCGCCGCCTGCATCTACGGCGCTCTGAAGGGGCGCGTGGAAACGCTCTTCGGGGATCGTATTACGCGCCTCCGGTCCTCGAGCGCGGGCGTCAGCGTGGATTTCGAACACGCGGAGAGCCGCAGCTTCGATCTGGTCGTCGGGGCGGACGGATTGCATTCCGGGGTGCGCCAGATTGCCTTCGGCGACGAGGCCCACTTTGAGCAATATCTGAACTGCAAGGCGGCCGCCTTTCAGGTGGCCGGCTACGCGCCGCGCGACGAGCTGGTCTACGTCATGCACACCCAGGTCGGGCAGCAGGTGGCACGCTTCTCGATGCGCGACGACCGCACCATGTTTCTGCTCACATTCAAAGATCAGGACCCGTCAGTTCCCGCCACCCTTGCAGACCAGAAGGATTTCCTGCGGCGGCGATTCGCCGGCGCCGGCTGGGAGATCCCGCAGATCCTCGATGCGCTCGACGGCGTCAGCGATCTCTACTTCGATCGGGTCAGCCAGATCCGGATGGGAACGGCGACGCATTCCTGGTCCCGTGAGCGAATGGCTCTGGTGGGCGACGCTGCTTTTTGCGTCTCGCTGCTGGCCGGGCAGGGTTCAGCGCTCGCCATGGTCGGGGCGTACATCCTTGCCGGTGAGCTCTCCCGCTCTCCGGAGAATCCTGCCGCGGCGCTGGCCCGATATCAGCAGTGCTTCGGTCCCTTCGTGCTGGGCAAGCAGAAAGCTGCGCCGCGGATGGTGGATTTCTTCGCCCCTCGCTCTGCACTGGCCCTGTCCCTGCGGAATGGAGTCCTGCGCCTGATGAGGCTCCCGGGGATCGCCAACCTGGCCGCAGGTCGCAGTCTTTACGATCGGATCGACATCCCCGATTACGAGGCTGCACAGACTCAGTCCTCGTGAGCCTCAATGGTGCTGCTTTGCCGCGAACGCAGCCAGCCAGGTGCGGACCTGGCTGCGGTCATCCGAACTCAGCGACGGCGCGCCGCGGTGCAGCATTTCCACGAACCAGTCGATCTCCTCCGGAGCGACGGGATATCCAATATTGCTTTTGCCGGTCCTGGACTTCGGATCCGGGCGATTCGAGTCGACGACAGGCCTGCCGCCGGCATTGAGAATCACGAGAAACGGCCAGCCTGCGTCCTTGCCACCAACGGAACCCTCGAACGCGACGCCGCCGGGCGTGTTGGCGTGCTTCTTGTCCCTGGGTGATTCACCCGTATCCACGGTGACAAAGACAAACGCGCGGCTCATCAGCGCATGCATTTGCGGATCACCGAGGAATCGATCGTAGAGCCGGCAATTGACGCACCACGATGCTCCGAACTCCAGCAGGATCTTCTTGTGTTCAGCGCGTGCCTGGTCCTCGGCGCGATGCAGAATGTCGGAAGCAGAATCTCCCCCATTGGGCGCGTCCGCCCTCGCCGCCAGCGGCGCAGAGGCCAGAAAACACGCGAGTGCAGCACACTGGAAGGAACGAGCGAACCCGATAGAATGCAGCGGCATGAGCATCTCCGAGGAGAAACAAAAGGTGGTAGTTCAGCCATTATCCACCAGACCCAAAGTACTGATGGAATTCTTCCTCTACATCGCAACGCGGCGTTTTGCCATCTATCCAGTAAAGGAGCGGTTAACCAAACAGGGAGTTGACGTCGTATGCAGATGACCGGCAACACCATCCTCATTACGGGCGGCAGTTCAGGGATTGGCCGCGCGCTGGCCGTCGCCTTCCATCAGCTGGGTAATCAGGTCATCGTTGCGGGGCGCCGCCAGGCGCTGATGGAAGAGATTGTGGCCAGGAATCCGCGTATTCATGCGGCCGTAGTCGACGTGCAGAACCTCGCGGGTCTGCCGGCGTTTGTCGACGATATTGTCCGCCACTACCCCCATGTCAACGTCCTGATCAACAACGCCGGCATTATGAAGCCGGAAAATCTCAGCGAGGGGAACCAGGAAGATGTGGCCGATCAGACGATCATCACCAACCTGCTGTCTCCCATGCGCCTGACGAGCCTTCTGCTGCCCCAACTGAAAAAGCAGCGCCACGCGACGATTATGAATGTCAGCTCGGGCCTGGCCTTCGTTCCCATGGCCATGACGCCGACCTACTGCGCCACCAAGGCCGCCCTTCATTCCTGGACGCAGTCGCTGCGCTATCAGTTGCGCAACTCCAGCGTCGATGTGCTTGAACTGGTGCCTCCCTACGTCCAGACGGAGCTGATGGGGTCGCGGCAGGCGCAGGATCCGCACGCTATGCCACTGGCCGACTTCATCTCGGAGGCGCTCGATATCCTGCAGAACCATCCCGAGCGGAAGGAGATTCTGGTCGAGCGTGTGCATCCGCTGCGCTACGCCGCCGAGCAGGGCCGGGAGAAATATGACGAGTTTTTCCGCAGTCTGAACGACAGGACGAGCGGTCACGGGTCTGGCGCGGGCCATTGATTCCAAAACGCCAAGTTGCGTCACCGCAGTGGGAAGAGACGCATTTGTGATCTGCATCACATGCGCTGCCCGGAAGTTGCGCGAAACTCTGGAGGGGCTGCACAGAGAGCAGAAACGGGCCCACGAGCGACGCATGTCAGTTAACCTTTCTGAACTGGTTTCCGAACTCGATCGCATCGCTTCCGGCGTATCGATGGGCAAGGGTGCGGTGCTTTTCCACAGTGGCGACCCGGTTTCCGGGGTTTTTATCGTTCGCAAGGGCGCCATTCTCCTGTCGATCGGGCTTCCGAACGATCTCTATCCGCCCCGGCTTCTCGGTCCGGGCGAGATTGCCGGGCTGCCTGCGACCTTCACCGGCCACTACAGCCTTACCGCGGAGATCGCGGCTCCGGAGACGGAGCTGGGCTTTGTTCCCAGTCGTCGCGTATCGGACCTGCTCGAGTGCTCGCCGAACCTGTGCTTTCTTGCCATGCGCTTCATCAGCGAGGAAATCGCCCGCGTACGGAAGGCATTGAAAGAAACGCCCCCGCTGCACGATTTCTCCCGCGGCGAAGCCGAAGAATCGTCCCCGAATTCCCCTGATTGAGCGCTCTCCAGGCGCTCCGTCCGATTTCGCCTCTCCGCCGGGGATGCATCCCGCCGGCAAAATCCCTAATCCGTTCGCACCAGATCAGGCAGCACTTCACCGGCGTTTCCCAGGACCATCCCCGTGAAGGCAGCCGCATTCATGGGGGCCTCCGGACCGATGTAGTACTTCCTCACCTGCGACCCCGCCCAGCGGACGAAGTTCGCCGCCGGATACACCGCTCCTGAGGTTCCCACGACCAGCATCGCCGTGCAGCGATCGATCTCCCTCTGAATGCGATCCATCTCCAGGGGCATTTCGCCGAACCAGACAATGTGGGGCCGGATGCGTCCGCCGCAGGCACAGCGGGCAATCGCGGCTTCTGATTCATACACCGCCCGATCGGGGAACGGCGGCCGCCCGCAATCGTCCTCACAGCGCGACACGAACAGCTCCCCGTGCATGTGGATCAGGCGCTGCGACCCGGCTCTCTCGTGCAGATCGTCGACATTTTGCGTGCACAGGAGGAAGCGGTCGCCGAGTTGCCGCTCCAGCTCCGCCAAAGCGCGATGGGCCGGATTTGGCTCCGCACGTTGCGCGTCCGTTCGCCGCTGGCTGTAGAAGCGCCATACCCGGGCGGGGTCCTCGTCCCACTCCTCCGGGGTGGCCACGTCTTCGACGCGGTAGCCTTCCCACAATCCGCCCTGATCGCGGAAGGTCTTCAGGCCGCTCTCGGCGCTGACGCCTGCGCCGGTGAGGACGAAGACGCGGTCGCTACCGGCCAGAGAAATCGTTTGGTTCGCCATGATTCCGTTGTACAGAAGGCAGAAGGCAGCCGGTAGCCTGGAGCCGGTAGCCGGTTGCCGGTTGCCGGTAGCCGGGAGCCGGGAGCCGGGAGCCGGTGGGGCAAAATTCTCACCACAGAGGACACAGAGAGCACAGAGGACGCGGGCTTACGCAAAGTTTTTCGATTAACTTTGCGTAAGTGTTGCGGTTTCTGCTCGTTATCGATTTCCAGAGGGACCCCCTTACGCTATCTGTTTCCCTGTCATTTACTTCCGAGGGGGCGCCTTCAGCTGGCGGCTCCTGGATCATGCCTGCATGGTCTGTCAAAGAGCGAGGTCGCCACGGCCTGGGCCGGGCGATGGGTCCAAAGGAAAAAGCTCTGTTCGCGCGGAACAGAGCTTTCCTCATTTTCAGCGTAGCGAATGGATCCAGACTGGGGCAAGCGAAATCCGCGAGGCGCAGGGTACGAAGGTAAGGGTCCTTGAAAGGGACGTAGTGCCGACTTATCGATATCAGTCGCTGTCGGTGAGTGCATTGGCGACTAATCGCAAAATGCGTGCTTGACACTCCCAGAAAATCCACTACCCTATGGTTGTGGATAGGCTGGATACAACATTTGCGGCTTTGTCTGATCCGACCCGCCGGGCAATGATCGAGCGGCTCTCCCATGGGCCTGCCTCTGTGCATGGACTGACGGAACCGTTTGCACTCTCGCAGCAGATGATTTCAAAACATATTGCCTACCTGGTGCGGGCGCGGATTGTGATCAAGACGAAGCGTGGACGAGAGAGTGTGTGCACGCTTAGGCCGGAGGCGATTAAGACAGTCAGCGACTGGGCGTTCAGCTATCGCCGGTTCTGGGAAGAGAGTTTCGACAAACTGGATGTGGTTGTGAATCAAATGAAAAAAGCGGAGGTCAGAAATGACAAAAAGCACGGCTAACGAGAACGAGCGGATGGTTATCACCAGAGTTTTTGATGCCCCACGCGCATTGGTTTGGGAGGCGTGGACCGACCCGAAATACGTGGTGCAGTGGTGGGGGCCGTAAGGCTTTAGCTGCCCCGCTTGCGAGATTGATTTTCGCGTGGGAGGAAAATTTCTCTGCTGCATGCGAACGCCGGATGGGCAGGAGTTCTGGAATGCCGGTGAATACCATGAGATCGTTCTGCACGAGAAGATCGTGTCCTCCATGT
>JBAUOP010000114.1:0-1826 GCA_049579805.1 Acidobacteriaceae bacterium
CGACAAGGAGATCGCGGTCTATCCCTACAGCGGGCACAGCTGGCCCAATGCTCACACGGAACGCCAGCTCAGGCACCTGCGGGAGCGCCTACCGGTCTAGCCGGTCTAGCCGGTCTAGCCGATCTAGTCGCGGATGGTGACCCGGTTCGTCAGCGTACCGATCGACTCGATCGTCACGCTGACCTCGTCCCCAGCCGTCAGCGGGCCGACTCCCTCCGGGGTGCCGGTGAGCAGCACGTCGCCGGGGAGCAGGGTCATCACCGACGACACGTACTCGATCAGCGACGGCACGTCCCACAGCAGCTCGCTGGTCCGCGCGTGCTGCCGGACGTCCCCGTTGACGGTGGTGGTGATCCCCAGGTCGGCCGGGTCGGCGGCGGTCTCCATCCACGGGCCGAGCGGGCAGAACGTGTCGAAGCCCTTCGCCCGCGTCCACTGCCCGTCACGGGCCTGCAGATCCCGCGCGGTCACGTCGTTGGCGCAGGTGTAGCCGAAGATGACCTCCTCCGCCCGCTCCTTCGGCACGTCCCGGCAGAGCCGGCCGATAATGACCGCCAGCTCGCCCTCGTGGTCGACCCGGTCGGTCAGCTTGACCGGGTAGGCGATCCGGTCGCCGTGCCCGGTCACCGAGGTCGACGGCTTGAGGAACAGCACCGGCTCGGCGGGCAGCTCCGCGGATCCCATCTCCCGCACGTGCCCTGCGTAGTTCTTGCCCACCGCCACGACCTTGGACGGCAGCACCGGGGCGAGCAACCGCACCTCGGCCAGCGGGTAGCGGTTGCCCGTGAGCCGAACGCCCGCCGGGTCGATGCCGAACGGATGGCCGTACAGCTCCCCGACCGTCTGCGGCTCCCCCGACTCGCCCTCAACGACTCCGTAGGCGACGCCGTCGCCCTTGGCGAACCTCGCGATACGCACAATGCTCCTTCGCACAATCTGCCGCCGACGGCCGGTCTACTGCTGGTACCCCTCCACCTCGGCCGCCGGGCGAACCACCGCGCCGTCCGGACTCTCGCCGAACTCCCGCCTGGCCCGTCGCTGGCGCAGCAGGTCCCAGCATTGGTCAAGCGCCTCTTCTGCAGAACGAAGACGCGTCCGCTCCTGTTCCGAACTGAGCGAGCCGTCGGCCAGCTGAGCGCGGAGCTCGTGCTCGGTCTCGATCAGCCCGCTGATCCGCGCCATGATCTCCTTCTCATCCATGTGCCTAAGGTATGCCCGCCGGCGCCAGGTCCGCGATCGGGGTATCAAATCATTCATATCGAACGGACCGTTGCTCCGCCCCTCCCGCCGGCTCCTGCCGGTCAGTCGGGTGTACGTCCGGCCCGAAGGAGCCCGTAGCTGACAGCTTCTTCGAGTGCGTGCCAGGACGCGGAGATGACGTTCTCGTCCACCCCGACGGTGGACCAGGTGTCGCCGCTGCCGTCGCCCGATTCGACCAGCACCCGGGTGATCGCCCCGGTGCCGGACGAGCCCTCAAGGATGCGGACCTTGAAGTCGGTCAGCTGCAGGGTGGCGAGCTCGGGGAAGGTCTGCTCGAGGGCCGACCGCAGCGCGCGGTCGAGCGCGTTCACCGGTCCGTTGCCCTCGCCGACGGCGATGACCCGCTCGCCCTTGGCGACCAACCGGACCGTCGCCTCGCTGGTGACTGTTTCCCCATCGGAATCCGCGCGCTGCTCTACGATCACCCGCCAGGATTCGACGGTGAAGTGCCGCCTGCGCTCGCCCGCCAGCTCGTCGCGGAGCAGCAGCTCGAAGCTCGCGTCGGCGGCCTCGAATGAATAGCCGCGCGCCTCGAGCTCCTTGACCTTGTCGGTGACCCGGCCGAT
>JBAUOP010000115.1:0-20587 GCA_049579805.1 Acidobacteriaceae bacterium
ATAATCACGACCGTCCGCATCGCGGACTCCACGGCCGAACACCGCACGAATCCCGCGCTGCGTTCCACGCCACAACACTTACTTCAAACCTGGCCCAACCTGTCTAAATCAGCAGGGTGCACTACACAGCAACAAGGCTCGTCTTTCGCATTCACGACTATTGGGCTCAAGGTTATCGCAAAATGTGGGCAGATGGCGTAAGGTGTTCGCTGGATGAACAGCTGAACGACATGATGCCGGCACTCGTGGAACTGGGCGCGGTCATCCGCAAAGAACGGCTGGAAAGGGAGCGGAGAAATGCCGAAATACACGAAGAGTTTCGACAACGGGAACTGGATCGGGCTCGCAGACAGCAGATGGAATCAGATTTGCAGAACTGGCGTGTAGCCGTTGACCTGCGCACTTTGATTGCTCAGGTATTGAGCCAGTCTTCAGACGAACAGAAGAACGCGCCTGAAGTGATTCGCTGGCTTAAATGGGCTAACCGGGCTGCATCCGTGAATGACCCTTTGCACAAGGGAGTCGCATCGTTTGTGGAGCGTTACAAATTCTGATCTGATCCGGCAACCCGGTATAGCGCATCTTCGAGGCGATTGCCAGGGGAATTGCACTTAAGAGGCATAATCTTACCGCTTAAGGCGGTAGCAATCTATAAAAGGTAAAACAGTACCGATTATCGCCGATTCTCCAGCACGTCGTCACAAGACACATCTTTACATAAGCGGTACATATTTACCTATTACACTTGAATTTCCTCATAAACGGTAATATCTTACCGTTATGGACCAATTGTCCTTCAAGTCTATTGAGGAACTTCAAAGCAGCCTCGGAGAGCAGCTGCAAAGCCTCCGCCTCGCCAAGAATCTGGATCAGCGTACCACTGCTGAAAAGGCCGGAATCTCTGAAAAAGCACTGCGAAATCTGGAGGCGGGACGGGGCTCCACCGTGGAATCGCTGCTGAGGGTCCTCAAAGCGCTGGATTCACTGGAAGGCATCGAGATGCTTGCACCCAAGCCGTCTGTCAATCCTCTTGCTCTTCTGCGTAGCACAAAAGTGCGTCAGCGAGTTCGCCATCCTCGCGCAGCTCAGAGGCACGACTAATGAAACCGGTTCAGGTGATCGAAGTTCGGATGTGGGGCAGCCGGGTTGGTGCTGTCGCGCCGGACCCAAGCCTAGATTGTTATGCCTTTGCCTATGATCCTGCATGGAAACGGAAAGAAATCGAAGCGGCGCCCCTGACGATGCCTCTCGCAGACCGTCGCGAAACATTCGTGTTTCCTGCTCTTCCCAAAGCAACGTATTTTGGCCTACCCGCCATGCTTGCAGATGCGCTGCCCGATGATTTCGGCAATGCCCTGATTGATGCCTGGATGGCAACGAAAGGCATCGACAAAAGTTCCATCACGGTTTTGGATCGGCTGGCCTACATGGGCCAGCGCGGTATGGGCGCATTGGAGTTCCGGCCGGCACGGGGGGCGCATAAGGAAAGCGCAACACCGATTGCGATGAAGCAACTCGTGGAAGAAGCGCGGCGGTTGGTTCAGGGGAACTTCTCCGTAGATAACGAGGCCAAAGCCGCGCTCGCCAACATCATCAAGGTGGGCACTTCTGCGGGCGGCGCGCGCGCAAAGGCGGTCATTGCCTGGAATCCGAAAACTGATGAAGTGCGCAGCGGACAGTTCGATGCCGCGCCGGGATTCGAGCATTGGCTGCTTAAATTCGACGGCATCGGGAAAGACAAAGAATTGGGAACCGGCGAAGGGTACGGACGTATCGAATATGCGTATTCGCTCATGGCGAAGGCGGCGGGAATCTCGATGTCCCCTTGCCGGCTGCTTGAGGAGAGCGGTCGGGCGCACTTTATGACCAAGCGCTTCGATCGTGAAGTCACGACTCGCGGGCAAACGCACAAACATCATGTCCAGACGCTCTGCGCTATGAATCATCTCGATTTCAGGCAGCGCGGGACTCACGCCTATGCCCAACTGTTTTTAACGATGGCGAAGCTCAATCTTGGCGATGGGGCGGTGAGTCAGGCATTCCGACGCATGGCCTTTAATGTGATGGCCCGCGACTGCGACGATCACACCAAGAATTTCGCCTTCCTTATGAAACAGGGCAGGTCGTGGGAACTGGCCCCTGCATACGACGTAACCCATGCTTACAATCCTAAGGGCGAATGGACTTACCAGCATCTGATGAGCGTGAACGGAAAATTCCAAGGGATTACTCGGGACGATTTGCTTGGGGACGCCGACCGATTCAGCGTGCGGAAGCCGCGGGAGATCCTAGCTGAAGTGCGATCTGCCTTGGAGAATTGGGCCGAATTTGCCCTTCAGGCGGAGTTGGAGCCTTCCTTACGCGATCGTGTGGCTGCGGATTTTCACCTCGTATGAATCATGGCCATGATAGGGCGAAACATGAAAGACCTGACGCCTTTCCCCGGAATCCGTCCTCTTCAGGCACCGTCAAGAATTTCAGATCCTTAGCCGTCTCGTTCCTCGGCGTTATCGTGGCCGTGATAGCTACCACGGCCATGGTAAGAGTCTGCTAAGAGGGGAACGTTGTCGGCTTTACACTTCGACTGCGGCGCTTCCCCATTCTGCGCCCAACTTGGCAAGGAGTGTGGTGAGGATGTCCGGCTCCTCGATCAGCGAAAACATGAACGTCTTTTTTCCCAAGTCCTTGATCGAAGCTCCAAAGTGATACACGGCAGTGTTGTCGATCACGACAAAGCGGTCGTGAAAGCCCAATGAGGTCTTCACCGTCAGAGAACCATGCTGAGTCTTGAAAGCCTGGCAGAGCGTTTTGATCTGCGGGGAGATGGGCGTCTTGGTGAGAATATCGATCTGGATGCCGGTCGTAGGCAGGATGTTTAAGGTATCGGCCCCGATATACCCATCGATCAGCAGTAGGCGGGCTTTTGCGGTTGCGAAAATCCGCGATGCCAAGGACAGCGCGTCGAAGGTTTGGCCAGCAAAGAAGACTCCTTCCCGGGTGACATCGACCTGCGGCCGCTGCGGAGGGATGATTTCGAGTTCTTTGATGAAGGAGTGGAGTAGTCCCTTCTTGGACTTGATATTTTCAATGTGCCATGCTTGCGCCTCTTCGTCCGTCTGCCGGGCGTAACTGACCGTGGTGGCAAAATGGTTGGCGTTTCTGGAATGTTCGCCAAACGTGCGCTCGACGATTTTCAGCGTCACCCGTTCCCATGCGTCTACGTCGGGGTCGTCGTGGCGTAGGTTTTCGACCGCCTCTCCGAGCCGCGTGCGCAGCAGTGGGATAGCCTGGTCAGGCGACAACAGCTTGGTATCAGTCATGGATGCTGGCGACTCCTTCGGCCTGGCGTTCGTCGCCGGGACTGGGACCAGTTCGAGGTTCGACCCGGGTTCCCTGCGGTCGCCGTGCTCAGTGCGCACCGTATGCCAGTATTCTCCCATGACGGTCGGCGCGGTATCGAGCTGTGTGACAATGCCGTTGACTCCCGGCAGTTTGACCCGCACTTCCGCGCCGATGGCAAACCGCTTCTTGGGCGATGGTTTGAACTGTTGCTTTCTGACAGTCATACCCATAGTTTAGGCATTCTCCGCCGATCAATCTAAGCTCTCTCCCAGCTCTTGGTAAGCGCGGCGGTCCAGCTCCACAGCCTCCAAACTGTACCAAAACTGTACCAAGGAAAAGGCATTTTGGGCCTTTTGGCAGTTTTGTAAGCAATTGAAAACAAGTAAGTTACTGAATCTAAACTGCGGAAAAATCGTTCGACTCCCGCCGCCTCCACCAACTCGTGCGACAAAGGCGACAGCGCCCGCCGCCTGGATGCTGTTGCCGTCGCGATGCTGCCGCTTAGCGCGATAGTTTTTCTTCGCCCTTAGTCCGCGGCACTGATAACCAGTGGCTTCGAGTATTCATAGAGCCGCATTCCAAAGAAGTCCGCGATCTTGCCGGACGCCCTGAAGCCGTGTTTTTCATAGAAGCGAATCGCTGCCTGCAGTGGCTCGGTCGTGTCCAGTGTCACGCACTTGCAACCAAGCCTGCGAAGTTCCCTCTCTGCATCGTGCAACAGCATAGAGGCCGCTCCGGTGCCCTGCCATTCGGGGAGCACGGCCATCCCCCGCAGGTGACCTTCCGCTCCATGCGCCTGATACCCGACTGTGCCCACAACTCTCGATTCGGCGGCAATCACCAGGATCGCCATCTCCTGAAGGCGATGCTCAAGGGTTTCCGCACAAAGAACGGTGTCCCGGAACGCTTCCAGCGTGTACGCGTGGCGATACGCCTCAAAGGCGCACCTCAGGCACGTGAGGATCGCCTCGGCATCCTCCTGATGTGCCCTTCGTATTTCGAATGATGCCATCGCCTCCATCGTCACACGGGAGTCAGGCAGAAACAAAGGTACACCCCTGAGTGGAAATTTCCATAGCTCGCGCCCAGGGCAGGTTAGCGCCATAGCGTAGCTACCCCCCGGATCAGCTTGCCGGATGTCCCGGCGAACGACCGCTCCACCGCCATGCTGGTGGCCAGTAACTGCACTCCGGTCGAATAGGTGGGATATGGATGAACGGTGGCGGAAAGATCGCTGAGCGTTAGTCGATTCCGCATGGCAACCGCGATTTCAGTAATGGCCTCGCCCGCCCGTTCGCCAACAATGCTCGCTCCCACCATGTGACCGCTTCGCCGCGCAATGATTTTCAGCAGGCCCAGACGATCATCCTCATTGACGGCGCGATCCACGCGTCCGATATCGAAAGACCTGATCTGCAGCTCATCCCCAAATCGCTCGCGAGCGGAGCGTTCCGTCATGCCGATCTGCGCCACCTCCGGCGACGTAAAAGTAATTCGCGGCAACGCCTCGGGAGTTCCTGAGTTATTGCCAGGAAACAGCGCGTTCCGCACTGCCTGGAAACCCTGCCACCCCGCCAAATGTGAATACTGCGGCCCGCCCAGCACATCGCCGGCAGCGTAGATGTGCGCAGCGCTGGTCTGCAGATGCTCGTCCACTTCGATGCCGTGGTCGTTGCAGCGAACCCCGGCGGCTTCCAGGTTCAAACCTCGTACGCGCGGAGCGCGCCCGGTGGCGACGAGCAGCAGATCGCCGCTGGCGGAGCCGGAATCCGACTCAACGGTGATCGCGTCACCGTCTCGATGTGCGGCTTTCGCTCGCCCAGGAATCTGACGGATTCCCTCCTGCTCAAAGACCTTGCCGACGATCGCCGTGACCTCGGGTTCTTCGGCGGGTAACAGGTGCTCGGCGAACAGCGTAACGTCCGCGCCCAAACGGCGATAAGCCTGCGCAATCTCGCAGCCAACCGGCCCGCCCCCGATAACCAGCAGATGGCGTGGAAGGCGATCATTGTCGAAGATCGTCTGGTAGGTGGCGTATAAAACATCACCGAGCCCTGATACGTCGGGAGTCATGGGCTCCGCGCCGGTGCAGAGGAGAATTTTCTTCGCTCGAATCCGTTGCGCGCCGCATTCAAGTGTGTGCGGGTCAAGAAATCGCGTCGGCCCCAGGAATACATTCATTCCTTTCCTGCGCAGATTCTCCGGCTCGGTCGGCGCATAGATCTGGGCGATGGTCGACCGCAGATACGCACGCACCTGCACCATATCGATCTGCGGGACTGAAACCTGAACGCCATAACGTGCCGCGATGCGAGCTTGATGCGCAACGGTTGCCACCCGGATCAGCGACTTACTCGGCACGCACCCTGTCCAGGTGCAATCGCCGCCAATGCGATCGCCTTCGAGCAAAGCAATCCTCGCCCCGGTTTGCACGGCGAAATCGGCCGCGATCAGACCCGCGGCCCCCGCGCCCACAATGGCGAAATCATATTCAGGCGTGTTCATAGTTCTCCTTGTTGGTCGCAATCGGAGCCGATGAGAGGCCATGGAGGAGGATCAATCCGCAGAGTCCCATCGCTATCGTGCCAAGCAACAATCCGTCCACCTGAAGTCGCTTTCCAAGTGCGCCGGCCAGCAGCGATCCACCGATCGCGCCAAGGCTGAGCAGGACGGAATAGATACCCATGGCAGCCCCCTTGCCGGAGCCCCGTCCGAGTGAGGCAGCGAGCCATGCCAGTGCAGCGGGCGTGAAGCCGCTCTCGATCATAACCAGCAGAGCCGTAACCGCGGTGAGCAGCCATCTCAATTCGGGCGCCATACCGCTGGAGTGATTGATAAGAAAAAGGCCGCCGCACACTGGCAGCATGGCGATGAGCGCCACGCGCATGGCGGAACGCAGAGATATCCGCGGGAGAACGAAGCTCCAGAGTGTGACGCCGGTTGCGAAAACGCCGGAGTAGCCGAGCAGCAGCCACCCGACCATCGTCGGTCTGGCAGCAAAGATTCCATCGAGATATTGCGAACCCTGCGGGTGGTGCGTCAACAGGAAAGGAAGCGTCGGGCCGAGCCACAATCCGACGATGGCGTTCACGCAAAGCCAGATGGGAGCCAGCGAACGCACGGAGCGGTCCCGCAGCGCCCCTCGCAGCCCGTCGAAAGCGCTCCGCCGGCCATGGCTTTGCGTGCCTTTTGCGCCAAAGAAGAGCAGCCCGGCGCACGCAACATATCCGCCTGCCACGAGCCCGAATGCGCCGCCACGAAAGTGCAGCCAACACTCGCTCCCGACCAGGCCGCCAAGGGCAAGACCGGCCAGCAGTGACAGTTCAAAGAAGCTCATAACACGCGCCCGCAGCGTTCGGTCGCCGGCAGTAGCATCGGCGAGCCAGGCCAGCAAGGGCGGAGTGATCGCAGCGACCGCGATTCCTTCGAGAGCACGGCTGAGAAAAAATACTGGAACCTTTCCGCTGAGGGGGAAAAGTTGGATCGCCAGTGCGCCCAGCACGGCTCCTCCCGTCATCAACCCTCGTGGAGAAACAGCGTCGGAAAGCACTCCCAGGGGAATCGAAAAGATCAGTTCTGCCGCAAACGAAACGGCGCCGAGCGCTCCCAGAAGGCCGGCCGTTATCCCGGGCCGATGCACGGCCTGATCGGCCAGAAAGATGCCGATCAGCACGCCGCTCGCACTGCTGGCGATACGAACCATCGCATGTGCGACGATTGCAGTCGTCAGCCTGTCTCCCCGCTGGCTCATTCGCTCCGCCTGCTTCCATCATCCACGATGCGCCCCGAGACGAAACCCTTACCTGTAACCTTACGGCGGCTCAGGAATCGTTCCTCATGTCAGTTGGTGGTTTGAATCCCTCGCCAGGCGAGCCTTACAGTGAAGAGTGAGGTGCCCTTGAACTCCATCGATGGCGAACCCCGTCCCGGCGCAACTCCGCACCTTCCGGCAAAGCGAGATGCGGACTATGTCTTCTACGAACTCACCCGCAGCATCTGCCCCGAATGCCGCCGCGTCATCGATGCAAAGATCCTCCTGCGCGACAACAAAGTCTATATGTCGAAGCGCTGTCCTGACTGCGGCCCCTTTGAATCGCTTGTGTATGGTGACGCCGAAGCCTACGTTCGGCTGAGCAGGTACAACAAGCCGGGAACGATCCCGCTGGCTCGGGGCTCGGAGATCGAGCACGGCTGTCCCCACGATTGTGGGTTGTGCCCCGACCACCAGCAGCACACCTGCCTTGGCATCATCGAAGTGAATAGCGCCTGCAATATGAATTGCCCGCTCTGCTTCGCCGAAGCGAAGCCAGGTTTCAGTCTGACCCTGGAAGAAGTCGAAGCCATGCTCGACGACTTAGTGCGGACCGAAGGCAGGCCGGAAGTCATCCAGTTCTCCGGCGGCGAGCCGACCATCCATCCGCAGATCATCGACTTTGTGCGGGCGGCCAATGTCCGCAACATCAGCTTCGTCATGATCAACACGAATGGCAAGCGCATTGCGCAGGACGATCGCTTTCTGGACCAGCTCGCGGAGGTCCGCCCCTCGTTTTACTTCCAGTTCGACGGTTTCGAATCCGAAACCTATCGGATCATTCGCGGTGAACCGAATATCCTCGACGAAAAGCTGCGCGCTCTCGACCGCTTAGCCGCCGCCGGCCTGAATGTCACCCTGGTCCCTGCCATCGAGCGCGGCGTCAACGAGCATGAAGTGGGCCGGATCATCGATTTTGCGATCCAGCATCCGGCCGTACGCGGCATCAATTTCCAGCCCGCGTTCCACGCCGGGCGTCACATGCAGCACGACCCCATGCAGCGCATGACCATTCCGGACATCCTGAAGCTCATCGAGCAACAAACAGCCGGTAAGTTCCTGGTCAGCGACTTTGTTCCGGTACCCTGCTGCTTTCCCACCTGTAACTCCGTCACCTATGCATTCATCGAGGGCGACAAGGTCACACCCCTGCCGCGGATCGTGAATGTCAACGACTATCTCGACTACATCACCAACCGCGTGATGCCGGATTTCAGCCTGGAGATCAGAAAGGCGCTCGAAGGTCTATGGTCCTCGTCCTCTGTGCCCGGCTCCGGTAAGTCTGTCGAACAGGCAACATTCTCCTGCGAGGCCTGTGGACTGCCTGATGGCGCTACCATCGGCGAGCTGGCTAACAATATGCTCATGATCATGCTGCAGGACTTTATGGATCCATGGACGTTCAACCAGAAGAACCTGATGAAGTGCTGCAAGGAATTTCTGCTGCCCGGCGGCAAACAAATTCCGTTTTGTGCCTATAACAGCGTCGGCTACCGGGAGCAGGCGCGCGTCCAGCTCGAAGCCATGGAGCCGCTGCGCAGGCAGGCCCGTCAGAGCGGCCAGCCATATCGCCCCCAGCCGGTGAGCTTCAGTTTCCAGCCAACCCCAGAGCTGCTTCAGGTCGAGACTACGGATGGAAACCGGACATGAGTCCTGAAGCCCCCACCGTCAAGCAGTGCTGCGCAGCCTTCTACGGGAGCGACCTGGCTCGATTTCTTCTGGGCGATAACTTCCATCCTGGAGGCACCGACCTGACGAAGCGCCTGGGGCAGCTTCTCGGCCTTTCACAAGAGTCGCGCGTGCTCGATGTGGCGTCCGGATTGGGAGCGAGTGCCTTCTGCCTCGCCGAATCCTTCGGCTGCCACATAACCGGCGTCGATCTCAGCGAAGAGAATATCCGGCTGTCGAACGCCGCGGCCGGACAGCGTGGTCTGGCCGAGCGTGTCACTTTCCAACTCGCCGATGCCGAGCGGCTCCCGTTCGCCGACGCCGCCTTCGACGCGATCGTCTGCGAATGCGCCTTCTGCACCTTCCCGGACAAACTTGCTGCCGCCCGGGAATTCTTCCGCGTCCTCAAGCCAGGCGGACAGGTTGGCTTAAGCGATCTAACTCGGTCGGCGGAACCCCTGCCCGAGTTGGATGGCCTGCTGGCGTGGATCGCCTGCATCGGCGATGCTCTCCCGGTAGCGCGCTATCAGGCAATTCTGGCAGACGCGGGTCTGGAAGTTCGTATAACAGAGGACCACGATGGAACCCTCGTCGACTTAGTGCAGCAGATCCGGTCCAGACTGCTGGCCGCGGAAGTTATGTCCGCCCTGAAAAGGATCAATATTCCCGGAGTTGATTTCAGCACAGCAAAGCAGTTTGCGCATTCGGCTCTCGCTGCGACGCGCCAGGGCAAACTGGGATACGCGATCTTCACCGCCAAAAAACTGATCGGCGCCGCGGACCTCTGACCCGAGAGCCCCAGGGAAACCCCGCTACCGGCTGATCTCAATCACCGCCAGTCCCATCGGCGGCAGCGTCACCGTCAGCCGATGATCCCGGATGGCCACCGTCTCTGGCGGACCCACCTCCGACACCTTCTGCAGCGCCTCCACCTGCGACGGCGTCGGATACTTCGGACTGCCCATCTTCTTCCACGCATCCAGCGTGTCGCCATGATCGGCATCCACCCGGCGAATCTCCGCCCGCGTTCCTTTTACATCCTTCAGCTCGAAGGTTTCCGTCTTCGTCGGACCGCTCTCGCCCGACGGCCCTTCTCCCGGCTGCACCAGGTTCCATGCCGCAATCACGATCGCCCCATCCTTGCCCCGCGTCACCAGAGCTTCATTTTCCGGCGCCGGCAGCCGCTCATCGCCCAACTCGTGCAGCAGTTCGAACGCGTCATACGCTGGTTTCGGAATTCCGTCTTCCGCCATAATTCCGTACCCGCCATAGAACGGCGTCTTAATCACGCCCTGCTCCTCGAACACATCCGAGAAAGTCCAATACGACATCATCAACGTCTTCCCGTCGCACTTTGAAATCGTGTCCGCGAGCCACGGTCCCATATAGATCGAGTCCGTGATCTTCTGCTGGTTCATGTAAGTCGCGTTGAACTCGCTCCAGATCAGAGGAATCTTCGGCCGCGCCGAGTGCTCGATCTCCGCATGCACCTTATCCACCGCCGCGCACACCATTTGGTTCGGCGGAATTTCCCGGTTGTCGTGGAACACATCCTGCGCCGAGTCGTCCCCGTACACATGCGTCGAGACAAAATCCAGCGGCACGTGGTTCTCCGTCGCATGCCGGATCATGTCCCCCACCCACGCCGCCTGCGCCGTCGCCGGCCCCCCCACGCGGATCCGCTCGCTCACCCCCTTCAGCGCGCGCACCGTGTTGTCATACAGCTCGAAGTAACTCGCCTGCGCCGGCGTGCCGGCCCAGAAACCCAGATTCGGTTCGTTCCATACCTCGAAATACCAGCTCGCCACCTCGTCGATGCCATACCGATCGACCAGATGTTTGGCAAACGCCGTCATCAGCGCGTCCCACTTCTCGTAACTCGCGGGCGGCGACGGAATCGGCTTGTACCAAAATCCCTGATACTCCACTTTCGCCGCCAGCGCCTTCGGCATAAAGCTGATCTCCACATATGGCTTAATCCCGTTCGCCAGCAGCCCGTCATAAATATGGTCCACATACGACCAGTTATAGACGGGATTACCCTGCGCGTCCTCGCTGTACACTCCGTTCTCATCGTCCAGAATCGCGTGGAAGCGCACGTAGCGGAAATCCGTTACCTTCCGCACCCGCTGCATATCGTCGCGGTAGCTCTGCCGCATCGCCAGATTCGCCCGCCCCGACCCGAACATCTCTTCCCAGAAATGCGGAAACGGTGTCCCCTTTGCATGCGCATCCACCACAATCGTCGGTTGCGCAGCGCCGCTCTCCTGGGCAAACCCTCCAGCGCAGCTGCCGGCCACCAGAGCCGCGGCTGCCAAAAACATTCCAATCCGTCTCATGATTTTCTCCGCACACAAATTATCGTGTATCGCCGTCTCCGGCCAGCCGGTCCCATCGCAAAAAAGAGGAGGATGCCCCCTGCGGAACATCCTCCGGCAGCACTCTGACCCGCTTTAGAAGCTGAATCGCGCCTGCAGCTGCACCGTGCGGCTGGCCAGCGCGTTCCGGGCCACGCCAAAGTCGGGATTCGGCGTGACCGTTCCGTTCGCCGCCACCGAGCCCAAAGTGTTGTCGATCGACCCGGTGTTGAGATTCGTCCGGTTGAAGAAGTTGTAGGCATCCGCCCGCACTTCGAACACCGCGTGCTCGCCCAGAATTCGATTGTTCGGCAGCCCAAAATCCTTCGCCAGGCTGCCGTCCAGGTCGTTGTAGTCCGGCCCCGTCAGGCTGTTGCGATGGATCCCCGGCGCCGGTCCCGCCACGGTCGCCGGAAACGCCGGCCCCACCGTATACGTGGGCGGCGCGAAATAGGTCGTCCCATTTCCGCCGAAGTTCGGATTGGTCGCGGTCATATAGGTCTGGTTCGACTCGTTCTTGCCATAGCCTCCCAGGTTTGCCGCCGGCCGCAGCGACGAATACGGACTGCTGCCGTAATATAGGTTCCCTGACGTGTTGTAATTGGGATCCCACGGGAATCCCGTGTGCCAGTTCCAGATCCCGCTCAGCGACCACCCGCCCAGAATCTTCTCCCCCCACGAATTTCCGTGGAAAAACACCGGCTGCCACAGTCCGAATAGCTTCACCGCGTTCTGCACGTTGTAGTCCGCGCGCCCATAAGCCGCGTGCACGTTGTATGGATACGGATCCTCGTAGTACGGCCCCGACAGTTCGTCCATCGCCTTGCCCCACGTGTACTGCCCCTCGGCCTGGAAGTGCTGCGCGAAGTTATGCGTCAGCGTCGCCACCATCCCGTTGTAGTTGCTGTTCGCGTCGTTGTCGTAGAAATCGATGAAGTTCACGCTCGGATTCAGCGCCAGCCCGTTCTGCGCCGCCACCGCTAGCCAGTCGTACTGCGTCAGCATGTGCCGCATCTGCGTTCCTTCGTAGCCCAGCGTCGCGACCGTGCTGTACGGCATCTGGTAATCCGCTTCCAGCGAGTAGTGATAGTCCGTAATCGTCTTGGGATGCGCCGGGAAGCCCGTGACTGACGTGGAACCGGTTAGCGGCAGGTTGGCGCTGCTGAACGTCGTGATCGCCGCCGGGTTGGGCGCATACCCAAAGATCGAGTTGATGTTGCCCGCCGTTTCGTACAGAATGCCCGTCCCCGCGCACGTCGGGTTCGGGAAAGGGTACGCGCAGGTGAAGTTCGGACTGACCGCGTTCGGCGGATTGCCGAATCCGTTGGCCAGAATCGCGATTTCGTTCTGGTTGTAATTGATCCCGAATCCGCCGCGGATCACAGCCTTCCCGTTCTCGCTCAGCGGCTGCCAGTCGAACCCAATCTGCGGACCCCAGTTGTCCTTGCTCGGCGAGTACAGCCCGCCGCCGACTTTGATATTCAGCCCATCCAGCGGATTCGCCCCTGTTCCGAACTGCATCACGTCCAGGTTGTCCTCCTTGGAGTGAAACGCGCCGAAGTACGACCACCGCAGCCCCGCATTGAGGGTCAGATTCGGCCGCAGCTTGATGTCGTCCTGCACGAAGAATCCCCACAGGTTCTCCCGCTGGTCCTGCCGGTTCGCAAACGGCACCCCCGTCGCATAATCGAACGTCCCGGTCTCTTTGTAAGGCGCATCGTTCGCGAAATCCCACAGGTTATGAAAAGTGAACGTCGGCCGCGAACCATAGATCACGTCGTTCAGGTAGTAGAGCCGCGTCAGCTCGCCGCCTGCCTTGATGTTCTGCTTGCCCCACACCTTCGTCAGCACATCGTTATAGGAATAAGTCCACTGGTTTAGATTGCTCGGACCCGGCGCGCCGAAATACTGGAAACCTCCCTGGCTGCCGATCGAGCCGATGTCATCGATGTTGTCCTGCGGAAGTCCAAACGGCTCCTGGGGATTGCTCGTCACCTCGTTCCACCGCCAGCCCGCCGCATTCGCCCGCGCCTGGTTCAGCAGCGTCGCCGAGAAGGTGTGGTTCCAGATCACCGCGAACGCGTCGTTCACCTGCGAGTGGTGCCACAGGTTCGCCGACCGCACCGGTCCGTTGTAGTCCGTCGTGGTCACCGGTACCCAGTAGATCGTGAACGTCAGCCGGTCGTTCGAGGTGATGTTCGCATCCACGCGCCCGTTGTACTGCGACTGCGTCGTCGTTGTGGGATTAACCGTGTTGAAGTAGGCCATGTCCGGAATCCCATCCAGCCCGCCGCCCACGCCTGGATTGTTCGAGTTCCCTCCATACGTCAGGTCCTGCGCCCCCGCTGCGCTCGTCAGCGGTGAGCCCACATCCAGTCCTCCGCTCGTTGTCGCGCAGTTCACGCCCTCCGTCAGCCCAATCGAAGCGCATGTTTCCGGAATGATGCCTGACGCTGCAACGCTCTCGCCTTTGAACGTCAGATATTTCGAGGCAATGGGCGCTGTCCCCGTCAACGAATCGAACTGCGACGTCTCGTACCATCCCTGCGACGTCGACGCCGACGACAGTGGGCTCGTCTCGTAGTTGAAGAACCCGAAAATCTTGTTCTTCCAGAACGGGCCGCCCAGGCTGCCCCCGTACTGGTTGAAGCGCGAGTTGTCCCGATTCAAGCCCCGCGACGCCGGCGTGCCCGGCGTTTCCGATCCAACGCCGTTCCACCGCTGATAAGCGTTCAGCCCCGGCCGCGACGCCTTGAAGAACGCGCTCCCATGAACCTGGTTCGTCCCGCTCTTCGTCGTTACCTCGATCTGCGCCCCGCTGAACCGCCCATTTTCCGCGTCATAGCTGTTCGAAACCACGTGCAGATCCTGCACCGAGTCTTCGCTCGGCGTGATCACCGACGTCCCGCCCCACACCGCGCTCGTCGTGCTGATGCCGTCGACGCTGATGCCGTTCGTTTCGTATTGCCCACCCAGCGTCTGTATCTGCGGCCCGTTCTCCGTCTCGAAAATTCCACCCGATCCTGCCGCCGTCCCGCCCGGTCCCTGGTTCCCCGGCAGCTCATACGATCCGCCCCCCGACCCCTGCGACGCATCGCCGAACACCCCCGGCGTCAGTTGCGCCAGCTGAAAAATGTCCCGGTTGAACGACGGCATGTGCTGGATCTGATTGCTCGAGATCGTCGCGCTCAGCGTCGCGGTATCCGTCGGCAGTCCACGCGTAATCGACGTCACCGTCACCGTCTGTGTCGCTGCGCCCACCTCCATCGTCACGTTGATCGCGTTCGCCTGCTCCGGCGTGATCTGCACCTGTGCCAGCGTCTTCGCCTTAAATCCGGGATGCGTGACGGTCAGGCTGTAGTTCGCCGGCGCCAGCGAGTTGAACGTGTAGATCCCGCTCGCATCCGTCGTCGAGGTCTGGCTCCGGTTCGTATCCTTGTCCGTCAGCGTCACCGTTGCCCCGGGAATCACCGCCCCTGTCGGGTCGGCGACCGTCCCGCGCAACGTTGCGTTGAACTGTGCCTGCGCTCTCGGCGCGCACAAGACAAGCATTGTGGCAAACAAAAGCGCCGGTCCCAGACCGACGCGCAACCAACGATAATTAGATGAAGACGAGACACTCGGGCCACTCCGCCCGAAGCGGGGCCCTAAAAACAAGGGATACGACATAACCGGTCTCCTGAAAAAACGTGCAACCCTGAAAGGATGTACTTTTCCGTTAACTGGGATGCCCGAATCGTTACTCAGGTCGCGCCACATTTTCCGGTCTTCAACTGCCTCGAACCCGTCCGGCTCCCCGCCGAACTGCCTCCAAATCCTTCCCCACAGCCGCTATAGTGCAGGGATGCGCCGCCATCTCCTTTCCTGCGAGCCGATCTCCTCGATGCCCCTGCGCTTACCCTCCCGCTTCCTCGTCGCTGCCCTGCTCCTTGCCCTCGCCGCCATCGCCTCCGCGCAGACCGACATCCCCGACGGCATCCCCCGCGCCCTCGCCCAGTCCCGCGCCGCCCGCGTCTCCGATCTCCACTACAACCTGCGCTTCGACCTCGTCCCTCACGCCCCCACCACCGCTGCCACCGAGACCCTCCGATTCAACCTCACCGACGCCTCAACCCCACTCCTCCTCGACTTCCGCGACGGCAGCATCTCTGAGCTCAGGCTCAATGGCGCGTCGATCCCCGCCACCATCCAGTACGGCCACCTCGTCCTGCCCGCCGCCGATCTCCGCTCCGGTCCCAACACCGTCGAAGCCAAATTCACCGCCAACATTGCCCCCGCCGGCAAAGCCATCACCCGCTTCGACGACCACGACGACGGCGGCGAATACCTCTACACCCTCTTCGTCCCCATGGACGCCAGCATGGCCTTCCCCTGCTTCGACCAGCCCGACCTCAAAGCCCGCTTCACTCTCGCGGTCTGGGTGCCCAGGGACTGGACCGTGATCTCCAACGGGTCCGGGCTTGGCACGCGATTCGCCAGCTTCGCGGTCTACCACTTCGCTGAAACCGAACCCCTCCCCACCTACCTCTTCGCCTTCGCCGCCGGACCCTTCGTCAACGTCCATCCCACCCCCGGACTCCCCAACGTCTGGGTCCGCAAATCCAAAGCCGCGGCCGCCACCTCTGAAGTCCCCGACGTCCAGTCCACCGCCGCCGAAGGCATCCGCTATCTCTCCACCTACTTCGCGCAGCCCTTCCCGTTTCCCAAGTACGAAATGGTCCTCATCCCCGGCTTCGCCTACGGCGGCATGGAGCACGCCGGCTGCACCTTCCTCCGCGAAGAGTCCGTCCTCTTCCGCACCGCGCCCACCGCCGACAACCGCCTCGGCCGCCAGATCCTCGTCCTCCACGAGCTCACCCACCAGTGGTTCGGCGACTTCACCACCATGCGCTGGTTCGACGACCTCTGGCTCAAGGAAGGCTTCGCGCAGTACATGGCGTACAAGACCCTCGCCGACCTGCGCCCCCACGACAACATCTGGCAGCACTTCTATCTGTCGATCAAGCCCGCCGCCTACGCCATCGACGAAACCCAGGGCACCACCCCCATCTATCAGGACATCCCCAACCTCGACGACGCCAAATCCGCCTACGGCGCCATCGTCTACTCCAAAGCCCCCGCCGTCCTCCGCCAGCTCAACTACATCCTCGGCGAGCCCGCCTTCCGACGCGGCCTCCAGCTCTACCTCGCCGCGCACAAATACGGCAACGCTACTTGGCAGGACCTCATCGACGCCTTCCAGACCGCTTCCGGCCGCAACCTCGCCATGTGGTCCGACATGTGGATCCGCCACCGCGGCATGCCCCGCATCGATACCGCGTGGAGCTGTTCAGGCTCGCGCCTCACCAAACTCACGCTCACCCAGACGCCGGTTCTCGGAGGCAGCGACCTCTGGCCCATCGCCACCGAGATCGCGCTCGGCTACCCCAACGGCTCCGTCGAAACCCTTCGCGCCGACCTCGACACCCGCTCCGCTTCCATCCCTCTCGGCGCGCCCCGCTCCTGCCCCAGTTACGTGTTCTCCAATCACGACGACCACGCCTACGGCCTCTTCCCGCTCGATCCGAAATCCCGCGCCGCCATCCTGCCCGAGCTCGCGAAGCACGGCCCCGCCGCCGCCGATCTTTTCCGCCGCACTCTATTGTGGGGATCGCTCTGGGATTCCGTCCGCCTCACCGACCTCGACCCCGCCCTCTACACCAGCACCGCACTCACGGCTCTTCCCAACGAGCACGACGAGTCTCTCGCCGCCTCGCTCCTCGCCCACACGGAGACGTCGCTGCATCGCTACCTCTCTCCGCCCGTCGAGCGCGAGCTCCTCCCGCGCGCCGCCGCCCTCGCCGCCGACCGGTCGCAGAACGACCCCGATCACGACCTCCGCATCGTCTGGTTCCGCTCTCTCGCCGGACTCTCCACCGATCCCGCCGGCCGCGCCGTCCTCAAAGACCTCCTCGCCGGCACCCGCACCATCCCCGGCGTCCAACTCCGCCTGCAGGACCGCTGGTCCCTCGTCACGGCCCTCATCGCCTACAACGACCCCGACGCCAACGCCGTCTTCGCCGCCGAGCAAAAACGCGACCCCTCCGGCGACGGCCTCAAGTACGCCTGGATCGCCCTGTCTGCCCGCCCTGATCCCGCCACCAAGAAGCAATATTTCGCCGACTATACCCGCTGGCCCACCGACGCAGTTCCTCCCGGCCCCGAGCTGCTTTCCCCTCCCAGCTCCAATATCAGCGAAGACTGGATCCAGTCCTCCCTCGGCGCTTTCAATTACTGGAATGAATCCGCCCTCACCGCCCCGTATATCGATCCCGCCCTCGCCGCGCTCCCCCGGATCAAGCGCGAGCGCAAGATCTTCTTCTTAGTCGCCTGGCTCGACGCCTTCCTCGACAACCAGCAGTCCCCATCCTCGCTCGCCACCGTCGAGACCTATCTCAAATCCCAAAACCCCGACCCCGACCTCCGCCTGAAAATCCTCCAGGCCGAAGACGAACTCCAGCGCACCGTCGCCATCCGCGCCAAATACGCGCACGAATAACAAAATGTCATCCCGAGCGCATCTCAAGGCCCTCTCTGCCGCGTGAGCAAACGCGAAATCATCCGTATTGAGCGCGAGCGGCGCAGGTTTGCGCCCTACTCGTAGCGCAGGGCTGTGGTGGGTTCAACGTGCGCTGCGCGCAGCGCGGGAACCAGGACAGCGACCGCCGCGGTCGCGAGCAGCACCCCGGAAACAATCGCGAAGGTGAGCAGATCGGTTCCGCTGGTGCCATAGAGCAGGCTGGCGGTGAATCGTCCCAGCGTCAGCGCGATGGCGAGGCCGATAGCCAATCCGATGGCGGTAAGAATGAGGCCCTGGCGCAGGATCATCCGAAGAACCGTGGGACGCTTTGCCCCCAGCGCCATGCGGATGCCGATTTCGCGGGTGCGGCGGCGCACCGAATAACTCATGACACCGTAGAGCCCAATGGAAGCGAGAGTGAGCCCGATCGTCCCGAAGATGCCCAGCAGAAGCGCCGAAATCCGCGGCAGCAGCAGCGATTGATCCACATGCTCCTGCATGGTTTGGGTGTTGAAGACGGCCATGGTCGGATCCAGTGCCGCGATCTGTTCGCGCACTGAGCGAGCGAGAACGCGCGGATCGACCGACGTCTTGACGAGCAGCGTGGTTCCGAAGAAGCTGTTCGCCTTTTCCGGCGCAGCATCCATGAAAAAATAAACAGCATCCGTCGGCTTCTCACCGATCGTGCGCCATTTCGAATTGCGGGCGACACCGATGATCGTGTAGGTGGTCTTGTCCTGCCGCATGGAGCGGCCGACAGGATCCTCTCCAGGAAAGAGATGCGCGGCCATGGTTTCGTTGATGATGGCCGCCGACGCACCGTCCACGTGAGGGCTGAAGTCGCGCCCGCGCAGCAGCGAAATCCCCATGGTCTGAAAATATCCGGCGCTGACCGGGTCGACGATAGCAACGACGTCCTTGCCGGCGTGGCCCTGCGCGCCTTCCCCGACAAACCGGTTCCTGGTGGAACCGATGCTGAGCGGGACGTCGCCCACAAAGCTGACCGAGCGAACTCCGGGGAGTGCCGCCACGCGGTCGTGCAGCTGCGAGAGAAACTGCTCGGTTTTGGCAGCCGAGTAATTCTGGGCTTTAGGATCGACAGACATCAGGAGGAGGTTGTTGGGTTTGAACCCGATGTCGATCGAAGAGGCCTTTCCAAGGCTGCGGAGAAAGAGTCCCGCCGTGGCGAGCAAAACGAGCGAGAGCGAAACCTGGATGACGACCAGAGTGTTGCGCATTCCCGAGCGTCCGCCTCCCCCGAAGCCGCCCCGGGCGTCCTTCAGCGATCCAACCAGATCGGGACGGCTGGCCCGCAGGGCCGGCACCAGTCCAAAAAGCAGAGCGGTGATGACCGACAATCCGAGCGTAAACAGCGCCACGCGTGTGTCGACATTGAAGTCGAAGGTGATCGGGAAAGGCAGGGGCAGCCGGAAGCTGGAAATAGCGCGGGCAGCGGCGGCGGCGAGGAGAAATCCAAAAGCGGCGCCGGTGAGCGAGAGGAGAAGGCTTTCGATGAGCACTTGCCGTACCAGCTGACGACGTCCGGCGCCGATGGCAAGGCGAATGGCGATTTCTTTCTCGCGTCCCGTGGCCCTTGCCAGCAGCAGGTTGGCGACATTCGCGCAGGCCACCAGCAGGACCAGTCCGACCACCACCATGAGAACCGCCATCAGCGTGAAGGCCGGAGTAGCCGACCCGCCGATGAGCCCGCCGGCGGACTGCAGCGTGATCTTCTCGTGGGTCTTGTCGTCCTTATGCCATGCCGCGTCGAGGTGCTTCTTGACGACGTTGACTGCGGCCAGAGCGCTGCCGCGGCTGACTCCCGGTCTCAGCCTCGCGTCCAGCATGAGCCATTCATCGTTGCGTCCGGTGCGCAGATCGCCCCCGCTGCCGAGATCCGGCAGCATTTCCCCCGCTACCGAGAGAGGTACCCAAAAGTCGGAAGTGAGCCCGCGATCCACACCGTAAAAGCCGGGCGCCGCCACCCCCACCACGGTGTAGTGGTGACCGTTGAGCGCAACGTCGCCATTGAGAACGCCGGGGTCGCCGGCAAAGCGTCGCCGCCAAAACCCGTCGCTGAGCACGACCACGTGGCCGCCGGCAGCCGTGTCGTCTGCGGGGAGAATGGCGCGGCCCAGCGCCATCGGCACGTCGAGAGCTGAAAAGAAATTGCCGCTGACAGCCTGGCCCCAGACGCGCTCGGCCTCGCCCTTGCCGCCCACGCTGGCGGGAACGAGCGGAAACTGAGCGGCGATGCCGCCTGCAAACAGGGCAGTCGTCTGGTCGCGATAGTCGACGTAGTCGGGATACGAGAAGGAGTCGCCTTCGGAGAACATCACCACCCGGCCGGGATCGCGAACCGGCAGGACGCCCCACAGCAATCCATTAGCGACGCTGAAAACGGTGGCGTTGGCGGCAAACGCCAGCGCGATCGAAACGATAACCACAAACGAAAAACCAGGGGCCCGGAGCAGCGTTCGAATCGTGTAGCGAATGTCCTGAGCCAGGTTCTCCATGAGCAGCCTCGATGCAAAAGGGTGGTCGGTGGAGGACTGTACGCACCGGGCGACAGGAAAGTTCGCCGCCTCCCGGTTGGCCGGCTTCTTCAGGGCGGATGAGCCCCTGCGCGAAGCGGAGCCGCCCAACGGCACTGAGCCTGCCCTGGTCGAGATTGAAGAGCAGCCGAGACGAAGGGGAAAAAGCCGCGCGAAGCTGAGCCGCGAAGCGGCACGACGGAGAAAGCCACGGGTTTCAACCCGTGGAACCCCTGGGCAGGAAAAAGAGTCGGGCTTCAGCCCCGGGGAAACCGAGCATCAAGGAGTGTCGAAGGAGTGACCTGGTGACCGAAAG
>JBAUOP010000116.1:0-32053 GCA_049579805.1 Acidobacteriaceae bacterium
GTCTCCGATGCCCGCAGACCCCAATGAACACCGGTCTAACGCACCATTCAGACGGATTTCAATCTGGCAGAAAAGCAACTCCCCGGTAAATCCGCTGAGCCGAAGCGAATTTCAACAAGTTCCTAGAAGCCCATTTGGGAAGCACCCGTGTACACCAGAAGGCCACGGCGATACCCACGACTCCACCACCTGCTGAGAGCAGGAGGCATTCCGTCAGCATTTGACGCACGAGGCGGGTCCGGCTGGCGCCCATCGAGAGTTGCAGAGCATGAGCGTGCGCACGAGCAACAGATCGAGCCAGGAGCAAGTTTGCAATGTTGGCGCACGCAATCAGCAACACCATTGCCGCCATTCCCATCAGCAACAGCAATGGCTGTTGAAACTCTTCCTTGAGGGTTGCAAATCCCTGTTGGCCCGGCACAAGTGCCAGATGATCGCGTGCTATGTCTAGCTGACGCTCAACTTCATTTTGGTTTTGTAACAGCAGTTCCAGGCTTTGGCGGTATTGCTGATCCATCACAGCCATGAGGTGAGGAACAACGGAGGAATCTTTAATGCGAACGACCAGATGTAGCCATTCGATCCTGTCCTGGGGAGCCCAGGGCTCGGACGGGTCCGATCCCTGACTGCTGTAGACGCCGTGATAATGCACGTCGGACTGCATTGTTAGCGGCATCCAGAAACCGGGTTCAGTTCCGGGATGCGCTCCGAAGAATCCTCGCGCTGATACCCCTACGATGGTGAATGGCACGCGGTTCACATCGAACTTGCGTCCGATCACCTTAGGATCGCCGCCGAAATGCTGCTGCCAATATGAATAGCTGATTACGGCTACCGGACTACCGCTCAGTTGGCTGTCATCTGCAGGTGTGAGCAGCCGACCCAGCACAGGATAGGTCTCGAAAGCCTGGAAATAATTGCCGGAGACGAGTTGCCCGAGCGCACGTTCCTGTGGCTCGTTTCCAGTAGCGACAAAATAGGAGTCGGCCCAGCTCATAGCGGCGATGGCTGCCGAGTCCGGGGATTGCTGGCAGAGACGCTGGTAAAGCGGATAGGAGAAGAGGCTTCGATCTGTTGGACTGCTGTTTTGCTTCACGAGGAAGAGTTGTTCAGGATGAGGCACTGGGAGCGATTTGAGCAGTACGGCATTCAGCAAAGTGAATATGCCCGTGTTGGCTCCAATACCCAGAGCGAGTGTCAATAAAGCGATGCAGGTAAAACCTGGACTCTTGGTTAACCGACGCAGGGCATATCGCACGTCGGACCAAATGCTTTCAAGAGTAGGCCATTGCCACACTTCGCGACTGCGCTCCTCGATCTGCGTGACGTTGCCGAACTCGCGGCGTGCGGTTCGTTCTGCGTGCTCTAACGTCATGCCGCGGTCCATCAGGTCGGCGATTTTTTCGTCCAGGTGTTCGCGGATCGATTCGGAAAGCTCGTCATAGCGGCGGCGGCGGGAGAACAACTGCCGGAACCAGCCCATATGGCCTCCTACTGTCCTGCTAGTGTGAGCACACGGCTGATTCCGGCGAACATCTGCTCGAGACTCGGGATCTCCTGTTCCAGATGTTTCCTGCCTGCCTCGGTGAGCCTGAACACTCGCACCGGACGATTCCTCGCTGATATTCCCATCTCCGAATCCAGCCAGCCCGCTTTCAACATGCGTTGTAGAGCGGGATATAAGGAGCCCTCTTCAATCTCGAGAAGATCATCCGAAACCTCCTTGATTCGTTGCGCGAGGGCATATCCGTGTATCGGTTTCCGGCTTAGAGTCTTTAGGATCATCAATTCCAGTGCGCCGGGAAAGAGGTCGCGGTATTCGGGTTTCTTGACCATGCAGCGAGACTACTATGAAAAGACTATGTTGTAAATAGTCTCTGTAAAATAGCCAAGTTTCCATTCGCTGCAGAGGGTTTCTGCTCGGCAATCCCATAACCGATCCAATCCAAGGAGGTACGCCATGGAGGCGACGGACATCTATGCGTACCTGCGCGCCAACGCGGGCGAGCTCGGGGCGCGAATCCTTGAGATGTACCCACCCCTTAAAAGCACGGATGATGAGGTTCCCGCCGAGCTCTCAATCCTGCTCAGAGAGCCGCTTCCGGCTCAGGCAATCGCCATTGGCGGGCTGGCAAAATATTTGAAGTCCGCGCGTGCAGCGCGCATCGTCGCCGAATGCGGCGCGGGCAAGACCTACATGGCACTCGGCGTGGCCCACGTCCTCAAAGCAAATACGATTCTGGTGATGTGCCCTTCTCATATCGCGAAGAAGTGGGCGCGGGAAGCGCTCAAGACTATCCCGTCTGCGCGCACATTCCTTGTGGAAGACTTGCGCAACGGCGGGGACCCCAGGCAGCCGCATGGCGTCTGCGAGGTTCGTCTGCGCAAAGGCAGGATTGTTTACGAAGGAACGCAGATCTCTCTGGCCGAGTTGCGCGATCTGGGCCGGAGCGGCTGGAGACGCCGCTGCCCGCAGTGCTCGGTATTCATCATTCCGAAGGACAAGGGGAAGCTCTCGTACTTCTGGCGCCACGCCTTTCTGACCGCAAAGTGCGGCCCGGAACTGGGCGGCGTGATCAACCCGGACACAGGATGCTCGATCGAGAATTCCGAAGGAGGTCGCCTCACGCGCCTGGACTTCGATCAACTGAAGGTCAGCGAACAAGTCGAGCGCTCGAAAGGCGGGACAACACTGTTCTCGGCACTGTGGCAGGCGGACAGGTCGAAGATTCAGAGGATGGCACCGGTCGAGTTTATCGGCCGGTATATGAAGGGCTGGTTCGATCTTGCCATCGCCGACGAGCTGCACCAACTGGCCGGCGACACGGCACAGGGCAATGCGTTGGGCGTGCTGGCTCGCGCGGGCCGCCGGCTGGTCGCCCTCACGGGAACGCTGATGGGCGGCTACGCCGACGACCTGTTCAATGTGTTCTACCGCATGGAGCCGCAGATGATGGCGGCGGACGGATTTGCGTGCGGTGGAGAAGGACGCCGAAGCTTCCAGCAGCAGTACGGGGTTCTTGAAACGATCGAGAAGATCCGCGAGGAAGACAATGCCTGTTCGCGCGCTTCGAAGAAGACCGTTCAGGTAGTCAGGAAGCCCGGCGCGTCGCCCCTGCTGTTTGGCAAATTCCTGATGTCGACGACAGCATTTCTGGCGCTCGAAGATATTGCCGACAACCTGCCGCCTTACACCGAAAGCGTGCTCTCATGCGAGATGGACGAAGGGCTCGCGGAAGCCTACGAGGAACTCGAAAAGGCGCTGCGCGACGCGATGGCGGAACATCGCGGTAACAAGAGCCTGATGAGCGTGCTTCTCAACACGCTCCTGCTCTATCCCGATCACCCTTACGGCTTCGAGGAAATCTGGGCGCGTGCATTGGATCCGGCGACGAAAGAGTACTACAAGTTTCTCGTTGCCCGCCCGCGCGAGCTGGCCCGAAACGCTGTTTATCCCAAAGAGTCCGCCCTCATCGAGGACATCCGAGAAGAACTTCGCCAGGGCCGACGCTGCCAGGTGTATGCGACATATACGGGCGAGAAAGACGTCAATGCCCGGCTCGAACAGGTGCTGTCGGCAGCGGGACTGCGGGTCGCGGTTTTGCGCGCTTCGGTTTCCACGCAGAAGCGGGAGGAGTGGTACGTCCGGCAGCTTGAATCCGGTGTCGAGGTGGTGATCTGCCATCCGAAGCTGGTCGAGACCGGCCTCGACCTGCTGGCATTCCCAACCCTCTACTTCTACGAGACTGGCTACTCGCTGCATACTCTCCGTCAGGCCAGCCGGCGGTCCTGGCGGATCGGGCAAAGACATCCTGTGCGGGTGAAGTTCCTCACATACAAGGGGACCATGCAGGAGGTCTGCCTGCGCCTGATGGGCAAAAAGATGCTCGTGGCTCTGATGATGGAGGGCAAGTTCTCGGGCGAAGGCCTCCAGTCCCTCGATGCGGATGAAGACCTGATGAGCGCGATGGCGCGAGAACTGGTCGAGAAGGCCGGCGTGGGTGAGTCCGCAGACAATGTCTGGCGACAGCTCGACAGGGAACGTTCGAAGCACATGGGTCCGTCTGTGCCGGCGGCTGGTTCGGCCGAAAGCAATGATCCGCAGCCGGGTGTAACCCCGCCGGATGCCGGCCTTCCGGCTGGCATCCACGGGGTCCCGTCCATCCAGAGGAAGAAAAGGAGCGGGGCTCCCCAATGGCCGAGCACGGCGACAACGGAAGAGCCGGTCCAGCTCAGCCTTTTCGGCTGAGTGGGCGCGCTCTTCCAACCTGAGGTGACAGTATGAGTGAGGAACAGACGAAGATTCGCTGCGTTCAGTGCGAACTGGTCCAGTGGGCTAATCGCACGCATTGCCGGCGCTGCGGCGGCGCGCTGCCCGAACCGATTGTGAAAGTGGTTGAGCGGGTGGTGGAAAAGGTCGTGGTTCGGCAGGATGCGGAATGCCTGCGGAATTTCGAACAGGCTTCGAGCCTGATCTCCGCGGCAACGGAACGGTTGCAGCAGCCGCTCGCGGACCAGGCGTTTCCCATTGTCTCCAGTCCGGCGCCGGAGACTGGAGGTTTTCCAACCCTGGAGGCGGTCGAGCGGAAGATGATCCTGGCGGCCTACATGAGGTCCAATCGGAAGCCCGTCGAAGCGGCCCGGTTGTTGGGCATCGGCAAGACAACCTTCTACCGCAAGCTCAGAGAGATCCGAACGAGCAACTGCATGACAGCGTCGTGCGGACAATTCGGTGTGGACCCGTTGCTCAATCGGCTGCAACCGCGGTTTGGCGTTGCACCAGCCGATCAGCCGCCCGGCGCGGCCGATCTGGACGCCTCGATCTGGAGCCCCCGGGACTCTCAACCTCAAGCCCTTCAGTCCATTTGACCGAATTTCGCTCCGGGGTTACAACCGCCCTGAGTGAACGAGGTGGGCGGCGGCCGATTGCCGAGCTCCGTTCCGTACAGGAGGCGAAAAATGGAAAGCCAAATCTCGACAAGCCATGATCTGCGAGAGCAGGCTCCGCAATCGACCCATTCGGAGAGCAACGGCGATCGGGCCATGTTGACGAAGCAGGCAGCGAGTCTGAATTCGGATCTGCCGGGTCCGCCGGCGGCCAACCGCCATCGCCTTCCCGACGAGCGTCCGGCGATCACGCATCATTTCGCGGTCGGAGGACACGAAGGCTATCTTACGGTCGGTCTCTACCCCAACGGTCAGCCTGGTGAGATCTTTATCCGGATGGCGAAGGAAGGGTCCACGATTGCCGGGTTGATGGAGTGCTTCGGCGCGGTCGTGTCCGTCAGCCTCCAGCACGGGGTACCTTTGCGGGTGCTTTGCGACAAGCTGTCGCACACGCGGTTCGAGCCTTCAGGCTGGACAGGCAACGAGAGGATCGGATACGCAAAGTCGATCATGGACTACCTTTTCCGGTGGATAGAGTTGCGCTTCCTCTCGGGCGACCAGCTTCCTCTCTTTGGGGCTCTGAATGGTCGCGGCAGCTCCAGCGGCGAGGGAAAGGCCAGCCTTCTGCCCGAGGGCGCCCCGGCGCAGTTCGAATCTCCCTATGTGGTGGGAGACGCTCCGGCGTGCGCCACGTGCGGAACTCTGATGGTGCCCAATGGCAGCTGCTTCAAATGCGTGAATTGCGGCGGGACGAGCGGATGCTCCTAGCTGTTATCGTTCGTGGAATCCCAACGGAGGAGGAACAGGGACTATTCGTAACGCAATGCCATCATTGGGTCGATTTTCGTGGCGCGCCGCGCGGGAATCCAGCAGGCCAGCAGCACGACGATGACCATTACACAAGGGACAATGAGCAGGACGACGGGATCGTTTGTGCTTAGCCCGTAAAGAAAGCTGGCCATGATCTTGCGGAGGAAGAAGGCTCCAATGACTCCGATAATGGACCCCGCTACCGCGAGCCTGGCGCCCTGCCTGAGGACGAGGCGCAGAATATCGCGCGAGTGTGCGCCAAGCGCAATGCGGACGCCGATCTCCTGTGTCCGCTGCGAGACGGAATATGCCATCACTGCATAGACTCCCATCGCGGCCAGACTTAGAGCCAGGACGGAGAACGCAATCAGCAGGGTGAGGTCAAAATTGCGCAGGGACCCGGAATCGGCAAGCATTGTGTCCATGCTCTTGAGATCGTAGACAGGTACGTTTTGATTGACCTCCGCAACCGCAGCCTTGATCGAGTGGAGAAGATCGCTCTGAGCCAGGCTGCTACGGACTGCGATGCTCATGTTCGCCTCAAGCAAGGACCGAATGCTGTCGGGAATCTGGGTAAATGGATAATAAGCAGTCGGCTCGACAACAACGTCCGTTCCCCAGTGCCGAACATCGGCCGTGACGCCAACCACGGTACACCACGAGCTGCCTGCGAGCTTTGGCTTGATTCGTTTGCCGATCGCACTCTCGCCGGGCCAGTATTCTCGGGCAAGGCTCTCGCTCACGACGGCGACCGCAGGCGAGCTTGCCGTATCGAGCTCATTGAAGGCGCGCCCCTGGAGCAGTGGGATTTCGAGGGTGCGGAAATAGTCATCGCCCACCGCTCGATACCGTGTGACAATCTCTCCCTGAACTGGCGCCGGCGTTTTCCCTTCGGTCTGGATGGGCATGGAAGGGTCGGTGCCGCTGAGCGGAAGATCGCGGGCCACGGCCGCCCGTTGCACTCCCGGCACAGCGCGAATGCGCTCAACGATCTGCTGGTAGAAATCCGAAAGCCGCGTACCCTTCAACTGGGAAGGGGCGGCGATGCGGAAGGTAAGCAGGTTCCTGGGAATGAAGCCAAGGTCCACGTTCCTGAGAGACCAGAGGCTTCTGAGCGCGAGTCCGGCGCTGATGAGCAACATGCAGGCCAGCGCGGTTTCGACGATGACGAGGACAGAGCGCTGGCGGCTGAATCCACGTCCGGTTGAGCTGCCGCGTTCGCGCAAACCGGCATTCACGTCGACGCGGGCGGCGTCGATGGCCGGCGCAAGTCCGAATAGAATGCCGACCACCACGGAAAGCAAGAGCGAATACAGCAGGACTGTTGCATCGATTCCAGTTTGGTCGATGCGTGGAACCTGCGGGGGATGGATGGCAAGCATTCCTCGCAAGAGAAGAAATGCGGCCCCAACACCAGCCGCGCCGCCCGCACTCGCCAAAAGCACGCTCTCCGTGAGCAACTGGCGAACGACGCGCAATGGCGATGCGCCCAGCGCGGTGCGAACCGCCATCTCACGACGCCGCCCGGCGCCGCGGGCTAGCAGCAGATTGGCGACATTCGCGCAGGCAATCAGCAGCACAAAACCGACGCAGCCCATCAGCATCAGCAGGGCGGGGCGCACGTCGCTGGTAAAGGCATCGTTCAGGGTCTGGAGATAGACGCCAAAACCAACGTCGCCGGCCGGGTCTGCCCGATGGAGGCGAGCCGCGACCGCATCGAGTTCGCTGCGCGCCTGCTTCAGGCTTACTCCATCCGGAAGACGGATCCAGCCACTGAGCCAATGGACGTTCGGCGACGAGCCGATCCCGCTGTTACGGCGAAGCTGAAGCGGCGTCCACAGCAATTCCTTGCCGTCGAAGCCATTGAAGCCGGGCGGCATCACACCGACCACGGTATAGGGCGCTCCATCGAGCTGAATGGACTTGCCGACGACCCCGCGATCGGCGTTATAGCGGTCCTTCCATAAAGCGGCGCTCAGAAGAACGAAGTTGCCGGCTCCGGGCAGATCATCCTTGGTGGAAAGGACGCGCCCCAGCAGGGGATGCACGCCAAGAACGGACAACAGGTCCGATGAGACCTCACCGCCGGACACGCGTTCGGGCTGGGCGCCCGTGCTACTGAGATTGAACCGCCACGAAACGTGCGCTCCCATCCGGGCGAGTAATCCGCCCTGCTCCTGCCAGTCCAGAAAATCCTGAGTGGAAAAGAGATTGGCGTTTCCATTTGCCTGGCGCTGGTGAACAACGACAAGGCGCCCAGGGTTGGGAAACGGCCAAGGCTTCAGCAAGACGGAGCGGACGACGCTGAACATAGCAGTGTTGGCGCCAATCCCCAGCGCCAGCGTGAGCACCGCCGCAACGGTAAAGCGCCTGGATTTCAGCAGCGATCTGGTTCCGAAGCGAATGTCCTGCCACAGATGCTCGAGTGGAGCCGAACCCCATGCCTCGTGTGTCTGTTCCTTGATTAGTGCGGTGTTGCCCAGAGCTCGCCGCGCTGCGAAGCGAGCTTCTTTCGATGGTAGGCCGCGTTCAAGTTGTTCCTCCTCTTCGAGTTCCAGGTCGGAACGCAACTCGCGCTCCAGGTCCGCATCCCGCTTTCTGATTTGCCACCATCGCATGATCGATCTCTCCGAATCAGCCGCTGTTGGGGTTCGATCGCTTCTGATCATTCAGTTCGCAACGCCCGCATCGGGTCGGTACGCACGGCGCGGGACGCCGGAATAAAACAAGCAGGCACGGCGACGAGCAGCAATCCCGCAGAAACGCAAAACAGGGTGAGCGGATCGCTTCGGCCCACCCCGTACAGCAGATGAGAGAAACTCGGCAGTAGGTGCACGAGTGCAATCGCTACCAGAATGCCGAGGCCCAATCCTGCGCCAGCCATGCCAATTCCCTGGCCGACAATCATGCGGAAGACCCGGCTCCTGTCCGCGCCAAGAGCCATGCGGATCCCAATCTCCTGCGTACGTCGCATGACCGAATAAGATACGACCCCATAGATGCCGACCGAGGAAAGCAGCAATGCCAGCCCAGCGAAGACGCCGAGAAGCAAAATGGCAATGTTTCGTGAGGCCATCGACTCAGATACGACCTCACCGATCGTCATGACGTCATAAACCGGTTGATCGGGCGCAGACGCGTAGACGACTTTCCGAAGGGCAGGCATTAAGTCTGCAGGGGGAATCGTTGAGCGAACAATCACGGTAAGAGTGCGGAAGAAGCCGGTGACCATGGAATCCGGCAGTTGGTACGCGGGGATGTAAATCTGCTGCGGAAGGTAGGTCCCAGGATCGTCCAGTCCCCAGTTGCGCACGTGCCCGACTACACCGACGATGCGGGCCGCTCCCCAATGTGCGACGGTAAGCGTCTGCCCAACCGGATTCTGACCAGGAAAGAAGGAATGCGCGAGCACGCTGTCGATAACGACGACTTTGCCGGAGCTGATTTGATCGTCGGGGGTGAAGAATCTGCCCTGCAGGAGGGGAATCCCCATCGTCTTCAGATAGTCGGGGCCGGTCCAGAAGTAGAGCGCGTGAGGCGCTTCCTGCAGTGAGGCCGGCTGCCTCGCGCCGATCCAGAAGGGACCCCCATTGTCACCGCCGGAGAGCGGAACGATGTTGGTGAGATCGGCTGCTTCCACTCCTGGCAGCTCATCCATGCGCGCAATCAATTGTTGCCAGGCCGCGCGCGTTCGGGCTGGTGTAGTCGTCAATGAAGGGGACCAACCAACTCGGAATGAAATCACGTGCCGCATGTTGAAGCCGGGATTCACATTCCATAGATTGTGGATGCTGCGCAGGAGCAGTCCTGCGCCCGACATTAAGACGAGAGTGAGCGCGAACTGCACCACGACGAGGCGGCCGAGCAGACGATGCCGGCCGGTTGTGGTTCGCCGCGAAGCTTTCTGCAGGGCGACCTGTACATTAGAGCTCGCGCAACGAAGTGCTGGAGCCAGCCCAAAGAGAATCCCGACAGCAATCGAAGCCACTGCCGTGAACAGGAGGACCGGAAGGTGAAGACCGATGTTTCCAGCGCGCGGCAGAGTTTGCGGCAGCGCCGCCAGCAGCACGCGCAACCCGAAGCCGGCGAGCGCGACACCTAATGCTCCACCCGCGAGCGACAGCACAACGCTTTCGGTCAGCAACTGCCGCACCATTCGTCCGCGGCTGGCGCCAAGCGCCGCGCGAACGCCAAATTCGCGGGTGCGCGCAGTGGAGCGTGCCAGCAGCAGGTTCGCAAGATTGGCGCACGTAATTAGCAACACCAGGCCAACCGCTCCAAACAGCAACAGGATCGTCCCCTTCACGTCGCCGACGACTTCCTGCATCAGCGAAGTTGCCGTCACGCCGATCCCGCGATTGGCATTGGGATACTGGCGGTCGAGCTCCTGCTGAATCACGTTCATTGCGGCCTCAGCCCCACGGATTGTTACGTCCGAATGGAGGCGCGCCACCACGGCCAATGCCTCCACGGAACGGTCGCTCAGGATAGCGGGCAGGTCGGGACGCAGAGGCGTGATGACGTCCGCATCGGCCAGGAAATGGAAGTCAGCCGGCAGCACACCGATGACGGTGTAGCTCTTCCCATCCAGGTCGACGGATCGCCCAACCACATGCCAGTCTGACCCAAACCGCTCTCTCCAGAGGCGATCGCTGATCAGCGCATCAGGCGGCCCGTTCGCCTGGTCCTCCGATGCTGCAAAATCCTGGCCGACTCCCGGCCTAACGCCCAGGGTCCTCAAAAGGCCTGAGGACGCCCTGATGCCCATGAGGTGCTCGGCTCGCCCGGGAGAGGTGAGATCGAAGTTGTGAAATACGAGCGTGGACATGGAATCGAATGACCGCGCAGTGCGTGCCCAATCCTCGAAGTTTGGGTACGAAACATCGAGTTGGGGAACGCCGGGCCGCTTTTCCCAGAGGAACACCAGGCGATTGGCCTGTGGAAACGGCAGGGGCGAGAGAATCACCCCTTGCACGACGCTGAACATGGCGGTGTTCGCGCCGATGCCGAGTGCCAGCGTAATGAGGCACACAGATGCAAAACCAGGCGATCTTCGCAACTGCCGCAACGCGTACCGCAGGTCCTGCAGCAGACGCTCGACTGGAGCCTGACCCCAGGCTTCATGCGTCTGATCCCTGATAAGAGCTGCGTTGCCGAAAGCGCGTCGTGCGGCGTAGGCGGCTTCCTCTTGCGGAACGCCGCGTTCCCGCTGTTCCTCTTCTTCCAGTTCCAGATCAGTGCGCAGCTCGCGTTCCAGGTCCGCATCGCGTTTCCTGATCTGCCACCAGCGCATTTTTGCCTTCCCTCGGCTCTGGTTCGAATTTCGCGCGAACCAGATCTCCCGTTTCATTCCGTTCGCAACGCCCTCATCGGATCGATCGATGCGGCTCGGCGTGCAGGCAAATAACTGGCTGCCGCTGCTACGGCGCCCATCGCCGCGCATGCGCCCAGAAGCGTGATCGGATCCCATGGCTTCAGCCCAAACAACTGGCTCGCAATCCATCGCGCTGTCAAGGCCGCCGCGGGCAGTCCAACGGCGATCCCGCAGGCTACCAGCAGGAAGGTTTCGCGCAGAACCATTCGCGCAATCCGGCCACGTTCCGCGCCAAGCGCCATGCGAATTCCGATCTCGCCCGTCCTGCGGCTGATGGTATACGCCATCAGACCGTAGAGCCCCACGCAGGTGAGGACCAGCGCGAGCAGACCGAAGATCTCCGACAGAGACGCAACCAGCCGCTCCTGCACGAGAGAGTCATTCACCTGGCCATCGAGGCTACGTACCGAATACACCGGCAGTCGCGGGTCGATGGACCGGACGGTCTCCAGAACATCGGTCTGCACCGCTGCAGGATCCATGACGGTTCTTACCTCGAAGGTCGCACCCCCTTCCGGAGCCTGGAACATGGGCATATAGAGCATCAGAGTGGTCGATTCGCGCAGATCGTGCACCTTGATGTCCCGCGATTCCCCGACAATCTCGAGCCAGCTGTCGTCGCCGCGATACCCGGGGATGGCGATCCGTCGCCCAATTGGGTCGGCGTCGCCAAAATAATGCCGGGCCATGCTCTCGTTCACCACCGCGACCTTCAGCTCCCCCTCGCGATCCCGCCAGGAGATATCGCGCCCGCGCAGAAGGGGGATCTCCAGGGTCTGAAAGTAGTCGGGTCCGACTGGCTCGATGTTCACCGACGTTAGATCGTCAGCCGGACGCGCCGCCGGACCCTGCACCTTGATCGCGGTGCTGCTGACGTTCGTGCTGAGCGGCTGATGCACCGACAGGGACGCCAGACGAACGCCGGGAAGACTCCGCAGCCGGTCGAGGAGTCGCTCATAAAGCGGATCCAGTTGGGCATCCTGATAGCCGATGGCCCAGGCATTCACTGAGAACAGCAGCACATTGTCCTGATTGAACCCAGGATAGAAATCCCGGAGATTGACAAGCGTGCGCGTGAGCAGTCCAGCGCCGACGACCAGAACGAGCGAGGTGGCGATCTGGAGAACAACAATCGATTGCCCCAACCGGTTCCGCAGACCGGTACCGGGCGACGTCCGCGCGTGGGCCGCCAAGCCGGAGGAAGAATCTGCATGGGTGGCACGCCAGGCAGGAATGGTGCCAAAGATCAGAGCGGTCGCGAGAGAGACGCCAAGCGCAAAGCCGAGCAGCGTGAAATCGGGATGAACGCTGAGCGAGACGGGGTTGCGGCTGCGGGTCAGGAACGCCAGCAGCGAGTGGCTGCCCCACCAGGCAAGAATGATGCCGAGCGCTCCGCCCCCCAGACCCAGCAGGAGGCTTTCGGTGAGCAACTGCCGCATCAGGCGGGCTCTACCGGCCCCGAGCGCGAGCCGCACGGCAATCTCTTTCTCGCGTGCGCTGGCGCGCGCCAGCAGCAGGTTGGCCACGTTAGCACAGGTAATCAGAAGCAGCAGGCCGACGATCGCCATCACGATCCAGAGCGGTTTTGAGAACTCGCGGCGCAGCGAGGCCAGGCCCTGGCTCCCGGGTTCGATGCGCAGGCGCGAGCTGAGAATCGACTGGCGAATGGCGGGCGAAGCAAAAGGCAGCCCGGCAATCGCGTCTGCCGCTTCACGCATCGACGCTGCGAAGATCGGCTCCAGGCCGGACGCCGCCTGCTCGCGCGAAACCCCCGGCTGCATACGGCCGATCACATACAGCCAGTTGCGAAAGGCCGACTTCAGGGCATCCGCGGGACCGCCGGCGGCTGCAAAAGCAGGATTGACAGACGCAATGGTCGACAGCGGAACAGAGATCGCCATCTTCTCGCCGGGCTGCAGACCATAGAACTCCGGCGCGGTGACGCCGACGATGGTGAAGGGAGCATTGTTCAGCAGCACGTGCATGCCGATGACGCCGGGATCGAGCCCAAACCGTGAACGCCAGTAGCCGTAGCTGATCACGGCTACGTTATTCGGACTCGCCGGCACATCGTCGACAGGCAGCAGGGTGCGGCCGACGACGGCCTTCACCCCCAGCAGGTCGAAGTAATTGCCAGAGACGAGCTGGCCTTCGGCGAGCCCGCCGCGGCCCTCCACTTCGACATCGATATCGTGCAGCCTGCGAAACGCCAGTGCGCCAGCCAGCACCTGGTGCTGGCTCTTCAGTGCCTGGAACGTAGGGTACGAGAAGACATCGTCCACCGGCGCTTCCGGCGCAATGGTCTTGAATTGGACCAGTTGTTCCGGATCGCGCACCGGCAGCATCTTCAGAAGCGCCGCATCCACAAGACTGAAAACCGCCGTGACCGCGCCAATGCCCAGGGCGAGGATCAGGATGGAGGCGACGGTGAACCCCGGAGATCTGCGCAGTTGTCGCAGGCTGTATCGAATATCCTGGGCAAGCCGTTCGTGTTTTGCCCATCCCCAGGATTCGTGGGTGTGCTCACGGATCAATGCCGTATTACCGAAAGAGCGCCGGGCACGGTAACGGGCTTCTTCCGGGGAGGCGCCGCGCTCACGCTGCTCTTCTTCTTCGAGTTCAAGATCGGAATGAAGTTCCCGATCCAGATCCTCATCCCGCTTTCTGATTTGCCACCATTGCATTTCAGCTCTCCTCGGCCGCGGGCCACATCACGCGCGCCACAGCTTCGGCCATCTGCCTCCACTGCGATTCTTCGACGACGAGCTGTTTTCGGCCTTTTTCGGTCAGCCGGTAGTATTTGAATTCCCGATTACGGTCAGGAGCAGTCTCCCATTTGGAAACGACCCATCCTTTTTGCTCAAGCCGATGCAGCGCCGGATAGAGTGACCCGTGTTGCATCTGCAGAAAGTCGTTCGTAGTTCGCTGAATGTGCTTCCCGATCTGGTGGCCATGAGCGGGACCGTAGAGAAGGGTCCGGAGGATGAGCATGTCGAGCGTGCCCTGAAGAACTGCACCGCCTTGCTGTGTCTGTTTCGCCATAGAAGAGATTCGACACTCGATCTGGCGATGATGGTAGGCATCCGACCATCGGATTGTCAAGATGGGAGTTGGGATCGCTCTCGGCGAACCGTCTCATTTCTCGATTTCGCTTGATTTCGATCGCTTACGGAGAGGCATGGGATCCCATTGCCGGGATGCGTGAGCGCGGAACCGCGAATCATGAATGAAGACCGCATTGCGAGCGGCCTACATTTGGTTTGACCGATGCTACTTCGCGGCCTTCTTCTGGGCGGCCCAGCGCTTTTTCTGCGCGGCCGAGATACGTGCCCGTGCCTCGGCGCTTAGTTGACGGCGCTTGCGAGGCGCCTTTGCCTGATTCGTGCCAAAAGCGAAGGACGCGGACGACCGGGCAACTTTGCCATTCGTTCCTGCAAGTAATTCCCGCACTTTCTGCAGACGGCTGATCTCATCGTCGAGCGCCGCAACTATCTCGTTCAGTCCCATCTCGGTCCTTTCAGATTCGATGCTTCCTATCTATTGAATCAGATTTCTTACCCAAATCCCACGTCTCACCCATCCCCAGCAACCAAGGAGAAGCCATTTATGAGCACTTTGAAAGTGGAAGCCCTCCAGCGGGAGTTCTTCTACAACGGAACCCGCATCCCCGATCCCTCGCCGAATCTGTCCGTCGAGCAGGTGCGCGAGTTGCTGACCCCAACCTGGCCAGAGATCGCGACCGCGACACTCGACGGGCCGGAAGACACAGGCAGCGTTTTTCGGTATACGTTCAACCGGGCTATCGGTTCGAAGGGATAACCGTGCAGAGGCGGCGAATGAACCCGGAGGAACTGATCGCCGACTTCAAGGCCAGGGCCGCGGCTCCTCCGAATCGACAGAATGAGCTTCTGGTGAGGCACCTCCGATGCAAAGAATCCCTCGAATTAGCCGACGCGCTGGTCGGCGCGCTCGCCCGATATCACGCGCACGACGCGCATCCCCTGCCGGCGCCGTCGGAAATCCTGCCACCGCTCCAGTAGAGACGCTGGCCCCGGCCTTCGCCCAGGCATTGCCAGCGCTCGATGGGCAGCCTGTCACCTACAGTCACGAAGTCAACGGCGAGATGCTTTTCGAGCTGTGCGCGGCTCTGGTCCGCATAGGGCTGGCCACACCGGAGTTGTGGACCGAGTGCGGCGAGGACCCACTTGTCTTTGCCCGACGTTCCATTGTGAATCGGATCGGCGCGAACACCATTGAGCTGCTCGAACGCAACGTCGAATATCACCTCGAAGTCACGGATGTGGTGGGCGCAGACAGCGCCAGCCTGAGCACGGGACGGCTGGCCATCACCATTGACTGCAGCGGATGCGGCTTTCTGAAGATCGGGCCGGCGTTGCGGGTTCTCGAATCAGAAGAGGAAGGGTTGGGCGCGGCCTTCTACTGGACACTGATTCGATCCCTTTATCGCGTGATGCGGATCTACGACCACAGCGATGCGCAAGCCTATGAAGAAAACCTGATCGAGTATGCCCAGGAGGACGACCCAGCCAATCGAGATCAGTATGAGTTTCCCGAGGTAGAGAAGGCTTTGCCCGAGTGCATCCGCAGGAGTCTCAAACACGCATCGGAGCACTGGCGACTCGATTACCGGCGGTTGCTCTGGCGTCACCGCAACGGACGATACCGGAACTGGATCGTGCACGTCGAGACGATTGCCAAGCTCGCCAGGGCCCGAGCTAGATCGTTTGAGCCGGTGGACCACGACGGGTACTACGACGGACCGCCGCTACCCGCGCTCCTGATCGTCTTCGAGGAGCATGACGCCGTAGCGGCCTGTTTCGACGAAGAGAGTCAGCACATGCTGGAAGGCTCGGCGGAACCCTCCTTCTGTGCGGTATTCACGCTCGACAGTGCGGAACAGTGCTCCGCTGCCATGCGCGCGGTCGAGCGGTTTGTGCGCCTCAATCGGGAGCTCTGCGAGCTTATCGAGGAGATCCATGCGTTATGTTGAGGTGAAGATCATGTCGCGCGATTGGTGCGAAGAGCGGTGGTCATTGACGTCAGTGATGGCCCCCGCAACACAGCCAAAGTGCCGGTGGCGACACTTGGCACTTCCGGACCATCACTCTGTATCGTGAGGAGGCGCCAGGCAAAGCCAGTGGCTCCTATCGAGGTGTTTTGCTTTGCGCCAGCTTCTCCGCTGTCTCCAGTGCATCTGCGGCGCTGACCTTCACATCCGGTTCAACGCCTGTGCCTTCCCAATCCGGTCTTCCATACGGGTTGACCGGCTTCGTCTCCGGGATACCCATCCCGAAATGATCGTCGAGACGGAAGAAGGTGCCGATATGCGCACTGCCGTGCGTTGTCTCGCCGATCAGCGTTGCGCGCTTCAGCATTTTCAGGTTGTAACAGAACTGCTCGGCGCCGGAAATCGTTCTTCCCGAGGTCAGCACGTAGACCGGTTTGTCGGCCAATCGGCTCCCGGGAACGGGGGAATGCGTCCGGGGTGGCTCGGCCGTATCGCTTCGCGGGTCGTACCAGTCAACCGGGTGATTGAAGAGATAAGACGCGAGGAGGGAGACCATCTGGGGGTAGCCGCCCCCGTTATCGCGCAGATCGAAAATGATCGCATCCACGTTATTCAAACGCGCCATCGCGGTGACCGCCGTTGATTCACAGACGGAAGTGTCGGGAAACGAGTTGAGTTTGAGATAGCCGATGTTGTTTGGCAATATCTCTGTCTTCTCGAACGTGCAGTTGTTCTGCCGCAGCGCTTCATGGTAGCGCTCAATGGCTCCGGGTGGAGGTGCCGGCGGACCGGCCGGAAATGGCTCCGCGCTCCAGGCGACCATCAGGTGCGGGTCCTGGCTTACCTCTCGTATCTGTTTCGTCAGCAGGTTCGCGAAGGCGGGGCCGTCTGTGGTGGCGTTGTAGTCGCCATTCTTCTCATGGGAAAGCAGGGCCTCCGCCATCCTCTGCGCGGCGCCGCGATCGAAGTAGTGCTCTTTGAGACTGGTTGCGGCCGCCTCGACGACGCGGTCGCGTTCCGCAGCGTCAAGCTTCGTTTCCACAGCCGGGACCAGGAAGACCGCCTCTATCAGCCGCGGCTTTGAGCGAGGGTTGGGTTCTCCTGGAACGCCGGGCACGAGAGCCTGACCCGGGGCGTCGCCGGAGCCGAGCCGGGGGGACCTGACCGGCAAAAAAGAATTCAATCGGCGCGATGCGACAGCACTGTGTTTCCCTGCAAGCAACGACCTGTATGAGTCAGTACGGCCGATCAGAACGGACAATCCGCTCAGCCCTGCTAAAGCCAGAACGCATCCGAAAAGGATTGCGCCCGGTCGCAGCGGGTCGTCTTCCAGGACATAGAACGAAGGAACCCCACAAAGTTTCTGTGCCGATGCGTGGACGAGCGTTCGCCGGCTGCAGCGGCGCGTTCGCGGAACTGACAACACAAGATCGCAGAGCAGATCGAGCCAGAGCTGCACCCGCGGCCAGAACCCTCGTTCATCTCTCAGGCGTTCGCGGAAGACCTCCATCGCAGCATCGCGGTAAGCCTCGCGAAACGAAGCCGGGTAGAGACGCAGGAGGCAGGAGTATATCCGCTCAGACATATTCGCCTCCGAGAAGCTTCCTGGCTCGTGCTACGCGAAGCAGGTCGGCCAGCCTCTCAGCTTCAGAGCGTGCCAGCTTTCGACCGGTCGAAGTGATGCGATAAAAACGGCGCCGTTCTTCGCCGCCCTTAGCAGACTTGCTCCGAATCAGTTCTTCAATCAGGCCATCTTCCAGCAACGCCTGGATCGAACTGTACAGCGTTCCGGGCCCGAGCCTCATGCGGCCGCTGGTTTGTTCCTGCACTTTCCGCATAATGCCGTAACCGTGGAGATCTTCATCGGCGAGCGAAAGCAGAATCTGAAACGCGGCCGAGGGCAGAGGGTCAAGCTTTCGTTTTGGCATAGTGTGCTCGATAGTCGATATATCGATGATCGAGTATACTGCCGCACCCAGAGCTGCTGTCAAACCACGGTTTCAACACGCGGCGGAGATTCGCCCTGAGACGCGCGGAGCGGTCCATTATCGCCAACATGCCAAGTAGCTCATCGAACTTGCTCAAAGAGGCGGCCACGCTCATCAGATGGCTTGTTGAGGCGGCCTCCTGCCGAAGGACCCGGCGACACCGGTATTGCGAACACGATTCTGGTTATGTTGCTTTCGTGCCTCAGGGACTGGCCTGCCGAGCACTTGAGCGCTCTCTGCGCAACATAATCTTCACCTCAACATAGCGCCCGTTGGACTAAACGCTCTGTCTTATGTTGAGCGCTTCGTAACAGGTGTGGGAGGCGAGCGATGAAAGTCGAGGTGTCGATCGGGGAGATGCATCGCTTCGAGCTGCGTGACGCTCTGCTCATTTACCGCGAGAACCGGCGCAGCTTCATCACGTGGCACGCGGTGACGGCTCAGAAGCAGGGCCCGCCTGTGCTTGGACCGGCCCAGCCATTGACGACCGCATTCGTCGAAGACCTGGCGGAGTCGCTGTCCGGTGGCGCTGTAGCCGAGATGCTACCGGAAAATATTCTGGCGAAGACGGACCGCATGATCGTCTGGTGGACACGGCGACGTGTGCGCCGCATGTTCTTCGAGAATGCCGAGGGGAAAGCACAGCAACTCAATGGAAAAACATTTCCGCAGCCAGCGCTGGTGTGGAGGGTGGCGCAGGGAGATCTGAAGATTCGTGCGCTTTGCGACAACAAGCGGCCAAACGCCGAAACCACGCTTGCGGTCGCTCCGTTCTGGAACCTCTCGGATGACGGCCGCGTCTGCCTGGGAACCATGCGAAGTCCGGAGAGTGCTTCTGCCGGCTCGATTGCAGGCTGGGAGCAGGGGTTCTACGAGAGTGCGTTCACCCACGCGAATGTGGGAAGAGTTACGTGCCACAAAGGTGGCCATGATGTTCTGTGGACCGAGCTTCGAGGCAGGCGGCGACCGTTCCCGGCCGAGGCCCTGATTCGGCTGCCGCAGACCCTCGCTCAATTCATCCACGGGAGGTAGCGGCCGATGCGCAGCGAACATCTCCTTCCGTCCGGTCTCCTCGGTCGTCGGCCCGTGCGAATTCTCGTGGTCGGCGCCGGTGGCACGGGCAGCGCCATCGTGATGGGCTTGCCGTATCTCCACCAGGCGATGCGGGCATGGGGACATGCTTATGGCCTCGAAGTCACGCTCATGGACGGCGACACGGTTTCCGAAACCAACTGCGTCCGGCAGCCGTTCTCCTGGTCGGATGTGGGCCAGAACAAGGCGACGGTCCTCATCAACCGCATCAATCTCTTCTGGGGAACGAAGTGGAATGCTCAGCCGGTGAGTTTCGATGAGGCGACGCTCCGGTCGAATCATGACCGGAATCCGGATCTCGTGATCGGGTGCGTCGACACGCGCGCTGCGCGCGGTGTAATCGACCGATGCGTGTGTAAGAAGTCGAGCTACGTCACATATTGGCTCGATCTCGGCAACAACGCCTCAACCGGGCAGTACGTCCTTGGCCAGCCGCTCAACGGCCGGAACCGGCGCAAGGCAGAACGCCTGCGAACAGTCAGTGAGCTCTACCCGGAGATTGCCGACGCCACGGCCGGCGAGGACCCTCTGCCGAGTTGCTCAGCGGTCGAGGCGCTCGAACGGCAGGAACCTTTCATCAATCAGACTCTCGCGGCGAGCGCCATGGCCATGCTGGCAAGACTCTTCCGCTACGGCAGGCTTTGCCATCATGGCGGATTCTTTAATGCTGGAACCGGACAAATATCCAGCCTGCCGGTGGACCCCGATCTATGGAGGATGACAAGGAGAAGGGGGAAGGCTCGCTGATCGGGTAATAGGAAAGCCCACTGAAGGCACCAATAGAGACAGACGGCGAAACCTTCGAGAGGTGCAGGTGATTCACCCGTGACACATACTCAGGCTCGACTATCGAGAGCCTCATCCTCCGCTTCGTAATCGAACTGCCGCAATTCAATCACCGCAGGCGGATTGCTCTGTTCCCAGGCTATCGTTCGACGCAGAGCTTCGTCCGGATCGACCGGTTCCTTGTAGCTTAGTTCCGCTCGAATACGTTCCGAACTGACGACGACATGTTGCGCGGCATTGCCGGGCTGCAGCAGATGTTTTGGGGTTCGCTCCCGGGGTAACACAACAAATTCTCCCTGCCACTCCGTCTGCGCGGCGATCCGCTTTTGCCACGCCAACTCGGACGAGACGGGTTCGTCGCAGACGTTGTAAATACGTCCAGCCGCGTGCTCCAAGGTTGCCGCCAGAGCGATTGCGTGCGCAACATTTTCTATATATCCCCGCGGCCCTCGCCAAGCTGCCAGATCGTCGGCAACAAGTATGAAAGATCTTCCATCGGCGAAACGCTTCAACAGAGGGAACAAGCGATGAAGAGGATCACCGGGGCCATACACCATGGGCAGCCGGAGAACGGTTCCCGCCACGTCGGAGATGTTCAGGACAGCCTCTTCGACAGCGATCTTGTCGTAGCTCTCATCCAGCCAACTGAAGATGCTCTGCATCCTTTTGATCGTTTCCGGCGTGTAGAGCCGTCGATTGGCTCGGACCGGGGAATCTTCCGTGAGTGGTAATGGCTCCGGGGGCCCCGGCTCGCTCTGGTGTACTATGCCCCACGCGCGGTACACATCCATGCTGCTGATAGCGACCACGCGCTGCGCAATTCCGCGCACAGTGTTCATGAGCTTACGCGCCTGCTCTCCGGAGCTCAGGATCAGGTCGATGATGACCTGCGGTGAAAATCGCCGGAGCTGTTCAAGGCTATCCGAAAGGCGATTCCGGTCGCCCTGAATTCGAACGACACCATCATCCGGATGCGCGTCCGCACTCCGATGAAGAACGGCTACGGAATGACCTTCCGCACGCAGATTGCGGGTGACTCGTGAGCCGAGGAAGCCATTTCCGCCAATCAGCAGGACTCGCATTTGAGGTTCGATGAAAGGTCATCGACATCGACCATTGTAGCGGTGTGCCGACAAACGGAGACACCCACACACGTCGAAGATACTAACTGATGCCAATCGCCAATGGACTCAGAGGTCATCTTATCGTTTGCGATCAGCATTTGCTGACTGAAGACGAGCGCGCGGAATCAGCTTAGAAGTTGTTCGTTCTCCAGCACAATTCCAACTCCATCCTGAAGGAATCATTCCCATGTTCAAAGAACTTGCGCCGCTCGTGCGGCATCGCGCTGTCCTGCTCACAGTCAGCCACGTGGATGACGATCAGTTTCGAGTAAACGTCATTCCGAAGAAAACCACCGACGTTGAAAATGATGCACTGACTACGCCGGTAAGTGTCACAGGCACAGTCGAAGATCTCGACAGAGAGCTTCCCGAGACTCTGCTCCATTTCGTCTCCAGCCACTTGGAACTGAAGAACTCACTCGAACGAGCCAAAGCACAGATGGAGGAAGCTTCGAAGGCCGCCCGCGCCGAAGCGCGGAAGAAATCCGGAAGCCAGGCAACGAGGAAGGACCTTGCGGGGAATTCCAGCAAGCCGGCAGTGGCGCCGGAAGCACCTTTGCCGGCGAGAGCCGAGCCTCCAAGAGCAGCCAACCTGTTCGATGCCACGCCCGAGCCCGCAGGCGCTCGTGAACCCGAGGCCCCACGGCCGTCTTCCGGTGAACCTGAGAGCGATGAGGACGAAGAGATCCTCCGTGAATCGTACGCCGAGGGCGAGGTCGAAGAAGGCGATGAAGCGGCTTGAAGAGCCTCGGAGCTGCCCTGTTTTGCCCGGTTTTCCAAGTGAAATTCACAACCCGGATTGCCGCGCCATCTCTCACCTGCGACTTCGAAGCGACGCCTCCAAAGCACTTCGAATCATTACCTTGCGGATGATATGCAGCGTGAGGAGATGGCTGGACGTCTGCCGGATCATCGGTCAGATTTCCCGGCGGCTGGAATGGGAGCAACCTACCCCGTCTCTAGACGTTCGCTTTCTATTCTCCTATTCTGTTCCCATGTTCCAGGGACCGTCAGCACGCAAGACGTTTGTCGTCGCCTGCAAGAAATGCCGCCGGGACGTCCCGACCGGCGTCGCGGAATTCCCGTTCCAATCGATCTCAGTCGAATGCCCGCTGTGCGGCGAAAAGCGCCGTTATCTGCCCTCAGAGGTGTTCCTCGGACGTGTCGATCAGCTGGTTAATCGCCACAAGCGCGCGGGGGCTGTCTGATGTTCGACCCGGACGCACACCTGCCCCGGATCAATCGCGGAATGATCTATCTGGGAGCCTACCTGATTGCTGGAATTCGTCTCGCCCGGGAACGACAAATGAATGTTCGGGTGGTGCCCACGTGACAAGCGATCGAGGAGTCAATAGATTTGGCTCACGATGTCTATAAACAGGTCTTCCGCAAGGTGCCGGAGAAGGTGAAGGAGATCCACTGAACCGTCACGAAGGAGACATTGAAATTTTGTTTCTGGCCTTCGGGCGGCCTCAGCGTTATTCGACGCGCAGGGCTCGCATCGGGTCAATCGAAGCGGCGCGCCGCGCTGGAACCAACGCGGCAATGCACGTGCCCAGCATCAGTGGAAGGATTGCGGCCAGCACCACAGTCAGATTCACGCCCTTTACCTGGTAAAGGATCGCCTCCACAAAGCGGACACACAGGACCGCACAAATCAGCCCGATCGCGATGCCGAAAAGCATCTGCTTGAAAGCTCCTCGAACGACGATCGCCAGGACATGCAGGCGCTCTGCGCCCAGAGCCATGCGAATGCCAATTTCGTTCGTGCGGCGGGACACGGAGTAGGCGGTGACTCCATACAAGCCAGTCATTGCCAGCAGCAGCGCGAGCGCTCCGAAAAATGTCGTGAGCTCAGCGATGGTTCGATCATCCCCGAACTGATCGGCAATCTGCCTGTCGAAGCTCTCGAATTTCACGACCGCGAGATTGGGGTTGATGGAAGCAAGCGTCTGCCGCGTCAGGGACTCAAGGTTGGTGATTGGATGGTCGGTTTCGAGAACAATGGTTCTCGCGTAAAGATCGTAATCCTCATCAATCGGACCTTTGTCGGTGACCGGTCGCTGTAGAAGCGACAGGAAATACATCGGGTGGTCTTTGTGCTGCACCGTGGTGTAGACCGTGTTTTCGACGACTCCGACGATCTCGTAATCACCGGCATGCCTGGGCCCTGTCCCGAAGTGGTCCCCGATGGGATCCTCGCCAGGCTTGAAGAATTTTCTGACGAACGCCTGGTTGACGACCGCCACAGTGGTGGAGGCCGGCGTATCCTGCGGGCTGATACCACGCCCGAAGAGCAGCCGCGTTCCGACCGAAGCGAAATAATCGGGATTGATCTTCACGTCCGAAGCATTGGCATGGAGGTCCGGATGGCCCTGGATCTGGACGGTCCAACTGTCGTTCCAGAGTTCCATCGGGGTAAAGGTGGAAATCCCCACATGCGCGACGCCGGGAATCGCATCGAATCGCTGCTCAATCGACTGATAGAGAGGGCCCAGTTGGGAAGGCAGATACCCTGCTGCCTGTGGATCGATGTGGACGATATAGCGATTGCTGGCGTCCAGATTGAGGTTCACCTTCTGCAAGTGGTTGAGACTTTGGATGAACAGACCGGCCGTCACCAGAAGCACCAGAGAAAGCGCGGTTTGAGCCACGACCAACCCGCGCTGCAACAGCGTCGCGCCGCCCGCTACCGAGCGCGAACCCGTTCGCAGTGCATCGATCGGTTCGGTGCGCGCAGCCATCAGCGCCGGAGCAACCCCGAACAGGATTCCGGTCGCAACGGACAATGCAGTAGCAAAGATCAGGACCACCGGAGACGGACTCGCGTGAATAGGCAAAGCTCGGGCATCCGGAAAAGCCAGGGCGAGCAGAATTCGTGTGCCGCCATAGGCAACGGCGATACCCATCAGGCCCCCCAGCAATGCGACAACGAGGCTCTCCGTCAGCAGTTGCCGGACCAACCGGGAGTGTGTTGCGCCGAGAGCTGTGCGCACGGATAGCTCTGCCCGGCGCCCCATGCCACGGACCAATAGCAGATTCGCAACATTAGCGCAGGCGATCAGCAGCACGAGCCCTGAAATCGCAATCAGCAGGTGCAACTCGAGCGAATATTGCTCCTCCATACTGCGGATGCCCGCACCGCCGGGTGCGAGCACAATGTGCACTTTCGACAGCAGAGACCGGTCCGGCTCGCTCGAGAAGGTGCGGATCGGTGCCAGGATCTGACGCAAGAGTGCGCTCAGCTTCACCTGCAACTGTGGAAGCGACACTCCGGGTTTCACCCGTCCGATGAGATAAAGCCAGTTCGCCGCCGGATCGTGCACGTAGGAAGCGTTCGCGAGTGCAGGCGCCGATGCAATCGGCAGATACAGATCTGGAGGTGTTGACGAAAGGCGGTCACCGAAGAAGCCTTTAGGTGCAACGCCTATGACCGTCACCGGTCTGGAATTTACATAAATTGTGCTGCCCACAACCTCTGGATCTGCGGCGTAGGAATCCTTCCAGGCTTCGTAGCTCATTACAGCCGTCGGGGAGGCGCCTTCGTTGTCGTCCGCATCGGAGAACAGTCTGCCCATCGCTGGACTCAGGCCGAACATGCGGAAATAGTTGCCGGATACAAACTCGCCGATGGCCGAATGCGCTGAAGTCTGTGACCCGCCATGTCGCACAATGATTGGCTGCGATTCAAACCCGGACTGTATTGCAGCCAATTCCTCGAAATCGGGATCATTCTTTCTCAACTGCTCCCACGCGGTTGTTGAGAAGACGGAATAATCGCCGTTGTCGTGAACTCCGTAGCCAATACAACAGTCGTTCTGATCGCCGAGACGAACTAACATCTTCGGATCGACAACAGGAAGCTTTCTGATCAGAACCGCGTTGACAAGGGAGAAGATCGCGGTGTTGGCGCCGATGCCCAGGGCCAGTGTTAGCACCGCTATGAATGTAAGACCGGGAGACTTTCTGAGTTGGCGCAGAGCAAAACGTGTGTCCTGGAGAACGTTCTCAGCAAACGGCAATCCTTCCTCGGCGTGATACTGTTCCCGCACCGCTTCCACGGCTCCGAATTTCAGGCGCGCCTGGCGGTGAGCCTCCTCCGGGGAGACTCCGGCGCGGACGAACTCCTCCGTCTGATCCGCTATATGCGCCTCTATCTCTTCCCGCAGACGCTCATGGTCGCGGCGATTTGTTGAGAAGTTGCGGATTCGTGCAAGAAATCGCCTGATCGTTCTCATTTCCAACCCTCCGCTTCACTCCGATCGCAGCGTCTGCATCGGATCTACCGAGGCAGCGCGGCTGGCCGGGATAAGACCTGAAGCAAATACTGTGAGCAGCAACAGCGCTGCTGCCGCAAAGTAGCTGGCCGGATCGAACGGCCCGACTCCAACGAGCATGGAACGGAGAAGGCGCACAGCTGCCACCGAGCCCAATCCGCCCGTCACGACCCCCAGTATTGCTACGCCGCTGCTTCCACGCAGCACCAGACTGAAGATGCTCTGACGCGTTGAACCCAGAGCAATCCGGAGCGCAAACTCGCGACGCCGTTCCATGACCGAATAGGCCATGACCGCATAGAGTCCCATCATGGCGACGATCACGCTGGCGATGGCATACACACCCAGCAACTCCGCGGGAACACGGTAGCCCTGGTACTGCCCGTCCGTAACCTGCTCCAGAGTTCGCACGTCTTCCAGCGGCAGCGCGCGATCCAGTGCGGCCACCGCCCGCCGCAGTTCTCCTGTCACCGCATCCGCGGTCGTCCGCGATCGGAGTGCCAAAATCGCATAGCCATAGCCCGTCGGTGCCTGCAGGTAGGGCAGAAAGACCACGGGACTGGGATCGGTGTCATCCGGACTTTGGTACATGAAATTCGGGACCACGCCGACAACCTGCCGCTCGACACCGTCTACTGCAAAGCGGCTGCCCAGAACATTGCCTTTGGGCCAGTACCGATGGGCCATCGCCTGGTTAATCACCGCCACTTTAGGCGAACTGGGGGTGTCGGCCACTGTGAAATCGCGGCCCCGCAGAAGGGCGATGCCCATAGTGTGGAAGAAATCCGGTCCGTCGTAATCGGTCACCACGTCCATATCCTCGCCTTTCGACGGGACATAGCCGGGAACACTAAACCCACGTGTATTGTTCGAGCCGTTATCTCCCATAGGCAGATGGGTGGTGATGGACACGGCAGCGATTCCTGGCGCATGCCGAAGCCGGTCGAGCAACTCAGTCAGGAAGGCTTGTGCCCGCTCGGGGTCGTAACCTGCTCTGGACAAACCAATGGTCGCCGTCAGCATAGCGCGACGATTGAATCCCGGATTGCGGCGGACAATATTGAGCACGGAGTGGGTCAGCAGTCCGCAGCAAACCAGCACCATAAAGCAGATGCCCATCTGGAGGCCAAGCAGAACCCGCTGGCCACGCCGTTTGCCGGGCGAGCCTGCCACCGCAGCGCCGCCCTCGTGCAGCGCCTCCTGCTGAGATACGCGCAGCGACTGGCGAACCGGCGCAAGGCCGCAGACCAGAGTCACGACCGTGGCAATTCCGGCAGCCATCGTGGTGACACGCCAGTCGTTCTGGAGATTGAATGCCAGCGGAGAACCGAACCTGGGCAACATCAGATAGAGAGCCCTGGACAGTCCCAGCCCCACACCCCAGCCTGCCAGCGCGCCGGCTCCTGCCAGGATGCCCGTCTCCACCAGCACCTGCGAAGCTATGCGGCGGGGCGCTGCGCCTAATGCGGAATGGATCGCCGTTTCGCGTCTCCTGCGTGCGGCGTGCTGTCCCAAGAGAGAGGCGATATTCATGCATACCAGTAGCATGAGCAGTGCCGACGCGCCCGCCACCATGGGTAATTGCTCACTGATTCCATAAAAGAAGCCGCGCTCGAAATGCGCGCAGTCCCGCAGATTCAGGTTCCAGCCGTCGTAGACCTTGTGCTGCGCCGCCTCGTAGGCGCGCGCCAGGGTGTGCAGTTCGGCCTGTGCGGTTCCATCGCCAACCCCGGAACGAAGGCGAACCGCGACCTGGAGGCCATAGTGCTGCAACGGATCCGGAGGTGCGTTCGACGACAGATCGCGCAGGCTTGAGAGCGGAACCCAGGCGGCCTCCGCTATTCCTCCAAACACTCCCAGGAAGCCTTTTGGTGCAACGCCCACGACGGTGAATGGGTGTTGATTGATTGAGATTGTGCGGCCCACCACGGCCCGGTCTCCGCCGAACCGGCTGCGCCACAGAGCGTCTGAAAGAACTACCTCGTCATGAGCACCGTAGTCGCGGTCATCGGCGTCGGGCTGGAAAAACCGGCCGAACTCCGGTTTCATGCCCAGCAGGTAAAAACAATTTGACGAAACAACTCCGCCTTCGACGACTGCAGGCTGCTCGTTTGCGGAGCTCAGGTTCAGTTCGCTCAGGGAGAATGCGGCCAACTCTGTGAACGAATGACTGTACCGGCGCAGGAATTGCATCTGGTCGTAGTGCACCGACCAGCCAGCACCGCCCATCCAACTCGCGTCGATAAATCGCAACGAGCGGATGTCCTGTACCTGCGGCCAGGGGTCGAACAGCACCGCGTTCGTCCAGATCGTAACCGTGATGACCGCGCCGATTCCGAGCGCCAGTGTAAGTATCGCCGTCGCGGTAAAACCGGGTGACTTGCGTAGTTGTCGCAGCGCATAGCGCAGGTCGCAGATCAGATGCTCCAGAAATGGCAGACCCTCTTCCGCGTGGTATTGCTCCCGGACCGATTCGAAACTGCCGAGTTTGAGCTTCGCCTGTCGACGGGCCTCCACGGGAGGCAATCCGGATCGGACGTTGTCCTCCGCCTGCATCGCGATATGTGCCTCCATCTCCTCACGCAGGCGTTCATTGGCACGGCGGCCTGTCAGGAAGTTCAGGATGCGTGTGACGATGCGTTTTAACTTCCTCATGGCAATACCTCGATCATTCCGACCGCAGCGCCTTCATCGGGTCAATCGATGCCGCCCGCCGCACGGGCGCGAGAGCGGCAATGAATCCTATCAACGCGAGAAGAGCTACAACGGCTGCAATCATTCCGCCATCGCGGCTGAGCTGAATGGCGACAACCCCGGCGACCACACGACGGAGGACCAGCGCAAGGCAAAGGCCGCTTCCAAGGCCAATTGCAAGCAGAACGGCGATTCGCCTGAACATGAGTTGCACGATAACCGCGCGGCTGGCGCCCAAGGCCATTCGGACACCAATATCACGGGTATTGCTGACGACTTCCTGAACCAGCAGCCCGTAGATTCCCGCGGCTACCAGGAAGACTGCGATTCCGGCAAAGATGCCGAAAACCCAGCTCTCCATGCGGCTGTTGACCAGATCCTCATTCAGCAGATCGTCCATGGTGATGGGTGTCTGGAAGGCGATTGTCGGAGCGATCTCATGAAGTGCAGCTCTCAGCTGTCGAACAATGCTGAGCGGCGGGACAGCAGTGTGCACGTAGAGGAAGAAACTAAGAGAACCAGCGTCCTGCTGGCTTTTGAGCGTAAAGCGGGAGAGAGGGAAGTCGATCTCCGGCCTTGCCGGTTCAAGGGCATCCTGTCGTGCATCGCCCGCCACACCGACGATGGCAATATTATTGCCGTCCTTCTGCTGAAACGCCTGGGCCAGCGGGTCCTGACCTTTGCGAAGGAATTCCTTCACCCACGCTTCATTCACGATGGCTACCGGCTGCGAAGTGGCCGTATCGCTGGAGTCGAAGTTTCGTCCGCGAAGTATAGGAATACCCAGCGCCCCAAAGAATCCGGGAGTGACGCCACGGCTTTCGGCGGATCGTTCATGATCCGGCGGGTCGGGCGGCTGTCCTGCGATGGGCAAGACCGTACCAGCTCCGTAACCCAGCAGCGGGCCCTGATCCTTCCAGCCAGCGGCGGTGACTCCGGGAATACTCCGGACGCGCGTTTCGAGAGGCACCATCACATCCTGAACGTAATTCCTGTTCTTGAAATCCCCGGAGGGAAAGTTCACTTCCAGCTGCAATACATGCGACGGATTGAACCCGATGTCTGCCCGCAGCATGCGACGCAAAGTCAGCAGCATGATTCCTGAGAAAACAAGCAACAACAATGAGAGTGAAACCTGGGCAACCACGAATCCTGAGCGAAGGCGATGCTGCTGGCGTGAGGTTCCTGTTGAAACTCCGGATTTGAGCGATGCGTTTGGATTTGACTGCGCTGCGCGCCACGCGGGAATGAGCCCGGCTCCGATGCTCGAAAACACTCCCGTGGCCAGCGTAATGATCACCACTTCCACATTGAGGTGAATGTCCGCGCCTCGCATGAAGGCGTGGATCAGGAAGGCACGCATGGCAGTCAGCAAGGCAAGAGCAAAGAGAAGGCCTGTAACGGCCCCAAGAATCCCCAGAACCGAGTTTTCGACAAGAAGTTGACGGATCAGACGGCCGCGCGCAGCGCCAATCGCCACGCGCAGAGCCATTTCACGTTCTCGTGTAACACCCCGCGCAAGCAGGAGCCCTGCCACATTCGCGCAGGCGATAAGCAGCAGGGTGAACACGGCGCCCAGCATGACGGCAATCTCGGGCAACTCGCTCTTTCCATGCACAGCCGTTGCAATGGGAGCCACCGTCGCAGTGCGGCCCTTGTCGGAGTCCGGTTTTTCCCGGCCAATTTCGGTCAGGACGTGTGAAAGATCTGCCTGGCCCTGTTGAACAGAGACACCGGGCTTGAGTCTGCCTACGTTCATCAGCCAATGAGTGCCCCACGAAGCGATGAACGAAGACCTCACATGCACGGGGATATAGAGAAGGTTGGGCTTTGTAACCGGAAAGCGGAATCCAGCCGGCATTACGCCGATCACCATGTAGGGATCGCCATCAAGATTGACGGTCTGGCCTATGACTCCGGAATTTCCATTGAAAGACTGCTTCCATACTTCGTAGCTGAGAACAACGACATTATTTTTTCCTGGCAGGTCTTCGCCTGCGGCGAAAGTTCTGCCAAGCAGCGGTCTGACTCCAAAGACGTTGAAAAAGTTGTCTGTGCCCTGAACAACATTGAGGTAACGAGTCCGGTCTCCCGCTTTCAGGGTCATTCCCCAAAAATCCTCGTATCCGGCAAGATCCTCGAACGTCGACGCCAGCTTTCGCATTTCGAGGTATCCCGGCCAGGAGGACATCTGCCAGTATCCGGAGGGAGAAAAAGACTGAATGTCAACGATTCGATTTACATCGGCATAGGGAAGTGGACGTAAGACGACGGCCTCCGTCACGCTGTACATGGCTGCCGTAGCACCGATGCCCAGCGCTAAGGTCAGGACGGCGACGAATGAGAACGACCATGACCTGCGCATCGTGCGCAGTGTGAATCGTATGTCCTGAAGCAACCTCTCGAGAAACGGCAGACCTTCCTCAGCGTGATAGCTCTCCCGGATTGCCTGATCCGCGCCAAACTTTAGGCGCGCCTGGCGGTGGGCCTCGTCCGGACTCATCCCGGTGCGTGCGTTCTCCTCTGTCTGCAAAGCGATGTGCTGTTCCATTTCTTCCCGGAGGCGCTCGTCCCCGTGGCGGTGGAACATCAAATTCCGGGTGCGGGCAAAGAATCTCTTCAGACTTCTCATGCTGAATCTCCTTACTCGGACCGCAGTGCCTGCATCGGATCGACAATAGAGGCGCGGCGGGCGGGGATGTAAGCCGCAAGCGTGACCGAAACCGCAAGTACGAGAATGGGCAAGGCTCCAACTCCCCAGCCCATGCCGGAAATCCCGTAGAGCATGTTCCCGAGTAAGCGTGTCGCGGCGACCGAACCGACAGATCCCAATATCAGGCCAACCAGCAATACGCGGAACGCCGCGGCGATGAAGAAACTCAGAACCTGTTCGCGCTGCGCTCCGAGTGCCATGCGGATTCCAATCTCCTGAGTTCTGCGCGTTACGCTGTAGCTCATAAGGCCGTAGATTCCGAGCGCAGACAACAACAAAGCGGCACAAGAGAAGAATGCGAAGAGTTTGGCTTCGAGAATGTAGTTCTCCATGCGGGTATTCACGAGGTGCTGCATCGATTGAATTTCGGAAACCGGCTGTTCGGGATCAATCGACCAGATAGCCCTTTGCACTGCCTCCGCATAGTTGACAGGATCACCGGCGACTCTGATTGCCAGGTCGCGCGGCTTGAAATATCCGGGTATGCCGAGGTCCTGCTCGTAGGAGAAATACATTTCCGCACGGCTTGGAGTTTCGACATCTGCCTGGTGAACATTGCCGACAATGCCGATTACGGTCATCCACGGCGTTCCGTTATCGTCGAATCGGAACTGTTTTCCTATGGCCTCGCCGTTCGCCCAGTATTGGTGTGCCATCTTCTGATTGATTACGACCAGCGGCGTTTTGTTTTCCCCGTCGGCTTCAGTAAAAGTACGGCCTTTGAGAAGCGGTATTTCGAGGGTCCGGAAGTAGTGTGGGGTAACGACGCGCATGCCAACGTCATTCACCTTTCCTATTGGCAAAGCCAGCGCGCCCTGAATGAGAACCGTGGTTGATCCTCCGGGGTTTGTGAATGGAAGGAAGGTGGTATAGCTGGCGGATTTGACTCCAGGAAGGTGCTCGACCCCGTCGAGAACGCGTTTATAGAAGCTTACGCGAGCCGAGAACTCGCGGTAGGGAGTTTGGGAGGACACGGGTAGTTCCGTTCTCATGGTGAGAATGGAATCGGGATCAAATCCCAAATCAGTGTGGGCGAGTTTCCAAAAAGTCCCGCCGAGCAGACCGGTGCTGGTGAGAATGATTGTGGTCAACGCAATTTCTCCCGTCACAAGCGCCGACCGAAGTTTTTGCCTGGCGTCCGTGGAACCCCGGCGTCCCTGACTTAGCAGGGTGCTGAAAATCGGCGTTTGGCGCTGCGGTTATCCATTCTGTGTGTCTTGTTCGTGTGTTTCTGTGAGGCTTTAGCGTTGGTTTTCGTGCGCTGCGAGCCGTTTTTTGT
>JBAUOP010000117.1:0-23826 GCA_049579805.1 Acidobacteriaceae bacterium
CGTCCTCTGTACTCGTGCCTTGCGTCCCATCGTGCCTCCTCGGCGGAGGCCTCAACCTTATCTAATCCCCGTGTCCAGTTCCAGCAGGGTGCACTACACCATCGCTCACATCCTCGGCACGTTGGACGACAAGATCGAACTGAACCGAAAGATGAACGAGACGCTGGAGGCGATGGCGCGGGCGCTCTTCAAATCCTGGTTCGTGGATTTCGATCCCGTCCGCGCCAAAGCCGAAGGCCGCGACACCGGCCTTCCCGCACCCGTCGCCGACCTCTTCCCCGACTTCTTCGAGGATTCCGCATTCGGTGGGATTCCGGCGGGGTGGGGAACGACGACAATGGGCGATCACTTCGACGTTGTGAAGGGACTGAGCTATAAGGGTGCCGGTCTTTCGGGTTCCGGTTTCCCCATGCACAACCTGAACTCGATCTACGAAGGCGGCGGCTACAAGTATTCGGGCATTAAGCATTATGTAGGCGAGTATCGCGACCGGCACATCATTTCGCCGGGGGATGTGATTGTCGCGAACACAGAGCAGGGGCACGAAAGAAGACTGATTGGGTACGCCGCAATTGTGCCCGGTAGCCTTGGTGATACAGGAATCTTCACTCACCATCTCTACCGAGTTCGCCCCCGGAACGGTTCCCCGTTCACCGCCCGATACCTTTGCCATCTCCTCAACACCGAAGAAATGCACGACGTGGTGGGCGGCTACACAAACGGAACCACAGTCAATTCGCTCTCTGCGGATGGGCTCCAGGCTCCGTTGATCGTCTGTCCTCCAGCAAAACTGATTAAGGCGTTTGACAGGCTAGCATCGGAGGTCGCCTCACGCGGTGAACTCACAGTCACCGAAAATGCGGTTCTCGCGGAGGCGCGAGATTCGCTATTACCCAAGCTCATCTCCGGCGAGATTCGCACTGGAGGCATCACGCTTGTGGAGGATCACAGATGACCGCAATCCCGCCCGACCCGCCCTATCTGTACGCACGTCGCCTGCCAAGGCGCTTACGGGAACAGGAGATCCTTCGCATCGCGGCAGAATTATCCGGTGACGATCCCTCTAGAGCAGTGATTGATGCACGGGAACAGGTGCTACGCTGGGCGCAAAACAAAGTGATCGGGCAACTGCCCGCCCAAGCCTGGGAGCATACGTCGTTTGAGCACTTCTCCAGCGGACGGCTCTGCTCGGCTGTCCGCCTCAACGGGGATGAGCGAGATATTTGGAGCTTGCGCATCGAGGACCCCGACAAAAGCGTGGCTGGGCGGACCTGGACCAGTGAGGTCACCATCGTGTCGGCCTCAGCAACGCAGCCCGCCTCGTTCACGCTCAGGTTGGTAGTGGGTACCTCGGAACAAATACTGATAATCGAGCCTCATGTGCCGGGGGTTGTGAGGCAACTGATCGAAAGGCCCGGCTTATTCGCGGGCAAGTACCGTCTTTTCGATCATCCCTTCGTCATCAAGACTACGCATTCGATCGAGCTTCTAATGAATGCGCTGGTGGACCCCAGCCGGAAAGTACCGATCATCGCTTTGAGCGTGCCATCAGAGGCAAGCGATCCGGATCAGCCTCTGCTGGATGCAAAGACCCTGGCACAAGCCTGCGCTGGTTTGGCTGTGGTGGTCGTAATCCCGGCGGCATTTACCTGGAGCCTCACGGAGGAGTTCGGCAAGCAGCTTTCTGTCTACGAGGGCGCTGCGCGAGTTTACCTCCCCGGTTTCACCGAGGATGCCAATCCCTTTGGCGGTCACGAGCTGGTACTGCCACCGAAGGTCTTAACTCCGACCTGGCCCACAGCTGCACTCACGCGACTTCGCTGGATTGCCGCAAACGGAAGTGTTCGTCGGCTGAATCTCGGCAGAGATGTCGTTGCCTTTGCGTCCCTTAAGGCCGAGGAGATTCAACAGCGCCAGGCACGGCTCGCTCAAACCGGTGCGAGTGAGCGTGAGCAACTTGAAGCAGCTGAGGAGCGGTTGGCGCTAATGGAGGTGCAGCTGGCCGAGGCGGTCAACTATCAGCAGGAATTCTCCGACCTCCATGCGGCTGCTGAGGAGCGGGCGGAGGCTGCGGAGACGCAACTCCGCGCGGCAACATTTCGAATCCAGCAACTGCTAAGTGAAGTAAAAGGTGCGGGAACCGCGCCTGACTCCCAAATTCCATTGCCGGAGACCTGGGCTGAATTCACCAATTGGTGCGATGTGAACCTGGCGGGTCGTGTTCTTCTGACGCCGAGGGCTCGGCGTGCGCTAAGGGATGCCGTCTACGAAGATGTGCAGTTGGCGGCAAAGAGCTTGCTGTGGCTCGCGAATGAATTCCGCGAAGCCAAGATGGGCGAGCCTGACGGCTCACTACGCGACCGCATCGTTGCTCCCGGAGTGTTAAACGCGCATTGTGGGTCAGATTCGTTCATGATCGAATGGCAAGACAAGAGCCATGATGTGGAATGGCACATCAAGAACGGCGGCAATACGCATGATCCGACTCGCTGCTTGAGGATTTATTACTTTTGGGATGATCAATCGCAACAAGTTGTAATAGCGACGATGCCCGCACATATAAGGACAGATGCAACGTAATGCCGGGGAGTGAGTGATGCCCGAAGTGTATTGCGTAAGAGCGGACTACGGGAAGTACACACAGCAGTTCGTGGATGGCGGCTACATGGCGATCGGCTGGTTGCCAGACATCAGCCTGGGAAACGTCCATAGCCGAGACGAACTCTACCCGCTGTACAAAACTGCCTACCCGAACGACACAAGCAACATTGTCATTGGACAGCAGGTGGGACAGATCGCCCGCTTCCTGTTGGAGATTAAGGCAAGCGATTACGTCATCACTCCTGACGCCAATTCGGAATTCCTGCGGTACGGCGTTGTTGGCGCTGACCCCTCTTACTTCTGCGCAGACGGAAGCGACGGCTGCCCCTTTCGTCACCGTCGCCATGTCGAGTGGGCCGCTTCTCCCTTGCGACGCTTTGACCTTTCGGTACCACTTCAGAACACCATGCGATCGTCTTTAACGGTGTTCTACATTTCGCAGCGGGATGAATTCCTTACTGCGATTGGCAAGCACGATTTGGTAACGACACCACAGCACGTTGCGTACGACTCATACAAGGTTGTTCTCGATCAGATTCTTTCGCTCACGGCTGAGGAGTTCGAGGTTCTAATTACGCACCTTCTCACCGCGCTTGGCTTCGAAGGCTCGGAGCACACTGGGAAACCAGGCGACGGCGGAGTGGACGCGACCGGCGAACTCAACGTGGAAAACCTAGCAAAGATCAAAATCTTCGTTCAGGCAAAGCGATATGCTCTCGGGAACAAGATCAGTGGAAGTACAGTCCGGCAGCTTCGGCAGGCAATCCCGTTTGGTGGTCAGGGAGCGTTCATTACTACTGCAGATTATGCCGCCGACGCGCCGGATATCGCGCTGGAAACGGGGTTCCCGAGGATCGGCTTGGTGAATGGGCGGCAGCTTGTCGATCTCCTGGTCGAACACTGGGATGACATTCCGCAGGAATTCCGCGAAAGGCTTGGGCTCCGCCCTGGGCTAGTGCGCCAATGAGCAGATTCACCGAATCCGTCGTTGAAGACGCCGCTCTCGAATGGCTGGAGGCACTCGGCTACACGATTCTGCACGGTCCGGAGATTGCTGCTGGGGAGCCAGCCGCCGAGCGAGACGATTCCGGATACCGCGATGTGATTTTGGAGCGGCGGCTGCGGCAGGCGCTGGAGCGGTTGAATCCCGCGATGCCACCGGAGGCGATCGCCGACGCCTATCGCAGGCTGACGCTGGCGGACGAACTCTCGACAGTGAGGCGGAACCACGCGCTGCACCAGCGGCTGGTGGAGGGAGTGAACGTCGAATACACGCGGCAGGATGGCTCCATCGGCGGGGCGCTGGTACAGGTGATCGACTTCGAGCACCCGGAGAACAACGACTGGGCAGCCGTGAACCAGTTCACGGTGGTCGAAGGCCAGAACACGCGGCGACCCGATGTGCTGATCTTCGTGAATGGGCTGCCCCTCGTCCTGATGGAACTGAAGAACCCGGCGGATGAGAACGCCACGATCTGGAAGGCCTTCGACCAGATACAGACCTATAAAGATCAGATACCGGCGCTCTTCACCTGCAACGAAATTCTGATCATCTCCGATGGCCTGGATGCGCGGGTTGGATCGCTGACGGCGGACAGAGAGCGGTTCATGCCGTGGCGCACGATTGAGGGCGAGGACCTGGCCCCGGCGTCGCTGCCGCAGTTGCAGGTCGTCCTGCAGGGCCTGCTGGACAAGCGCCGCCTGCTGGATTATCTGCGCTACTTCATCGTCTTTGAGGAGGAGCGCGAGGGCGTTCTGGTAAAGAAGATCGCCGGTTACCACCAGTTCCATGCTGTGAACAAAGCGCTGGCTGCCACGCTGGCTGCTTCCCACGAGGAGGGCGACCGGCGCGTGGGCGTGGTGTGGCATACACAAGGCAGCGGCAAGAGCCTGACCATGGCCTTCTATGCCGGGCGGTTGGTGCTGGAGCCTGCGCTGCAGAACCCCACCATCGTGATGCTGACGGATCGGAACGATCTGGACGACCAGCTTTTCGGCACGTTTTCGCGGTGCCACGAACTGCTACGGCAAGCTCCCATTCAGGCGGAGGATCGGGAGCACCTGCGGATGCTGCTGCAGGTGTCTTCGGGCGGCGTGGTTTTCACCACGATCCAGAAGTTTCTGCCGGAGCCGGGCGAGCGGTATCCCCAGCTTTCCGACCGGCGCAACATCATCGTGATGGCGGACGAGGCCCACCGGAGCCAGTACGACTTTATCGATGGCTTCGCCCGGCACATGCGGGATGCGCTGCCGCACGCGTCGTACATCGGCTTCACAGGCACACCGATTGAGAAGTCCGACGCGAACACGCGGGCAGTCTTCGGCGACTACATCAGCGTGTACGACATCCAGCGGGCCGTGGAGGACCACGCCACGGTTCCCATCTATTACGAGGGCCGCCTGGCGAAGCTCCAACTGGATGAGAGCGAGAAGCCGAAGCTGGACCAGGGCTTTGAGGAGGTCACGGAAGGCGAGGAGGTCGATCGCAAGGAGCGGCTGCGGACGAAGTGGGCCGCTGTGGAGGCGCTGGTCGGCACCGAGAAGCGGCTGAAGCTTGTGGCCGACGATCTGGTCCGGCATTTCGAGGAGCGGCTGGAGGCGATGGACGGGAAGGCGATGATCGTCTGCATGAGCCGCCGCATTTGCGTGGACCTGTATGACCAGATCGTAAAGCTGCGTCCCTCCTGGCATAGCGAGAACGACGACGCTGGGATGCTGAAGGTTGTCATGACCGGCTCTGCGGCGGATGGGCCCGAGTGGCAGAAGCACATCCGGGACAAGAAACGGCGCGAGGCGCTGGCGAAGCGGTTTAAGGTAGCGGGGGACCCATTCAAGATCGTCATCGTGCGGGACATGTGGCTGACTGGCTTCGATGCTCCCTGCCTGCACACCATGTATGTGGACAAACCCATGCGCGGCCACGGTCTGATGCAGGCGATCGCCCGGGTGAATCGTGTCTTCCGGGACAAGCCAGGCGGTCTCGTGGTGGATTACCTGGGGATCGCGCAGGAACTGAAGCAGGCGCTGGCTACGTACACCGAGAGCGGCGGCCTGGGGCGCACAGCCATCCCACAGGAAGAAGCTGTCGCCACGATGCTGGAGAAGTACGAGATTTGCCGCGGCCTGTTCCACGGGTTCAACTGGGCTGCCTGGACCACCGGCTCGCCCGCCGCGAAGCTGGCGATGCTGCCCAACGCGCAGGAGCACATCCTGGCGCTGAAGGACGGAGACGGTCGCCCGAGCGGAAAAGAACGGTTGAATCAGGCCGTGACCGAGTTATCGATAGCCTTCGCGCTGGCGGTTCCTCACGAGGAGGCGCTTCGAATTCGCGACGATGTCGGCTTCTTCCAGGCAGTGCGCAACGTGCTGAACAAGTCAGTCGCCCAGCAGGCGCGGCCCGAGTATGAAATGGACGCGGCCATCCGGCAACTGGTTTCGCGGGCGGTGATGACCGACGGGGTCGTGGACATCTTCTCCGCAGCAGGACTGAAAAAGCCGGATATTTCAATCCTGTCGGATGAATTTCTGGCGGAGGTCAGCCACCTTCCCCAGAAGAATCTCGCTGTGGAATTGCTGCGTAAGCTGCTGAACAACGAGATCAGGACAGGATCGCGCCGTAACCTGGTGAAAGCCAGGCTGTTCTCTGATCTGCTGGAGACCAGCCTGCGGAAGTACCAGAACCGGGCGATTCAGGCGGCGCAGGTGATTGAGGAACTTGTCGGGCTTGCCAGGCAGATGCGCGAAGAGGCTGCCAAGGGCGCGGAGCTTGGGTTGACCGAGGACGAAGTCGCCTTCTATGACGCCCTGGAAGTGAACGACAGCGCGGTGAAGGTGCTGGGCGAGCCGACTCTGAAGAATATCGCCCGCGAGCTGGTCGATACCGTCCGGCGAAACACCACGATCGACTGGACCGTCCGCGAGAACGTCCGGGCCCACCTCAGGGTGCTGGTGAAGCGGATTCTGAGAAAATATGGCTACCCGCCTGATAAGCAGGAGAAGGCGACGTTCACGGTCCTGGAGCAGGCGGAGCTTCTGTCGGCGGCTTGGGCGTAACCGCGAGATTTGAGTGCAGCCTCCGCGGCGAAAATGCGCTGCCGCGCCAGCGCAGGTAGCCGGGGCTTATGGCCATTCATCTCTGATTGGCCTGCCACTGAGACGCCGGGGTCAGTGTCACCCTTCTCGAACCCCGATCAAACCTTATCTCCAGTGGACGTTGTGTGCCGGTTGTGTGCGGAATTCGGACGGGGCAGCCCCGGAGGGAGCAGGCACGGTTTTCCGAAAGTACAGCGGAGACGTGCCGGGATAATCGGGTTTCGCTAACGAGCAACACGCCACTTCGGCGGTTTGCCCGTTATACGTCCCAGTGGCGTTCCTGGAGCCTAGCAGGCTTCAGAATATGATCCGGTTTTCAGTGGGTCCGAGAGCCTGCTTTGCAGGCTTATGTTGTTCCTGGTCGATATCCGCGGAATCGCAACAAGCCGCCGTGAGCGAGGCAGGCGTCAGATGTTTGGCAGCAGGTCGAAGTACTCCTCATCCTCGTTGCTGCCGCCTTCACCTTCGCCGACGAGCTTTTCCGATTCGACGAATTCGATGCGTTCGATCCACTTCACCATCTTGTATCCAAGCTGATTCTCCACACGCAGCCGCAGTGGAGCGCCATAGACAGACGGCAAAGGCTCTCCGTTCATCTCCAGGGCAAGCATGCACTCCGGTTTCATGGCGTTGTAGAGGCTCTGCGTGTCGTAGTAGAGCCCGCCGAGCGGAGCCGGGCCGAAGGAATAGAAGACAAGCGTGCCAGCGCCAGGTTTGGGCCGCACGTATTCGATCAACTTGCGCAGCGAAACGCCGCGCCACTGCGCAATCCCGCTCCAGCCCTGAATGCAGTGGTGCATGGTGATGGTCTCCTCTTCGCCCAGCGCGCGGATCTGATTGAGCGAGAGTTCGACGGGGTTCTCGACCATGCCGCCGATTTTGAGGCGGTAATCCCTGAAGCCGCCTGCCTCAAGCTGCTTCCAGTCCTCGCGCACCGGGAGCTTGCCGTTCGGCCAGAAGTAGGGCGAGATTTGATCTTTCGTGTAGCTCTGGCGCGGCGAGAGGCGACCGAGCGTGACCAGCTTCAACGGATCCGTGATCGCCTTCGATACATGCTGCAGCCCGCGTGGGAAATACCAGGAGATGTAATGGGCGGCGACCCAGGACAGAACGACCAGGCCGATGCCGATGAATCCGAGGACCATGCCGGTTTGGCTGGCGTTGTCGGTTCCGAGCACGATGTGGTTCATGTTGCGGCGGAAGCCCGTAAGGGCCACCAGCGTGACGTGGGCTGCGATGAAGTAGACAAAGCCGACCAGCACGATGAAGTGAATCGAACGCGCTCCCTGGCGGCCGCGGAAGATGCGTACATACCGCGGAAAGCGGTTGACGAGCGCCGGCGACATGGCGATGCCGGTCAGGATGGCGAGAGGCGCCATGATGAAGATCGTGGAGAAGTAGACGAGTTGCTGGAGCGCGTTGTAGCCGTAGAATCCGTTGGGTTCTGGCGGAAGATGGAAATTCGCGTAATAAACGAACGTATTCCAGGCCTGTGCGAAGACTCCCCAGGATGTGGGCACGAGGCGCATCCATTGATTGCTGGTCAGGAGTCCGCAGACGAAAAAGACGCCGGTGAGCACGAACCCGTAGACATTCAGAAAATGCCAGCAACGGCCGATGCCGATGGTATGGCTGTAACCGGGAGTTCCGACCATCGGCGAGATATAGCGGTTGTCATCCTTTGCCGTCCAGAGGCGATCCTTGGGCACTTTGAGGGGCGTAAAGCGGATCCACTCACTGCCCGGCGTGCAGCCGTCGTTGAAATACAGCCTGGGATGATCCATGAGGATCGACAGGCCGCTCCGGATGAGCATGAAGGTGAAGAAGAGATTAAAGAAGTGTGCCCAGCGAATCCAGGCTGGGAAGCCATGAGGTCCGGTGGCGGCTCCGAGAACGGAGGCTACATTCGGGGCAATATAAGGCAGTCCCCAGAACTGGCCCTGAATCCATGCAATCGTCAGTGGGACCAGGACAATGACGAAGAGGATGGCAAGAGCCGAAGGTCGAATCCAAAATCTGAATCGGCGGTCAGCAGGATAATAGATGGCGCGCTCAGCGTCTGACATTGGAACCATGGGTAAGCTCCGAACGGGGAATCCTTGGCGCAGGGGCGATTATAGTGCCCCACTCGCAGGGCAATCATGTTGACTCGCAAAGGCGCCCAACTGCGGCATTGTAAGAAAGCCCGGCGGAATGCGGAGATCCCGCCGGGAAGGAACGCAATACGTCGATCAGTCGCCAGCCACCAACACATTCTGCTGCTCTTCGGCAGCGGTCAGGCCCCTGTTCCCCGGCTTCGCGTACGAATGACCGGTGATGAGTCCCATGACGAACAGACCCAGGATGGCGGAGCCGGCGGCAAAGAGAACATCGCCGGGAACCCTCATCCAGCGCAGGTCCTGCATGAGAGGCGTTTGCAGGAATTCGGCGGAGCGCGCGTACCAGGTACCCCGCTGAATGGAAGCGATGGTCTGCAGAATGCCGATCGGGAACAGGCTCAGCATGGCCATCAGAGCGAGTCCAACGTTCAGCAGCCAGAAGGACCATTTGAGTGGACGATCCTTCCACGGCACGGCGGGACGAATGGCGCGCAGGCAGAACAGCGTTAGACCCAGACCCAGCATGCCGTAGACACCGAAGAGCGCGGTATGTCCATGCAGCGGAGTCAGATTGAGACCCTGCATGTAATAGAGCGCGACTGGCGGGTTGATGAGGAAGCCGAAAATTCCCGCGCCGACCATATTCCAGAACGCCACAGCCACGAAGAAGTAGATTGGCCATTTGTAATTGGCCACCCACGGAGCCTGCTTCTGCCCGCGAGTGAGGCGGATGTTCTCCCAGGCCTCGTAGCCAACCAGCGTGAGCGGCACCACTTCCAGCGCGCTGAAAACCGCGCCAAGAGCGATGACAACAGGCGAGGAGCCGGCAAAGTAAAGGTGGTGGAAGGTCCCGATGATGCCGCCGGAGAGAAAGATGGTCGTCGAGAAGAGCACGGTACGTGTAGCCGAGCGAATCTCCAGCAGGTTGAGCCGCGTGAAGAGGAAGGCAATGACGACGGTGGCAAATACCTCGAAGAAGCCCTCGACCCACAGGTGAACCACCCACCAGCGCCAGTATTCGGCGGTGACCAGTTCGCTGCGCTGCCCATACATCAGGCCGGCAGCGTAGAAGAGCGGGATAGCGATGCTGGAGATGAGGAACATGACCATGAGCGGACGGCTTTCGTCGTTGCGCATCAGGGCAGGCTTGAGCGCCCGGACCATGAGAAAGAGCCAGAGTACGAGGCCGACCAGCAGCAGGATCTGCCAGAAACGGCCGAGGTCGAGATAGGCGTACCCCTGGTCGCCAAACCAGAACCACAGGTTGCCGAGTCTCTGCTGAATGCCCATCCATTCACCGGCCATCGAGCCGGCAACCACAATGAGCAGCGCACCAAAGAGCAGGTTGACGCCAAAACGCTGGCCCTTCGGCTCGTGCTCGCTGACCGCGGGTCCGACGTAAAGGCCCGTAGCCAGCCAGGAGGTGGCGATCCAAAGGATGGCGAGCTGTACGTGCCAGGTGCGAGTGACGGCATATGGCAGAATCTTGTCGAGTGGGATACCGTAAAAGCCTCCGCCCTCGACGCCGTAGTGCGCGGTCAGTACGCCCATCAGGATTTGCACGCCCCACATCAGCACCACGACAAAGAAATACTTCATCGCGGCGCGCTGGCTGGGCGTTGGCTGAGTCGTGAGGAAAGGATCTTTGTTGGGGAATGCCGGGCGGAAATCGCCCCTCTCCTGCGAGGCATACCACCAGACAAGCGAGCCGATGCCAGCCAGCAGAAGGACGAAGCTGAGAATGCTCCACAGAATGGCGGATGGGGGAGGCTGATTGGCCACCAGCGGCTCGTGGGGCCAGTTATTCGTAAACGAAATCGTCGATCCTGGCCGATCCGTGTGGGCGGCCCATGCCGTCCACCAGAAAAACTCGGCCATCTGCTGCTGCTTCAGCGGATCGGTTAAGGCACCGGGAGGAATAGCGTACGCAGTGCGTCCGGCGCCGAAGACATTTGCGTAATGCGCTTCGAGCTGATGGAACGCAACACCTGCATCGTCGGTGAGTACGACACGGTTCGTTGCTGGGTCGTAATCATTGCGGCGCATCTCGCGAATCAGGCGCGCCTTTAGCACCGCCTGCTGGTCGAGGTTCAGCGCCGCGAAGTTCGCCGCGCCGTCCCGCTGTGCCCAAAGGTCAAGGAGGATGAGCGATTCGCGGTGCAGCCAGTCCGCCGTCCAGTCTGGCGCCACGTATGCGCCGTGACCCCAGACGGTGCCAATTTCCTGACCGCCGAGAGACTGCCAGACATTCTGGCCATTCGTGATCGATGAGCCGGTGAACAGCAGTTGCCCATCCGTGGTGTACACATCGGGAAGGGGCGGAGCTTCGCTGATCATCTTCCGTCCCACTCCACCGAGAACGGCGAACGATCCAATAACAACGATGGCCAGTGCCACCCAATAGCGCTTATAAGACACGGTATAACCTCGTAAGTCAGTGCGGCTGTGCTGCATTGCCGTTCATGGATGCACAGTAAATGTTGGTTTTTCGCAAAGCAGGGACTTATGTCACAGGCTGGGGAGCCAAACGACTTTTTTCATCATGCTGGACCGCGGCGACATTGCCCGGTGACAAATATCACAAAACACAGCGGCCGGAGAATGGCCGCTTTGCCGCCGAGAGGCCCCGCCCCTCTTTCCCTACGCAGGCTCCGCAAGGACGTTCGGCTCGCGCGTGAACGTCAGAATCAGCTGCAGCGCAAACAGCAGCACCGCGGCCAGTTCCAGGCAGCCGGAATACGGAAGGATTTTCCACGCTTCTGCCCAGAAGCCCTCATACGCCAGCGGTTCCATGCTCACGCGCAGGGTGCAACCGGCAAGCAGCAACAGTAGTGTGATGAACATGAGCGGTCGGCTCCAGATGCCGCGCACGCCCGCAAAGTGGGGCAGGATCCGTGGCCCGACGGTCATCACCATCATGGCCGCGAAGCCGACGGTCAGCGCGTGGCGGGATCCACCCCAGATGCCGCCGTGGACATCGGCCAGTGAAGCCCAGATGCCGAGCAGGGATGCCAGGAAAGACCACAAATATGCCGTCCTTAGGAAGAACGGGAAACTGGGATGAATGCCAATCGTTTTTGCAGGTCGTTGAGAGCGAGAGAAGACACGTAATGCTGCGGCCGCCAGGATAGCGGCGCCAGCCAGCAGCACCGATGCAGCATGATCGTAGCCGGAGGCGCCCAGAATGACGCCTAGCAGATCGACGGCGAGAGCGAGTTGCAAAATCCGTCCCCGCACTGGCTGAACGCCCAGAAACGTCGAGAACCAGCGGGCGGAAAAGCCCCAGACCAGCGGCGCCAGAAATCCCCAGGCGAGCAGCACAAGGTAGCGCTGGTCGAATTCATGGGGTCGAGCCGGTGTGACGCCCCTGAAGGCGAGGCGCACGCTGATGGCGAAATTGACGGCAATAGCAATGAGGAATGCGAAGTTGCTGACGAGAACAGTCTGCATCCACGGCTCGATGCGCGGCCGGGGACGTGGCTGCGCCGCCAGCGAAGAGCCTGCGGAGGGCAGCCGGTGCTGACGCGCAGCGTAGAGGAAGAGGAGAATCGCGGTCAGCTCCAGCAGACCGGAGAACGGCAACGTAATCCGCCATTGCCACAGATAGGCGCCGGCCAGCCAATGCAGGGTCAGGCCCGCAGCCCACAGGCTCCAGCAGATAACAGGCAGGCGACCCTGGTTGGCTCGCGTGCGCGGCTGCGAATAGAACCCGATGCCGAGGACAAAGCTCCCGATCCATCCGAAGACCTGGGAATGGCCGTGCGCCTGAATCCACGCGGGAGACAAGCCGGCGAAGCCATGATGCGCGCTGATGAGCAGCAGATTCGTGAAGCCGAGTATGGTTCCCGGCAGAACCATAAAGAACAAGCCGGTGCCGATCCAGAGACGCAGCATGGAACTCTTGCGCCGTTCGAAAGCCAGTAGCGCGCGGTGGCTTTCGGTGCTTTCTGCGGAGGATGCGGGGATGGCCGACAACAGGGCAGACATATTTCTCTCCTGCTGACAGGGTCCGGCCCAGGCATGTGCCAGGGCAGTGACATTAGTCACCCGCAGCGAGGAGAATTGTCAGCCGTTGTTTTCCGGAATCGCAGCGAGCCCCGGCAAATCGAGGACGGTGATGCTGCGTCCGTCCACGCGCAGCAAACCTTCCGCCTGCAACCGCATCAGATTGCGCGAGACCAGTTCCCGCACGGTCCCCAGCTGATGTGCCAGGTCCTGATGAGTGCCGGGCAGCTGAAACTCGATGCCCTGTTCTGTGCGCTTTCCCGCGCTTTCCGCCAGTCGGACCAGCACCGCCACCAGCCGCTGGCGCACGGTCGCGAAGGAAAGCTCTTCGATAATGCCGACCAGCCGCCTCAGCCGCGCGCCGACGACAGCGAGCATCTTCAACGCCACCTCAGGATGATCCAGGCAGAAGCGCCGGAAATCATCGCGGGAAATGAACAGGATCTGCGAATCCTCGACCGCGCCGGCCGACGCCGGATAGGGACCGCCATCGAAGACCGGCAGTTCCGCAACCGAACCGCCCGGCCTTTCTACGGCGAGCACCTGTTCCCGGCCATTCGCCGAGCTCTTGAAGATGCGCAGTTTGCCACTGGCGATGATATGGAGACCTTTGCACACATCACCTTCAGAAAACAGCAGTTCGCCCTGGGCGAAGCGCCTGCGGACGGCGTGAGCGGCCAACAAACGGAGCTCATCCGGGGACAGGCCTGAGAAGAGTGAGACCGCGCCGAGAGCGGAGGCGACATTTCCAGGTTCGGGCATGGGGAGAATTGTAGCTAAATGGGTGGTGTGTGACTTTTGTCGCAGCCTCAACGGGCGGTCATCCGTAGAGTCGGCTTCAGGAGATTCTTTATGAGCACCCCTCAGACTAGAGTTCGCGATATCGCCCTGGACCAGCCGGCGGCAATTCGCATCTTCGAGAAGTTCGGCATCGACTACTGCTGTGGCGGACTCAAGCCGCTAAGCGAAGCCTGCCAGGAACGGTCCTTAAACGTGGAGGCTGTTCTGGCGGCGATCGCGAATGCCGAGGAAGTTCAGCAGCCCGCAACCCCCGACTGGACGACCTCGCCGCTGGGAGCCATCTGCACCCATATTGTCGAGACGCATCACGCGTACATCCGTGCGGAGCTACCCCGCCTTCGGCAACTGGCACAGAAAGTTGTTTTACGGCATGGGATGAGCCATTCCGATCTGGGACAAATTCAACATCTCGTCGAGTCGGTCGGAGACGAACTGCTGCAGCATCTGGCCAAAGAGGAGATGATGCTGTTCCCGTACATCACAAATCTGGAGAAAAACCTGGCCAATTGCGGTCCGCGCTCACTGGGCTGTTTCGGATCGGTGCAGAATCCAATTCGCGTCATGATGGCCGAGCACGACGCCGCCGGCGCGGCCCTGGCGGAAATTCGCGAACTGAGCCATGACTTCACGCCACCCGAGGGAGCCTGCCCCACGTATCGTGGCTACTATGCGGCCCTCGCAGAATTCGAGCAGGACCTTCACAGGCATGTGCATCTGGAAAACAACATCCTGTTCCCGCGCGCGATCGAAATGGATGAGAGCTGCGCCTGAGCGAGAATAGACTTGGAGGTTGCCGGAGATGGCAGTTCAGATTGGCGCGAAGCTCGACGCCGGATTCGACGATCCGCTTGGGATGCTGCGGGACTGCCACCGCCGGATCGAGAACTTTCTCCGGGTTCTCTGTCAGGTTGCGGAGAACCGGCAGGAGGGATCTCTCAGTCCGGAAGAGCGGATTGCCGTCGAATCGTCTCTCGAATATTTCCGCACCGGTGGCCAGCGGCACAATCAGGATGAAGAAGAATCGCTGTTCCCGCGATTGCAGGAGATTGTCGGCGCGACGGAGCTGGAAAGGATCACCAACCTTGAGAGAGAACATGACGAGGCAGGCGAACTCCACGCGACTGTTAACCGGCTGTTTTGTAGGTGGATCGCCGCCGGCTCCCTGGAAGAGAAACAGCACAAGTGTTTACTATCCGCGACCGATCGGCTCAGAAACCTGTATGCCGAACATATTCAGGTGGAGGAGAATATCGTCTTTCCACGAGCCGCGGCCTCGCTCGATGCGCTGTCCATTGCCGCCATCGGGTCGGAATTCCGCGCGAGAAGAAGCCACCCCGTCGAATGATGAGGTCGCGCCGCTTCTGGCCCGCGAGAATCCCGTTGGCAAACATGTGGAACCCTAATCACCTGAGGAGACTGTCAATCCGAAACACGAGCTTTTTTGGATCTGCTTCAAGAGCAACATTGCTAAACCGGTGTGGTCCGAGGGGCTCGCTGGTACATATCACTATGGGCGCGAGCGATCCCTTGTCCCGAATCCAGGCGATCCATTGTTCCCGGTCCACGATCGGGATTGTGTGGCAGAGGACAACCAAGTCGAAATCTCCTTGCCAGAAACTCCGATCGGCCTCCCTCAAAGAACAGGCAGGCGTGACGAGGTGCCCTGCTTCACGCATCGCCGCAGAGCGGAGCGCTAGCAGTATGGGGTCATAGCCGACATTCAGGATCAGTGCGCGTGGCATGAGTAGCGTGCAGGCCTATATCCGGTTCTCTCGGCCTGAAAACTCGCAGCGCCGGATCCCTTTGGCCAAAACCTCCATAATCAGTCCTTGAGGCGTATGATTTCTTTGCGCTCTTCAAGCCTGCGGCCGGTTCGGAGTTCCTCCATCGCGCTATCCACGGGTCCAACCCACAATGGATAATTCAATCCGGCCATTCGGTTGAAGCAAATTGCCTGCAGGCACAGCAGAGCTACGGCGATCTCAATCGCCGCCAGATGCCATGGCCGAGTAATGATACCGAGAGAAACAATCAAGGTGGTGGCCCCGGCGGGAGCATGAGCGACCCTGAGCATTACCATGAAAAATGCGGTACTCCCCAGCGAAAGAGCCGCGGCCAGAACCCGATTGATACCGACTGGCCCATTGATGCCAGAACCCGCGTGCTGCAATCCCATCAGGATCAATGAGCCGTAGCCGCACAGAATCCCAATGGCATGCCCGTACAGCGCGTGTCGAGGAGAGGCACTGGCGGACATGGGGTGAAAGAAGAAGAGAATTGCGGTCGGTCCCAGAGAGGGGAAAATGAAAGGCGTGTGGGAGATCATTGCGACGACGGAAAGGATTGCGGTTGAGAGAAATCCCATGCAGAGGACGAAGGCCGCCCATACGGGTCGTTCCGGAAAATGCGCGAGCAATCGGATGAGGCGAGGATGCGGTGTCGTCCTTCCGGGAGATCCGGTTCGCCGAGAGGGTCGCGAGTCTGAGTTTCGTCCTTCAAACGAATTCATAATGCATCAAGCCGACCGTCCTCACGCGGACCTGGGCAATTCAGTGACATTCCAGCCGCTGCACCAGCGCTCCCGGGTTCGAGGCATGCTCGCTGATTCGCGCGCGGGCCGACGGAGTAGCACCTGATTGACGGAGATGTCCCCTCTTTCAAATGCGAGCGCAGATCCTGCCACGTAGAGCAGCCAGATTCGGTAGACCTCTTCCGATACATCATTCAGAATGGCTGCAGCGTTCTTTTGCAGGCCCCGGACCCAAAGCCGAAGTGTTTGCATGTAGTGTTCGCGGAGATTCTCAACATCTCTCACCTCGAAACCTGCCTGTTCCGCATACCGTATGGTCTCGCAGAGAGGAACGAGATCGCCGTCGGGGAAAACATACTTGGCAATAAAGGAGTCGCGTCGTGATGGCACTGACGCTGAGCGCGCGATCCCGGAATTGAGGAAAAAACCTCCCGGTTTGAGCAGTTCGTAAGCAATCGCGAAATAAGCAGAAAGATTCCCGGGACCGACATGTTCGAACATGCCGACGCTGGCCATTTTGTCGTAACGATACGGAAGTTCGGGCAAGTCGCGGTAATCGCGGACCTCGACGAAGCAACTCCGTGTCAGATTCCCGGAGGAGAGCCGATGCGCTGCAAATCGCGCCTGCTCGGCACTCAGAGTGATACCTCGGCCGACGGCACCATACCGAGACACGGCGTGGAGAACCAGGCTGCCCCATCCACACCCAATATCGAGAAACGAATCCTCGGAGCGCAGCTCAAGCTTGCGGCAAATCAGATCCAGCTTATTCTCCTGGGCCGTGTCAAGATCGTCTGCGCCATCCCTAAAATAGGCACAGGAATAGACCATGGTGTTCCCAAGCCACGACCGAAAGAAGCCCGGGGAGCGGTCATAATGATAGGCAATGGCAGCGCGATCCCGTTGCCGGGAATGGAGGCGGCCACGAAGGACCGGAGTGCCCAAGCCTATCAGTGCCTTGTTGGCAATCCATCGCGCCGCACTGGATCTGTGCGGCACGCGGCCAAGGACATAGTCCGCCATACCCACCGCGGCGTAGATGTCGCCCTCGATGTCAATATCTCCCCTGACGAATGCTTCCCCCAACGCGACCTGCGTGGGATTACGGAAGAGAGACTCGAGCCCTACTGTGGTCCTAAATCGCAGCACAAACGCTGGGAGTGAGTTTGGTGAAGATGCCCAGTGCCAGTTCGGCGTCTGAATCCAAAAGGGGGCCGCGTGGTAGTCGCAGAACAGGTCATTCAGGAAAGCAGTTCGTTTCGAATAGATCTCAGCTAATGCCATGATGACTCTCCTCATTCGCACAATTCAGTTCGAAGATTCACTTCTTCCCCGCCGCGAGCCGCGACTCGCGAGTTTCTTCTTCGAGAAGCCAGCGTCGCAGCTGGAGAATTTCATTCGCTCGGGCGATCCCGATCGGTTTACGCGGTCCGGTAGTCTGCACCACAACCACATTCTCGGTGTTCTTGAGCATCATCTCGCGGTGTACCTGATCCACTGATTCACCAGGATGGGCAAGGACATAGTCGTGCCGCGCCAGTTCACGCATCCTGAAGTGGTGATCCGGCGTCTCGGTCCTCAGCAGATCGTGTGGTTCTACGATCCCAATCAAAGCTCCCGCCGCATCCACCACAGGAATCAGTGTTGCGTCTCCCGGCACGAAGGTCTCCAGCACCTTGCGGAGCTCATCCTGACCCTGAAAGACATTGAACTGCTTACGCATTATCTGATCGATGCTCGCCCGCATCAGCACCGGAACGGAGTAGTCCTGGAGCACGATCAATCCTCGCTTTACGAGCTTGATCGTCATGATCGAATCGCGGCTGAGCAGGCGGACACATCCGTCTGCCACCATCACGCACACGATCAGCGGCAGAAGAGCATTGGGGTTATGACTTAGCTCGAACAGGAACACGATGCTGGTAAACGGCGCCCGCGCGATCCCGCCGAAGACCGCCGCCATGGCTACCAGTGCGTAGAAGGCTGGATCGCTCACCACCGTCGGCAACAAGTGATGCATCCCGATCGCGAACGCCGCACCGAGCCCACCCCCCACCACCAGGGACGGGGCAAACACGCCGCCCGTGGTCCCCGAGCCCAGCGAGATCACCAGCGCCCAGAACTTCGCCACCGAAATCCCCACAAGATGCCCCGTTGTCAGCCGATCGTTCAGCATGTCTCGGATCGTGTCGTAGCTCGTTCCCAGTACCTGCGGATAGAAGTATCCCAACACTCCCAGGATCATCGCCCCAATCACCGGCGACCAGATCGCCGCCCGCTTCCACGGCAACTCGTCGAAGAAATCTTCCAGCCACCCCAGCACGCGGATCATCACCACACCCACGATTCCCATCAGCACGCCCAGAATCGCGAACAGCCACAACTCCCGCATCCCGGTCATTTTGAACGCCGGCGTCGGAAACAGCGGCGCCCATCCCACAAAGTGGATTCGCACCCCCGTTGCCACCGCAGAGGCCAGCGCCACCGGGATAAATGACCGAGCCCGCAGTTCGAACAGCAGGAGCTCCACCGCCACCAAAATCCCCGCCAGCGGAGCCGTGAAGGTTGCCGCCATCCCCGCCGCCGCCCCGGCAGCCAGCAATACGCGCCGGTAATACGGGGTCAGGCCAATAGCCTGCCCGAACAGCGACCCTATCGCTGCTCCTGTCTGGATAATCGGGCCTTCCGCTCCGAATGGGCCGCCTGTCCCGATCGCAAACGCCGTCGCCAGGGGTTTGAGGATTGCCACCCGCAACCTCATCCGGCTGTGTCCGAACAGAACCGACTCCATCGCCTCCGGAATCCCGTGCCCCTTCAGAGTCGGCTCCCAGAGGTAGATCATCACGCCGACCAGCAGCCCGCCAATCGGCGGGATTAGAATCTCCCAGGTTCCCAGATGGTTATGTGCCGGATTCGTGATCACAAAGGAGAATCGCCCGTAGAAGAAAATGTTCGTGAAGAGATAAATTAACTCCAGCAGCGCCTGCGCTACCAGACCTCCTGCCAGCCCCACCAGCAGCGCATATCCGCAGATCCGGATTACCTCCGGTTCCAGCGCTACTCCAACCTGTCCCTTCTTATGCGATTGTGCTTCCGGGCCTGTGGCAGCTTCGGGAATCGGAAACTCAGCCATCGTGAACCTCCGTGCTCGCTTTCCGCGTACTCTGTCACCCGCAGCTTTACACGGCCACGGATTTCTCCAGCTTCATTGCTGCCGGCGCTTCGCGCCGCGTCTTCAGTGCGTGCAGGATGTCTGTCTTCGTCACAATCCCCTGCATCTGGCCCGCATCGGAAACTACCAGCAGCATCGGGTGCGTATGCTCGCCCAGCAGCAGCCGCAGTGCTTCCGTGACATCGCAGTCGGGTGATATGCGCGCAATGCGCCCATCGATCAGGTCCTGAACTTCGGTTGTTCGCCACTTTTCCGGTGACACGTGCAGCACAGCCCACAGCGTCACAGCGCCCAGCAGCTGATGCTCGTTGAACACGGGGAATGCATCGTGATGCGCGTGCGGCGATAACGTGTGGACGAATTCCGCGACCGTCATCGATCCCTGCGCGGCGATCAGCTGCGTCTGCATGACAGCGCTCACCGGTGTCTGCGTCAGTTCCTGCAGCTTTACGCCCTCATGCAGCCGCTGATCGCCTGATGCGGAGGCATCGCCCGAAACTGCGTATGCAACTGCCGCTCCGATCAACGCCGGAATAATGAATGCGTGCGCGCCAGTTGCCTCTGCCACGAAGACCGCTGCCGCCAGCGGTGTCTTATAGCCCGCGGAGATAAACGCCGCCATGCCGACCGCTGCATACAGTCCTGCATCCGGGGCATGCACGATCGTCTGCGCGAATGCCGTACCCAGCGCGCCTCCGGTAAGGAACAGCGGCACGAACATTGCGCTCACTCCGCCCACACCCAGGGTGAAGATCGTCGCCAGCAGCTTCAGCCCACTGAAAGCCAGCAATTGCTGCGTTCCATGATGCCCCGCCAGGATCATCTCCACCGCTTCGTAGTTCGGCCCCAGCGGTACCAGCGGACCATTGTAGAAGTACAAAAATGCCACCCCACACACGCCTGTCAGCAATCCGCCAAGGCCCATCTTCACCCAGTGCGGCACGCCCCATCCTACAAAGAACGTACGCACGCGCCGGAACGTGACCACAAAGGCCATTGCGATCAACCCGATCAGCACGCCCTCCAGCGCACTCCAATACAGATCCTGCCTCGTGTACGCGGTCGCGTGGATGAAGTTGAAGAGAGGTTTCGCTCCCAGAAATGCCGTCAGCGTTACGTAGGACACCACCGAGGCGATCAGCGACGGTACCAGCGCCTCGTGAGCCAGATCGTCGCGGTACGGCATCTCGAGTGCGAACACTATGCCGGTCAGCGGCGCATAGAATACCGCCGACATGCCCGCTGCCGCACCCGAGATCAGCATGATCCTCCGATCCCGTTCATCGAGGCCCATCCGGCGCAGCTTGCCCCAAAGCCAGGACCCAATTGCGCCGCCACCATAGATGCTGGGTCCCTCCAGTGCCGCGCTGCCTCCAAACCCGACGGTCGTAATAGCCGCCAGCAATTTGGGGAAGAATGGCCGCATGTCGATATCGCCCTGGTGCTCGTGATACGACCGGGTGATCTCCTCGGTCGAGTGCTCGTCCGGGTCGGGCGTGAAGAACTGCATGATGAGGCCGGTCAGCACCATTCCCGCCGTAAGGCCTGGCACAATTGCCCAGTGATGCCGCAGATAGTACCCAAGCACTTCAGGCCACATCTTCCGCAGGATCACCACCACGATCGCCGTGATCGCCAGCCCCGTCATTACCCCAATAATTGGGGCCAGGATCAGCCACTTTCGCAGATCGCGCGCGTACACCTGCACCAGGTCTTCATGCACCATGGGCAAGTAACGCCGCAGCAGCGGATGTCCCACCAACCGGCCTCTGCGGGGGCCTTCCCTCATTCCGGTCATGCGGATTTCCCGTTCAGCGCCGCGCGCTTCGGCCAGTCCCAGCCCGTCAGGTATCCAACTTGGACGCGCCGCACTTCCTCGTAGTGCATCTGCGTCAACTGCCTGAGGATCTCTTTACCCCTCCTGGTGAGCGACACCACGACCTGCCGCCGGTCCGTCGCGCCAGGTTGCCGTACTACCAGCCCACTCTCTACCGCCCTTTCCACCAACCCAACCACGGAATTGTTCCGCTCCTGCAGAAACTCGGCGAGTTCCGAAATCGTCAAGTTGCCGCCTGCCGTGAAGCCCGCCAGGCCCAGCATCAGCTGATGCTGCTGCGGCGTCACCCCGCAACTCCGAGCCGCTTTCTCGCTGAATCGGAGAAACCGCCGCAGATTATAGCGGAACCCCGCCAGATCTCGCATGATCTCCTGGTTATTCATAGGAATCGCCATCCTGAAAATCCGTCGCCGGTGTGCAGTTCGTCGGATGATCGTATTACGATCTAATATTACATCGCATTGCGAGTATTCTCCAGTCGAGATATATCGCTTTGCAGGAGAATTACCCTTAAGCGGGACATCTCTATGGTGTTGGCCAGAGCTGTCATCCGTCGGCTCAGCGTCCGACGCTACGTCACAAGTGCTGGCTTGAGAAGGTGAAAGCCATATTGAGAAAGGCGGCCATCGATAATGCAGATATCAGGCGCAGAGGACCGGCCGAGGGCCATTAAGAATGGCTGCGGGCGACCACGGGGACCGCGATCTGCGGGATACTCAGATTGGTCTTTGCGGGGAACTGTTCACAAACCGTCGGGATGTGCAGATGCACCATGAATTTCTCGTTCAGGAGAGTTCCCCGGATCGCATCAGTCCCCGTCAAGCCTGTTGTTGTCCATGAAAAGCCGAAGGCTTCGCGCCTGCTGATCGTGGATTTCGGATAATCTTTCAAGAATTAGCGATCCGCGGCGCGTCAGGGAAACCATTACGACTCTTCGGTCCGCCGCGCTCTTCTTTGCACGGACAAGGCCGCGCTGTTCCGCCCGTTCAACCAGACCAACTACGGAATGCAACCGCGCCTGAAGAAATTCGGCTAGTTCTGAAATGGTGGCCGACCCGCGTCCGGTGAATCCCGCCACTCCAAGCATGAGCTGATGCTGCTGGGGTGTAATTTCATAGGATCGCGCCGCCATTTCGCTGAAGCGGACGAATTTTCGCAGTGAATAGCGGAACGCAGCCAGATCGGCAATCAGGCGTTCGAGTTCCACCGGACTGGACGTCCTGTCTCGACCCGGCATGACAGCCTTTTTCTGCATTTCCATATTATCTCGCGGTGCGAGCTAGTTGTATCAAAGTACGAACACCTTAGACGGTGACAGGCTTGGCTCTTTCTCGCCAACTGAGTCAGCAGGTATTTGCATAGTGTCGACCCGCACGCGCCCGTTGCCCCACGAAATCGCCACAGCCTTGGAACTCGGCACGCATTTCTCGTGATAAACCCAGTCGCCCATTTTGATAAGAAGAGAGCTGATGTGCCATGAATGATCCTCCAGGAAGAAATCCTCAAGGAGTCCCATGTATCGGCTGGAATTCCACACCCGACAGGAAATCAGATCCGTGCTCGATCGCAGGTGGGGATCGTCCTGGCCATCCTTCTCGCAAAACTCGCGTCGGGGAAAAGCCGCAGGAAACCAACTGTCGTAGGTGAGCTGCTGCTGACGAGAGATGGGCCTCACAGTTTCAGCGCCGGGACCGCAGGAGAGCTCGTCGAGTGTCAAACTCGTCTCAACAATCTGGCGCGACCAGTCTGAATTGTGAGAGAAGCGGTCGGAACAACCACGGGGCACGAGGACAACCAGCTGCCGATATTCGCAATTACGTAGCGTATGGGCCACGATTGGTCATCAAACAGAAGACCCCCGAATCATCGAGCGTTCTGCGAAATGGGTCTCGGGCAACGGACCAGGGTGGAGCGATCCACCTGGTCGTATAGTCGTTAGCCTTGATCGGAAATGCGTCGGGCGAGTCCTCGCGGCCAGGCCTTGTGCGCCGGCTGCTGCCCCGAGGCATTTTCGATAAGGAGACTCGAAGGAAGACGGTGGCAGTGGCGGGCGCTGCTATGGAGCCAGGGGCGAGAACTGGCCTGCATGGATAGTGCAAGGAGGCTGGAAGAGGCAGACTGGGTAAGGTGGGAAGACAGACAGGTCTCGCGGGAACGAGCGATTTCGAGAGCTTGCTGCGAGCCGGAGCAGCTCATAAAGGCGTAATTTCGCACTGAAGACGCAGGCAGGCGGAGATGTGCGGTCACATCTTCGTGAACCCATGGATGGGGCTGGGATCAGGAAGTGTCTTGCTTCCTGCATCGAAAGGCCAGTTGTTGCGCGGTAAGGTTGGGCCCGATGTTCATGTTGGCGCCGCAGCGCGGGCAGCGCCAGATGGCTAACGGGGAGCTGGTGAGATGCGAGGATGTCGGGGGGCGGCAGGCAAGCTGCCGGCGAGCGAGCGCTATGAGAGCAGCCCGGCGGCCGCGCACGGGGCCGGCCGAATTGTGATCTGCCGGTCACTATCGAGGTGCCGCCCGAAGTCCTGTTTCCATTCTCGTGACTTGACCGGCGCAGGAGCAGGATCTGGGGCCGGTTCCCTATCCGCTCGCAGCTGCTCTGGGGGACTAAAGCCTGTGGTTTATTGCTGAAGCCGATCATGGAAAGATGGGTGGGGGAAGAGAGGAAAGAACACCCTGTACAGCCCGA
>JBAUOP010000118.1:0-1943 GCA_049579805.1 Acidobacteriaceae bacterium
GGTTGTGGGAGGCCGACACCACGGCGGCGGGGAGATCCCGCTGGGCGGACATCCAGGCCAGGGCGGGGGTGGGTAGGACGCCCACATCGATCACGTCGGCGCCCTCGCCGGCCAACCCGGCGGCCAGCGCCGCCTGGAGGAGGGGGCCCGAGCGCCGGGTGTCCCGCCCAACGATGAATGCGGGGGCGGGCAGGATGCGCGCCGTCGCCCGTCCGAGAGCGAGGACCAGCTCGGGCGTGAGCTCGGCGTTGGCGACGCCCCTCACGCCATCGGTGCCGAAACGGGCCTGCACCATGGGCTGGGAACTACCGCTTCGAGTACTGGGGTGCCTTGCGGGCCTTTTTCAGGCCGTACTTCTTGCTTTCCTTCTCCCGAGCATCACGGGTGAGGAAGCCGGCCTTCTTCAAGGCGGCACGATGCTCGGGATCGAGGGCGCACAGTGCCCGGGCGATGCCCAGACGGTAGGCCCCGGCCTGGCCGGAAACCCCACCGCCATCGATGGTCACGTCGATGTTCCACCGCTCGGTCGTCTCGGTCAGCCGGAGCGGCTCGGTCACGATCATCCGGTGGGTGGCCGAGGTGAAGTAGTCCTCGAACTTGTGCTTGTTCACGGTGATGGTGCCGTCTCCGGAACGGAACCGCACACGGGCGACAGCCTGTTTGCGGCGTCCGGTGGTCTGGCAGAGGGGGGTGTTGGCCACGAGGAGCTCCTAGTCGTCTTTTCGTTCGGGTGCCGGGCTCAGGATCCGCCGCGGGTCGAAGCCAGCCGGCGGGCGCCGGGCAGGTCCAACGGAGCGGGGGACTGCGCAGCGTGGGGATGGTCGGGACCGGCGTAGACCTTCAGCTTGTCGATCATCTGGCGTCCCAGCCGGTTCTTGGGCAGCATGCCCCGGATCGCGTTCCGCACCACTTCTTCGGGACGGTCCTCCAAGAGCCGGGCATACGAGGTCGCGGTCAGACCGCCGGGGTACCCGCTATGCCGGTAGGCCACCTTGGTGTCGGCCTTGCCCGCGGTCAGCACGACCTTGGCCGCGTTGATCACCACCACGTGGTCGCCGGTGTCGACATGGGGGGCGAAGATCGGCTTGTGCTTGCCCCGGAGGATGGACGCCACTTCGGTGGCCAGGCGGCCCAGCACCATCTCCTCGGCATCGACGAGATGCCAGGCACGGGTGATGTCAGCGGGTTTGGGGGAGAACGTACGCACTAAAGATCCTTGTTCGGTGATGCCGGGGCTGCCATGGAAGCCGGTTCGGAGCCAAATCGCCTGTGTCGCTCATCTCTGAGCCAACCGTCGGGTGACAACGAGTTGTCGACTTACGGTCACGAGCGGTCACGGGCGAACCCAGCGGAGCACAAGGATACGACGAAAGTGCCCAGGTCGGCAAGCCGCCTGGCCGAGAGTACGCCCGGAGGCGGGTGCAAGAGCCGGCCCGGTCCCGTTGAACCCCACCGGCGCCCAGCCCCCCATGTGTTCGCCTGCTCACGGCATCAGGAGCCATAGCGGACGGCGACCAGGCACAATCCGTGAGGCGGGGCGGGCTGGGATGCCTGCTGGCGATCAGCGGAACGGAGGATCCACAGCATGTCCGACGCCCGTTTCCGACCCCGGCCCACGTCGACCAGGGTGCCGACCAGCGAGCGGACCATCTGGTGGCAGAAGGCATTGGCCTCGATCTCGAAGGCCACGAGGGTGCCCTCGGCCGGGAGAAGAGCAGCATGGCCGTCGGCTCCGGTGAGCGGGGAACGGGCGCCCCGGCCACCGGATCCACCTCGGGCCCCGTCTCCGTCCACCACCGACCACCGGGCGTCGATCACCCGCCGCGTGATGGGATCGTCGGACGACGTGCCGGGAACCCGACGGCAAAAGGCGCGAAAGTCATGCTCCCCCAAAAGGGCATCCGAGGCGGCGGCCATGGCCCGGAGGTCGAGCTCGTCCGACA
>JBAUOP010000119.1:0-1553 GCA_049579805.1 Acidobacteriaceae bacterium
TCGGGGTACTTGGCCTCGAGGGCGCACGCGGCCGGCCAGGTCCCGTCGGTGCTCCCGTTGTCCGCGATCGTGACCTGGGCGCTGAAGGGGAAGGCACCGCGCAGGTGCTCGACCAGCCGGGTGACGCTCGGCTCGAGGTCGTGCTCCTCGTTCTTGACCGGCACGACGATATCTACATCTACCTGAGGTGTCTCACTCATAGCCCCGAGTGTGCGAACCGGAACTGGCCCGCCCCTGCCCCGCGCGTATCCGCGGCCTCTGAGTGAACGCCTAACTTCTGTAAACCCGCTGACCGGCGCCGATGGGGGGTGACCCAGCTGAACCCGGTCTGCCCGTCGGCCTGCCTGCCGCGCGGGGTCACCACCCTCCTTCGGTTTCCGAGGCAGGCTGCTCCCGGGGGTGCGGAAGACGCAGGGGCTCGACCCTGCCGGAGATATCCGCGCGCTCCTGCTCGAGCCGCGCGTTGGTCGCCGCCAGCTGCCAGTCGGTCCAGCGCCGCAACTGCCACAGCTCGTCGACTGTGAGGCGCTCGCAGGCCAGGTCCCAGTGAACGGCGAGCCAGTCGCCGGGCGACAGATCGGTGACGAAGGGCCGCCCGTCCTCGGTCAGCCGCACGCTCTCCTCGATCTCCTCGCCGAGCCGGAGCGCGCGGGAGTTCCAGTCCAGGTGGCGGGCCCTGACGGTCGCGTGGTCCCCCTCGACCGAGGCGACCCGCGCCCACCGGATGCGGCAGCTGTCGAGCACGTGCAGGGCCGGCCCGGGGTCGCCCGAAGACAGCAGTCGCGTCCACGGGTAGACGCCGAAGACGTGGAATCCGTGGGTCGGCATCGCCTCCGCGATCAGCGCGGGCTTGAGGTGCGTCCAGTACCGCCCGGCCCCGGCGGCGGCGATCCGGTCGAGCAGATTCCGCCAGAACCTCGGCCGATCCACCTCGTCGAGCAGCGAGGACCCGGTCCAGTAGGCCCGCACCACCCGCTCGTCCAGCGGGTCGGCGATCCCCGCGAGCTCTGCCAGCACGCTGAGATAGGGCCAGGCGCCGGAGAACCTGCTGGCGATCGACCGCACGTCGGCGTCGGTGTGTCCCGTCGATGCCAGCTCGGCCAGCGCGGCCGAGTCGGCCGGCCCGCAGTAGCCCAGGTGGTTGGGCGCGTACGCGTACCGGGCGAACAGTCTCTCCCCGCCCTTCCCGGCCGGCCGCTGGTCAGTCATGGTCGGCCGCCCGAGGCCGGCCGACCAGCGCCGCCGTCTCCCGGTGCAGGCGGCCGAAGTTGTAGTACGCCGCGCAGGCCCCCTCGGGCGCGACCATGCAGGTGCCGATCGGGGTCTCGGGCGTGCACGCGGTGCCGAAGACCTTGCACTCCCACGGTTTGATCACGCCCTTGAGCACCTCGGCGCACTGGCACGCCTTCGGGTCGGCGACGCGCAGCCCCGGCATCGAGTACCGCAGCTCGGCATCGAACTCCGCGTAGGCGGCGCCGAGCCGCAGCGCGCTCTGGCTGATGAACCCGAGACCGCGCCACTCGAAGTGCGATCGCAGCTCGAAGACCTCAGCC
>JBAUOP010000120.1:0-3288 GCA_049579805.1 Acidobacteriaceae bacterium
GCGCAGAGGCGCAAGGCAGGATGGCCGGAGGCTTTCCTTGATCTTCCGCCGCAGAAGCTTGGGCAACGTCCATCATTCGGTATGCAAAAAGAGACGAAGCCATGAGAACAGTGCGCGCTGAAATAGCCAAGCGACTTCGGGTGCATTGGCGAGCACGGCACAGGCGGCCCGAGAGTTATAACGCGACGTTGGGTATTGGGCGTCTTCCGAAGCATCGTGATAAGCCATTTTCAGGCTATAGCATCGACGGCGCTAGATACGAAAAAGGGCTTCTCGTCGGAGCGAACAGGACGTGAGTGACCCCGCCGTGACAAGCAGCGCGGAACGCCCGGAGCGGCCCAGCTCATGCGATGGCCGCTCAGTGACGCGAGCGAACGGCGGCCTAATTGAGCCCATGAGCGGCTCGATTCGCGGTTTCCGCTTCCGCTTCTATCCGACCCTAAAGCAACGGCGATACCTGTCGCGCGCCTTCGGTACGGCGCGACACGTATTCAACTGGGGCCTTGCAACCAAGAAAGAGGCCTACGCCGAGCGCAAGGAATCCATAGGTGCGGCACAACTGTCGCGAATGCTGACGGCGCTCAAGTCAGAAAAACCATGGTTATCGGAAATCAGTCGTTCGATTCAGACTCAGGCGCTCCGTGATCTTGATATGGCGTACCAGAACTTCTTCCAGAAGCGCGCGAAGTTCCCGAAGTTCAAAAATCGATACACCGCGCAGTCGATACGGATGCAACTCGATAGCCGTTCAAGCGGCAAAGTGAGCGCCTGGGCCAAGCGTGTACTGGTCCTGCCTGGAATCGGCGAGTGCCGAATCGCAGACAGCCTCGCCTCCTGGCCGCAGATGCCAGCCATGATAACCGTGCGCCTGGACGTATGCGGGGACTACTGGATCAGTTACGCCACCGAATCTGAACCCCTTGCCGCCGCGCCCGAGCACATGATCGGTGTTGATGTGGGTATCACCGATCTTGCGGTCACGAGCGACGGCTGGAAGTCAGGTCAGTTGACAGGGCTGCGCGACAGGTCCGCACAACTGCGCCGCTATCAGCGTCGTGTGAGTCGCAGAGTCAAAGGCAGTAAGCGTAGAGCCAATGCCAAGCGCAGGCTCGCCAAACTGCACCGCAAGATCACCGATGCGCGCAAGGACTTCACGCACAAGGTCAGTGCGAAAATCACCGCAAGCGCGAACGTCATCGTACTGGAGACGCTGAACGTCGCCGGCATGCTCAAGAATCACGCACTTGCCCGCTCACTGAGCGACGTGTCATTGAGCGAGTTGCACCGACAGATTGAATACAAGGCGGCACGCCGAGGCAGCACGGTTATCCGTGTTGACCGCTTCGCGCCGACCAGCAAGGTATGTAGTGGCTGCGGTCACTACGTGAATGAAATGCCGCTCTCGGTGAGGTCTTGGACCTGTTCGAGTTGTGGAAGCGAGCATGACAGAGACGTGAATGCGGCTCTGAACATACTGGCTTTGGGCCGGGGAACGGCCTTAAACGCGCGGGGAGATCGGAGATCAGAGGCGACGCAAGTTGCTTCGTTGCCGGTCGCTGAACCGCGAATCGACGCCGCGACGCGAAGGCGGACGGACCGCCGGAGAGTCGCATGAGCCGCGAATTCCAAAAGATTCGTACCGGTGACGCATGAGGCGGCTATACGTTGGAAAGGCTAAATGTTGCGGCAAGATAACCTCGGCTATGGTCGATGACGATATGACCACGGCCGACGAAATCGCCAAATTTGCAAAAAGCATCGCGAAGTCAAACAGGCTATTTTGGCATCTGGAATTGAAGGATGACGAGCCGCTAACCATGGGCCGCTGCAAATGCCATATTCCGCAAAACGGACCGAAACATGACTGAGAAACTAGTCGCGATGACTTTCGAAGAAGCGAGTCGCTGGATCGCGTCGCAGGAGCAGCGCCTCGCCCAGTTTGAGGCGGCGCTCGATGACATTGCGAGCCGTACCGATTATACGCGAGACGATTGCGGCAAACGCGCAGCCGATGCGCTCGGCGCTGCCCCGGAACCGCCCGTCTCCACGCTCTGCGCCATCTGCGATCAGATCAAGGAGCTGCATCCGAGTTCCCATCCTTGGACGCCGAAACCATCAGCTCCGGAAACGGAGGTTCAGCCGTGACGACCCCATTGAGCGCGTTGGCGGATGTGATTACCGAGCGCCGCCGGCAGATTGAGGCCGAGAATTGGGCGCCAGCCCACGATGACGAACACACGGACGGCCAATTGGCAATGGCCGCTGCCTGCTACGCCGTAGCTGCCGCATGGCAGGCGGATGGAAGCGAACCGCGCCCGACGCGGGAAACCACCGGAATGCCGGAGTGGCCGTGGGACGAAGAATGGTGGAAGCCGAAGGACGCGCGTCGCAATCTCGTGCGAGCCGCGGCGCTGCTTCTCGCTGAGATCGAGCGCGTCGATCGTGCATCACAGTTGCAAAACCGAGATGACCATGGCGGATAGGTTCTACCGAGAGAAGGCAATCGGCGGCAGCGATGTGTGCCACACGTGCGAGGCGCATTGCGTGGTCATCGGCGACCTCAAGGCCGAGATCGCCTACCTGAAAGGAGCCCTACGAGTGATCGCCGAGAGCACGATATGCCCTGACCTGTTCCCCGATGAAACGGACGAAAATGTGATTGCCGCAAAGACTGCGATGGTCACCGCGATAGCCGCGCTCGAACACTCAGAATCGGAAACGGAGGCGAAGGTTCTGATGACATGCCCGACCTGCCACAAGGCCTATACCGACAAAGACGCGGCTACCGATATGTCATCGCAGATGGGCCACATAGCACGTGAGCACTTTCAATCGAAAACCAAAGGAGATCAATGATGGGTGACCGAGACGGAGGAAGTGTGTTGGTCGGAAAGATGCTGACTGGCCTAAAGATAGCCAACGACCGGCAGGCGCTGCTATTCCAGACCACTGACGGCGAGATCGTTGTGGATGTGGACGCCGATTGCTGCTCATACACATGGGTCGAGCACATCGAACTGCCGGCGCTCGGTTTCCCGGCAATTGTGACCGCCGTGGAGGAATTGGACATGCCGGAAGGCAAGGAATCGAAGTTCCATACGGACCCAGAGTTCCTAGCGTACTACGGCTGCAAGATCGTCACGGACAAGGGCGAGATCGTCATCGACTACCGCAACGACTCGAATGGCTATTACGGCGGTTCGCTCTCGTGGCCGGGAGAAGATTTTTACGGTGACGTTTACGGACAAAACCGCTCGAAGCACGAGTGGGTCAACGTCGAGTGACGAG
>JBAUOP010000121.1:0-1687 GCA_049579805.1 Acidobacteriaceae bacterium
CTTCTGTCGTGGTCGAGCGCCTCGCCCATTGCGACGCCATCGACCGTGATCGTGCGCTCCGTACGGCAAACGGTCTGACCTGGCAGGGCGAGGACGCGCTTCAGCATCGGCACGCCCTTGGGCAGATAGCGGCGCTCGTCGAGGAAGCTCGCGAGGGCCTCGGGCGGTTGCACCACCACGAGCTCGGTGACGTGCAGCGCGCCGGCCGGGCGAATGGCGTAAAGTCCGATCGGCACGCTGGCGCTGGCGTTCCAGATGAACTTTGGCGAGACGGGAAAGATCGCCGCGCCGGCGAAGCCCAGCAGCGCGAAATAGGTCGTCATGACGTAGCCGAAGCGCGTCATGACAGCACCCTGCGCCGCAAGAGCCAGGCGCGATGCTGGTCGCGGCTATAGGGACGCGGCTCGTATCCAGCGCCGAGGCGATTGTGGACATGCCGCCAGTGATCCGGCGCAGCGTCGGCCGGATCGACGCCGAGCGCCTCGACGGCGTCAATCGCCGCGAACACACGCTCGACCTTGGGCCATCCGCTGATGCGCAGCAGAATCTCGCCGCCGGGACGGACGAAGGGCAGCGTCTGATAGGCCTCGCCCGGCGCGATCGCGCGCACGATGTCGATGCGCGAGACGATGGTGCCGTAATCGTTTGAAGCCCAGCGGACGAACGCGAAAATCGTGTTCGGCGCGAAGCTCAGCACGCGGCGGCGGCGATCGATAATCGTCTCGGATACATCGCGGCCGAACCTGATCCAGTGCTCGACGCGCTTCTCGAGCCAGGTCAACTCGACAGCCGTGAGGGCGTCGGGCGAACAAGGTGGTGCCTCCGTAAAGGCCGGATTCGCCATCATGTCTGTCCTCCATCGATTGCGGGGAATTCGCGGGCGAGCAGGTCGCGCAGCATGTCTGCGACGGTCTGGCCGCGCTGGAAGGCCGTGATCTTGATCCGGCCCCGCAGCTCCGGCGTCACGTCGACGGTGAGCCGCGCGGTGTAGAGATCGCCGGCGCCGGGCGGCGCAGCCGAAGGCTCGGGCGTGCGGACCCACGCATCGGGATCGGCCGGCCGAGCGGCGAAGCGGTGATTGGACGGGTGTGCGGTCATCGCATCACCCGATCGCCTTCCGCGGCCAGAGCGGAGACCTCGCGCGAAGCGTGACATGCGGCGTCGACGTCGAAGACGAGGCGTCCGGTGCGCGCGGAGTCCGCGAAGGCGACGCGCTGGCCGATACGAGAGGCAAGCACCGGCGGATCGTGATCGGCGAGACCGTCGGCAGTGTCACGGGCGATCACTGTGCGCGCAGCGCACCGGTTGAGCACGAAACGCGCGACAAGCTGCGGGCGGAAGATGCGCGCTTCCTGCAGCAGCTTCAGCATCTCGGCAGAGCCCCAGCCGTCAAAGGGAGACGGTTGCGCGGGGATCAGGACGAGATCGGCGGCGAGCAAGGCCGAGCGCAGCAGGCCGGCGACGCGCGGTGGGCCATCGATGACCACGTGGTCGGCGTCGCGGGCGAGCTCCGGCGCCTCGCGATGCAGCGTGTCGCGGGCAAGCCCGATGACGCCGAACAACCGGCGAAACCCCTCCTTCGCGCGCTGCTCGGACCAGTCGAGGGCAGAGCCTTGCGGGTCAGCGTCGATCAGCACGACGCGCTTTCCTTCCCGGGCCCATTCGCCAGCGAGATGCAGTGCGAGCG
>JBAUOP010000122.1:0-2100 GCA_049579805.1 Acidobacteriaceae bacterium
TGGCCACGGGTGCCAAGGTTTTCTATAACGATTTGGATGGTTCGGTGCGATAAGCCTCTCGTCAGGCGGTTAGACGCAGAAGGAGATTGGAGAACACGATGACCGGCGTGGAAGGCTACATGTATCCCAACGAAATCACCCTCTATTGGAGCGTGTTGATCGTTTTGTACCCCTACATCACGGGACTGGTGGCGGGCGCGTTCATTCTCGCCTCGCTGGAGCGCGTCTTCCGCGTGGAGGCGGTCAAGCCCACCTACAGGCTGGCCCTGCTCACGGCCCTGGCTTTCCTGCTGGATGCCCCCTTGCCGCTGATTCTGCACCTGGGCCACCCCGAGCGCTCGCCGGAGATGTACTTCACTCCCCACAGCACCTCGGCCATGGCCATGTTCGGCTATATATATCTGTGGTACCTGATGGCGGTCCTGGTTCTGGAAATCTGGCTGGACTACCGCGCCGAGATCGTGGCCTTCTCCCAGTCCAAGAAGGGCATCATGCGCCTGGTCTACAAGGTGATGACGCTCGGCTCCACCAACGTCAGCCCGCGCTCCCTGCACATCGACGAAAGGGTCGGCTGGATCGTGACCCTCGTCGGCATCCCCTCCGCCTTCCTGCTCCACGGCTATGTCGGCTTCATCTTCGGCTCCATCAAGGCCAATCCCTGGTGGTCCTCGCCGCTCATGCCCGTCGTCTTCATCTTCTCCGCCATGGTTTCCGGCATCGCCGCCGTCCTTCTGCTCTACATGGCCACCTCCCGCCTGCGCCGCCAGCCCGTCGACATCCAGTGCATCGACACCATCGCGCAATACCTGCTCTACACCTTCATCATCGATTTCAGCCTCGAAATGCTCGACCTCATCCATCGTGTCTACGAGGCCGACGAATCCTTCCGCAGTCTGAATTTCATGGTCCACACCAAATTGTGGTTCTCCCAGGTCATCGTCCAGATTTGCCTCGGCACGCTCGTGCCCATTCTCCTGCTGGGACTCGTCCTGGTCACCAGGCTTTCCCCCGCGGTGCGCAAGCGCCTCTACGTCATCTCCAGTTCCATGGCCCTCATCGGCATTCTCGCCATGCGCTGGAATGTCGTCATCGGCGGCCAGCTCTTTTCCAGGAGCTTCCTGGGCTATACGACCTACAAGATGGCGCTCGCCACCCGCGAGGGTCTGCTGGTCGCCATCGGCCTCACCCTCCTGCCGCTGCTCATCCTCGCGGTGCTCGTCAAGTTGCTGCCTCCCTGGCCCCAACCGCGGTCCGTCGCTCAGCCTGCGGCCATGGCCGGCGATTAGCGCGCGTCTCCCCGCCTCGCCTTCAGGAGCCCGACCATGAACGATCTTTCCGACGCCCTCGAACGGCTGATCGACCGAATCGAATCCATCGAGCGTCGCGTCTCCGCGCTTGAACGGAACCGCGGTGCCTCTCCAGCATCTGTGCTGCCGCCGCAGCCGCATGCCGCCGCCGAGCTCGCGCCCCATCCTCGGGAATCCGGCATCTTGTCCATCCTCGGCCAAGCCATGCTCGCCGTCGCGGGCGCCTATCTCCTGCGCGCACTCGCCGAATCGAGCACGCTCCCGCGCCTTCCCCTCCTCGCCCTCTCCATTATTTATGCCTTCCTGTGGCTGGTTCCGGCGGCTCGCGCCAAAGCCCGGCTGCCCAGCATTGCGTGGGCCGTCACCTCGGCGATCATTCTGCTGCCCATGCTGTGGGAGCTCACTCTGCGCTTCCACTTCCTGCCGGATACCGCCGCCGCTGCCGTGCTCGCCGCATTCGTGATCGCCGCATCGGCCCTCGCCTGGAACCGCCACTTTGCCGAGATCGCCTGGGTCGCCGGCTCCGCCGCCGCCCTGGCCGCCGTGGCTCTCGCCTTAGCTGCCCACGACATCCTCCCGTTTCTGGCTGCGCTCTTCGTCGCCGCGGCCGCCGCCGAATTTGCCGCCGCTCGCCATCGCACTCTGCGCGTCCGGCCGCTCATCGCCACCGCCGCCGATTTCCTCGTCTTCGCCCTCATCTGGATCTACTCGAGCCCCGCCCCCTCCCGCGCCGAATATCCCGCGATCGGCCTGGGCCACTTTCTCGCCCTCGCTCTCCTGCTCATCTATGCCG
>JBAUOP010000123.1:0-1816 GCA_049579805.1 Acidobacteriaceae bacterium
CTCAACTCTGATCCTGGTACCAGACGGAGAGCTGGACCTCCTCCCGTTCGGCGCGGTTACCGACAAAGGGGTTCCGCTCATCGAGACCCATATGCTCGCCACTTGCCCCTCGGCCACTGTGTTTTCGATTCTGGAGAATAAGCGGGCGGTGGATGCCGATCCTCCGCTGCCCTACCTGGGCGTGGCCGCGTGGACCAAAGAGGCAAAAGTCGAGGGCCCCGTCTTTCGCCTCTTCTCCGGATTCAGCGCAGCGGGCCTCAAACCGCTTCCGGAAAGCAAGACGGAGGTCGAGACCATCGCATCCGATCTCCCCAAACCGAGCACCCTCCTCCTTGGTGCGGACGCAACGGCAGCACGGTTCACGGAGCTGCCGCTTTCCAAATTCAACGTCCTTCACCTGGCCCTGCACGGCTACGTCGATGCCAACTATCCGGACCAATCCGCACTTGTCTTCGCGCCGGAGCATAACAATCTGTACGAAAGCATGTTGCAGGTCCGGCAAATCCGAAACCTGCGTCTTGACGCGCGCCTTGTCACCCTCTCTGCCTGCGATACAGGCGTAGGCCCCGTAGGAGAAGAGGGCGTCGACAATATCGTGAATGCGTTCATTGAAGCCGCCGCGGACTCCGTAGTGTCGACTTTATGAGAGCTCGAGGACCATTCCACCGAACATCTCATGGCCGAGTTCTATGCTCGCCTTGGCGAAGGTGAATCGAAGGGTGAGGCGCTTCGCGGCGCCCAGCGCGAATTGATCAAGGAAGGAGTCAAACCTTACTATTGGGCCAGCTTCGAACTGGTTGGAGACTCCAACGGCACGATCTAACCCCCGGAGGATTCCCCCATGACCCTCACGCGATCGGACCGGGAAGAGCTGCTCGAGCGAATCGAGAACACGGTTCAGGAGAAGTTCTACGATCCCGAGTTCAACGGAAAAAACTGGAAGGAAATCGTTGCGAACCACCGGCAGATGATTGTCAATGCCGATTCCGATCCAGCATTTGAGTCCGCGGTGGCCAATATGCTGGATGAGCTTGGGTCAAGCGGTCTGGGAATTCTTGGCCCGCATACCGCCGTGACGCCTCGGAGCAGCATCCACTTCAGCTTCCGCGCACTCTATACGCCGACTGAAGGCCTTCGCTGGGCCTTTCAGGACATTCTTCCCGGCGGCGTTGCAGCGCGAGCGGAGATCAAACCCGCGGACCTCCTGATCGCGGTCGCCGGGCGTGAAGCAGAACCACCCATCTCGCCGGCGTTCGAAATGGATCGAGAGACTGAGATTACGGTCTCGCGGGCAGGCGAAAGGCGGTCTGTCCACATCGATCTCCAAACCAGGAAGCCGAAGTACAAATCGAATCCCTACTCCGAGCCGCGGAGCGTCGCAGCCTCGGTCATCGAGAAGTCCATCGCGAACCTGAAGGTGAGCCTCTTCCCGGGCTATGTCGGCATAGACTTTGCAAACGAAGTGTCCGCGGCCTTCGACAGAACCTTCCAAAGTGCCAATGGTCTCCTCATTGACCTGCGCGGGAACCCTGGCGGCGGAATCGGCGGCCTCCGCATCATGAGCTATCTCACCCCCGGTAGAACGCCAATCGGGTTCAGTCTCGACCGCCCCATGGCCGAACATGGGTACGACAAGGAGAAACTGCCCCGGTTCGGACATATTCCCCGGTTCAAATTGGCGCTTCTGCCCCTAGTACTACTGTGTTATAAGAAATCGCGCAGGCAGCAGGGGCATCTGGGCAGGGAGCGGGCCAGGTGCGCGGCGAGTTGGCAGCGCAGGGTGGCGATGGAATATGGGTTGTGTCGTTCAGTGCGA
>JBAUOP010000124.1:0-42368 GCA_049579805.1 Acidobacteriaceae bacterium
CTGCGCCGCTTTGGAAATCGCTGCGCGATTCCCACTTTCCCACCCTCCCGGCGGCGAGAGATTAAAAATCGAAACCGGACATTTCATTTGCTACCAAAACCGGACATTTCCACTTGCTAACAACAGGGTCAGATGACAGGTTGCAGGCGCGGGCACTCGGTGGGGTTCGGGTTCGAGAAGATGATTTCTAAATTGCTATGTGTGTATTCTAAAGCAGTTACACATTGGTGGTTGTGTATGTGTGGCAAACAAGGTAGTTAGCATGGGGCTCCATGTGTATGTGTGAGAAATAAAGAGGTTAGAGTTTTGCCGGTAGCCGGTAGCCAGTAACTAGCCAGGAGCCAGGAGCCGGGAGCCTGGAGCTGGGAGCCTGGAGCTGGCCGGGTAACAGCTCTATGTGAACAGCGGCCATCCGGACCCCCAATGGAAAAAGCCCACGCGCCGGCGGGCTTTTTTCCTTTTTCCATCCTAAGTTCAGAATAGCAGATTTGGGCGGGTTTACTGCCAGGTTTCGGCGGGTATTTTGGCGGGGAAGATCTTTTGAATCAACGACCGATTACTTCGGTGCGGGGCGGAGGGGCTTGACACGATTTCCACAGGACAGGGGAAAGTGCGTAATCGGGGATTTTGATCTTCTGGGTCGATGGAGTTAAGAAATGCGAGACAATATCGCTGCTAAATTAAGAAACAATAGTTATGTATTGACATTAATCACTTATCGAGACAGAATAATGATGTTTGGTGATTCCTGAGGGCTGCAACAGGAAAGTCATGAAAGGGAAACCATGGCGGAGGGCGCAAAAGGCGCGATGGAGTGGCAGGAGCTAACCAAGTTGACGCAGGGGCAACCGCTGGTGGTGGAGCGGGTGCGGCTGGCGGGGAAGAGCGTCGCGATTGAGGGGTCGTTTGAGCTGCCGCAACTGGCGCGGCTGAGCGCTGAGGATCAGGTGTTTGTGGTGGCGTTTGTGCGGAGCCACGGGTCGATCAAGGAGATGGAGCAGGTGTTTGGGGTGAGCTATCCGACGATCAAGGCACGGCTGAACCGGATTGCGGGAGGCCTGGATTTTGTGGAGACGAATCCCGCTCCGGGCCGGGCTGAGGTGCTGGAGCGGCTGCAGCGGGGGGAGATCTCGGCGGCGGAGGCGATCTCCTGTTTAGAGCAGGGAACAGGCAATAGGGAATAGGCAACAGGGACTCGGGAAGGTGCGGCGATGATTCCGTGGGGAGCTTCGGTACGGGTGCAGTGGAGGAATCGGATGGGGCGGCGGCGGGGTTTCTGGATCTGGGTGCCGCTGTTTCTGGTGTGGCTGGTGCTGCTGCCGTTGCTGTTGATTTTGTTTCCGGTGGTGGCGCTGGCGTGCGTCTTGGTTCATTTGAATGCGGTGCGGCTGTATGGGACGGGGTGGCGCATGGTGAGCTCGCTGCGGAAGACGCTGGTGGAGGTGAACACGCCGGGGGTGCAGGTGTGGGTGAGCCTTGCCTGACGGCGCGGCAGCGTACAGCGTGCAGCGCGCAGCGTTCAGAAAGGCACGGCAAATGGCAATTGTCGGCCGAACTTCGATGGCAGAAATAGGGGATCAGAAAGGCAGGGGGACTGATGGGCGACGAGCGGAGACAGGTTCTGGAGATGCTGGCGGCGGGGAAGATCAGCGCGGATGAGGCGGAGCGACTGCTGACGGCGCTGGAAGGCGGAGCGCGGAATGGGGCGACGGGAGCGACGGCGGGCGCGGCGAGTGGAGCGGCGGCGGGAAGCAAGGCGAAGCCGAAGTATCTGCGAGTGCTGGTGGAGGCCGACGAGTCGATGACGGGGCTGAGGGGCGGCCCGACGACGGTGAACGTGCGGGTGCCCATGCAGCTGCTGCGCGCGGGGGTGCGGCTGGCAGGGCTGATTCCGCAGCAGGCGCACGATCAGCTGGATGCTGCGTTCAGCAAGCATGGCGTGCCGCTGACCTTGTCGCAGATTAAGCCGGAGAACCTGGAGGAGCTGATCGACCACCTCGAGGATCTGACGGTGGATGTGAACGGGAAAGACGGGAATCCGACGAAGGTGCGGGTGTTCTGTGAGTGACGTGTAGCCGGTAGCTGGGAGCCGGGGGCCGGAACTGGGAGCCGGGAGGCAACAACACTCCAATCTGAGATTCGATGGCTGCGGTTGTTATGAGCGACGGCGGCACAGGCGAGGCACGCAGGAAAAACAAGCAATCGGGAGCGGCGGGAAGAAGGGATTCCCGGACTCAGTCTCAATCAGACCAGGAGGAAACAGCGATGAGCAACACGACGACAGCAGCGATGCCGATGCCGAAGCCGCATCGGGATCGGGGGATCGAAGGCGGGATGGCGCAGTGGTATGCGAAGACCACAGGCAAATCGATGCAGGAGTTTCAGAATCTGGCGCAGCGGATTGCGCGGGAGCTGCCGCAGGGAGGACGGGTGCTCGAAGTGGCGCCGGGGCCGGGGTACTTCTGCGTCGAACTGGCGAAGCTGGGGCCGTATGCGGTCACGGGCGTGGACCTGAGCCAGGCGATGGTGGAGATTGCGCGAAAGAAGGCGGCCGAGGCAGGGGTGCAGGTGGATTTTCAGCAGGGGAACTCGTCGAACCTGCCGTTTGCGCGGGAGACGTTCGATTTTCTGGTGTGCCGGGCGGCGTTCAAGAATTTCGCGCAGCCGGTGAAGGCGCTCCAGGAGATGTGTCGGGTGCTGAAGCCGGGCGGGCGGGCACTGGTGATCGATCTGCGGCGGGATGCGTCGTGGGGCGATGTGAATCGTGCGGTGGATGAGATGGGGCTGGGGGTGGTGAACCGCGCGATTACGAAGCTGACATTCCGGTTCATGCTGCTGAAGAACGCGTATGCGCGGGAGCATTTCGAAAATATGACGGCGCAGACGGCGTTTTCGGAGGTGGAGATTCGGGAGGATGGGATGGGGTTTGAGGTGTGGATGACGAAAGGCAGGTGACAGGTTACAGGTTACAGGTTACAGGTTGCAGGTTGCAGGTTACAGGTTGCAGGTTACAGGTTGCAGGTTAGAGTTCTCGTCGAGGTGCAGTGCGCCGGGCTTTCGGGCCTGGCGTTTTTCTTTGAGGAGGGTGAGAGACAGTCTTGCCGCGCCGCGCGCTACGGATCGGAATGGGAATGGCTACGGTACTGTTCGGTCCCAGGAGGAGCGGGGCTGGATTGACGCTCGGATGGCGTGAGCGTTTGCTTCTTGCTGTGGGGTGAACCTGGGCGGGGGGAACGGTAGGGTGCTGTGGGGTGGAACCTGGGCGGGGGAACGGGAGGGTGGCGGGGGGGAATGATCCACAACAGACGTGCAGAGCGCCCGCGGAACCGCCAGACCAAAGAGTCTCTCCGTGAGAGGGGAGATGCGTTGGTCCCAGGGCAACCGAGCGGGCGCGGGCGCTTCTATTGGGGCTGTGTAGAAACCTCGACAGGACGGCTATCGGCGTTCTCAGCATTTTTGTGCAGCTGATGGTGGAGACAGTAGAGGGCGAGCTCGAGACGATCGGAGACGCCGAGCTTGTCGTAGATTTTGCGGAGATAGTTTTTGACGACCTGCTCGGTGGTGCCGAGCTGATAGGCAATCTCCTTGTTGCGCTTGCCCTGGGTGATGCCGGCGATGATGAGCATCTCTTTTTGGTTAAGGCGAGGCTGATTGCGGGGATTGGCCATGTTGCCGGCCTGGGAGCGATAGGCTTCGATGACCCAGGTGACGGACTGATTGTCGATCCATGTTTCGCCGGAGGCGATCTTGCGAACGCACTTGACGAGGAGATCGGGCGAGATGGAGCGAGGGATGATGCCGCGGACGCCGCGCCGGTAGAGGTCGACGGTGCCGGACTCATCGCTGGAGGCAGCCTGGACGATGACTTTGAGATCGGGGGCGAGACGCACAATCGCGGGCACAGCGTTAGCGGTGCCGGTAATCATGGCGCCCTCGAGGAGGAGAACGTCGGCAGGGACGCGCTGGACGACATCCTGGAGAACCTGGAGGTTGTCGGCCTCGGCAGCGACGAGGATGCCGGACTCGGGTCCGAACACCTTGCGCATACCAACGCGGTAGATGGCCTGGGAATCGGCAAGAATCACCCTTACCTCGGGGCTGGCCTGGGGCGCCTGAGGGGGAGGAGGCGTAGTGCTGTGTCCATTGTTATGCGTCATACGAATATGCGTCCGACTCTGGTTACTGGAACCTGTACTCGTCGATTACGGCGGCGGAGAAAGCCTGACCTTGCTTCCAATAAGAGCGGACAATACTACCTGAGCAATGCACCGCCGCAGTCACGGAAAAACCCAACGCTCCGGCTGGGATTTCCAAAAGAAAGTCAACATGCGACCCTTCCCGAAGAGGTTGCTGGAGGCGAAAGAGAACTCCGCTGGCAGAAAGATCTTCGGTGAGCGCTTCATCATCGCGGTCGTCGGCGAGCAAAGTTACCCGCAAGTGCAGCGGGTAACGAACTGCGCCCCGAGCCGGGCGCCAGTCACAGGTTCCAGGAGAGGAACAGATGGCAGTTTCCACGAGCTAATCTCCTGAGCGTTACTGCCTCACAGTACCTGTAACCGACGACCACCGCTAATTACCAAAGTTTACCTCGACGCAGTTATTTGTAAATGACGAAAATGGTACTCACAATGGCCAAAATGGGGTACTGCGGGCAGAAGCTGTGGAAGACAGGGTTGTTAACCGTAAGGGAACGGAAGTTTCAGGCAGGTGACGACGGTGACGCGGGGAAAAAGGCGGCGGAGGCTCCAACCCAGGACTGGTTACGGTTGTGGTCGACCCCCATCATTTGACCGCGGCCGAGGCGGACGAGGGAGAGAAGCGGGGTGAGCCGGCCATGGTCGGGCCAGACATAGAGGATGCGGATCTCGGCCTGGGTGGGGCCGGCGGGGGTGTCGATGACGGGCTCAAAGGCGACGCGCTGCTGGAGGAGGTAATCGCCGCGGCGGGCGGGGGGAATGGCGGCGAGCTGCTGGTCAGAGGGGGCGAACTGGATGCCCTGGCCGGCGAAGGAGTAGAGGGGTTTGAGGATCCAGCGGTCGCGGTCAGCAGGGAGGCGGCGGCGATGGGGGCCGTGGGGGGAATCCTGGAGGAAATCGGAGAGGAAGACGGCGGGGGGAACGGCGGGATGGTCGAGCCAGGGGAGGGAAAACTTGCTGATGTGGAAGTACCAGTTGGGATGGCCGGCCCACTCGACATCGAAGGGCTCGCGGTAATCGAACTGGAGGCGGATTTGCTTGCGGACGAGCTCGTCGACGATGGCGCGGTTGTAGATGCGGCGGATGGGGATGAGGCGGCCGTTGTTGCGGTAGCCGAGACGGGGCAGGCGGGTGGGATGTGCGGGGTCCGGGTCCAGCGGTTCGAGGTCGGCGATATCGACGATGCGGATGCCGAGGCGGTCGGCGGTGATGTGGAAGTCGGGGAGGGTCTTCTGGCGGGCGGGATCGACGTCAATGAGGACAACGGTCTCGGGATCGTGGCCGGAGACGATGGTGCGGTCGAGGAGGCGCCAGAAGTTGGTGTCGGTGAGGCCGCCGAAGAGGTAGTCGAGGGTGGACGGAAGCGCAAAGGCGGAACGGTACGCTTCGCTGACGGCCCACTGAAAGGCGAAGACGGAGGGGAAGGCCTGCATTTCGACGAGGCGGGGTGCGAGGCGGCCGTCGGGTTCGCGGACGAGACTGAAGTCGGCGGTGAGGAAGTGCGGGTGCGCGTTCTGGTTGGCGGCGCGCCATTCTTCGGGGATGGCGGCGAGGGAGCGGGTGAGGTAGTCGGGGTTGGCGAGGAGATGGTGGGTGAGGTCAGCGCCGATCGTCGCCATTTCATCGAGGAGAGCGCGGGGAAAGAAGCAGGGAGTTTCGGCGATGGGAAAGGCGACGTGGGTGCGCGCTACGGCGTCGAGGCCGTGGAGGAGGGTCCGAAAGACCTCGGGACGGAAACGGGTGTTGAAGTCCTGACGCAGTGCGGGAATCACAGGGGAAGGGTACAGGATGCAGCCGGTAGCTGGTAGCCGAGCCGGTAGCCTGGAGCTGGGAGACGGGAGCTGGGAGCTGGGAGGCGGGAGGCGGGAGACGGGAGGTCGTGGCTGGTGGCACGACGAATATGACGGGGAGGAGAGACGATGAACGGGAATTCTGTGCTGCCGAGGTCTCGGATTCAGTACGTGTTTGTGCTGGTGCTGGAGAATCACTCCTTCGATCAGATGCTGGCTCTGTCGGGGATACCCGGAGTCGATGGGGCGACGACGGCCAATTTCAACTCGTACCTGGGGACGCAGTATCCCGTGCAGGGGAATGCGCCGGCGAGCATGCCCGACGATCCGGGACATGAATTCGCCGATACGCTGGAGCAGCTGGCGGGGCCGGGGCAGACCTATCCACCGGGTGGGCCTTATCCAGCGATCGACAATTCCGGATTTGTGGCGAATTACGCCGTTGCGGGGAAGAGTGGTTCCGCAGTGCTGGGCGACATCATGAAGTGCTTCGACACGCGGTCGCAGCTGCCGGTGATATACCAGCTGGCGACGGAGTTTGTGGTGTGCGACCACTGGTTTGCGTCGATGCCGGGACCGACGTGGCCGAATCGATTTTTCCTTCATGGCGCTTCGTCCAACGGGCTGGATCACAGTCCGTCGATGCAGGACATCGGGCTGTGGGAGGCGACCGGATTCACGTATCCTCAGGGATCGATTTTCGATGCGCTGACGGCTCGCCGGATTGGTTGGCGGCTCTATCGGGACGAGGATGGGCCGATGGAGGGACGCATACCGCAGGCCTGCGCCCTGCACAACATCCACCTGTGGGACTTCTGCGATGTGGGAACTTTTGCGGCGGATCTCAATAAAACGTATCCGTGGCGGTACACATTGATTGAGCCGAACTATGGAGCGGTGGCGTCGACCTATGAGGGAGGCTCCTCACAACATCCGCTGGATGGTGTGGCCCGAGGCGAGGCACTGATGGCGAAGCTGTACGAGAGCCTGCGCAATTCGCCGCTGTGGAATGAGAGCCTGCTGATCATTACCTATGACGAACACGGAGGGTTCTACGATCATGTGGCGCCGGGGGCGGCGCCGGCGCCGGCGGACGGCGGCGAGCGCAGCCCGTGGAACGAATCGCAGTTCACGTTTACGCAGTTGGGCGTGCGCGTGCCAGCGCTGGTGATTTCGCCGTGGCTGCAGCCTGGGGTGGATTCCACGATTTATGACCATGCTTCGATTCTGGCGACGGTGGAATCGCTGTTCGGCGTGCCGGCGCTGACGGAGCGGGATCGCGGAGCGAATCCGATTCATGGACTGGACGTTGCCGGGGTGCTGCGGACGGATTGTCCCACGCAGCTGGAGCAGCCGGCGGCGGCGCCGGCCAGGGCGCCTCTGGCCGCTGTGCAGCAGGCTGCCCTCGATGCAGAGCCGATTCCGGACCGCAGCAGTACGGTGGGGTTTCTGGGCGTGGCGCGGAAGACGGACCATGAGTTGTCGGCTCCGGGGGCGGAGCAGGAGGCGCGCCGCGCGGCTTTCGCCGGCATCAGGACGCGCGGCCATGCGAGGGAGTACATGCAGGATGTGCTGCAACGAGCGGAGGCGCGGCGATTGAGCGGGGGGTCCGGAGGGACACCGTAGGCTGGGCGCGCGATTGTCACAGGGAGGTTCAGGTGACGGCGGCGAAGGCGCGCGGGCGCAGGGTGGCGTCGAGCTGGCGGCCGAGGCGGACGGCGAGGGGTGGGAGGACGTCGATGTCGGCGAGCGAGGTACGGAAGTTGACGATGCAGGCGCGGAGCGCGAATTTGCCGTCGATGACGGCGTTGGAGAGATAGACCTCGCCGCTGTTCTGCAGAGCGGTGAGCAGATCGCGATTGAGTTGGTTGAGGTATTCGGCGGAGCGCGGATCGGCTACGTCGAGGCTGGGCGGAATGTAGCGAAACGTTGTGATGCTGAGGGAGTGGGTGAAGGCTTCGAGCTCGGGCTCGTGCGCGACGCGGGCATAGAGCTCGCGTGCGAGGCGGATGTCGTCGGAGAGCATCCGGATGTAGCCCTGGCGGCCGACCTGCTGCAGGGCGAGCCATACTTTGAGAGCACGAAAGCCGCGGGAGTTCTGGGGGCCGAGATCGAAGTAGTTGATGGCCTCGTCGCCGAAGGCGTAGTAGGCGGGATGGTAGGAAAAGGCGGCGCGGAGTTTTTCCGGCGAGCGGACGAGGGCGCATCCGGCTTCGAGCGGGGCGTAGAGCCACTTGTGGGGATCGACGGCGACAGAATCGGCGAGGGCGAGAGCGGCGAGCGCCGGCGGCGCATCGGGGAGGACGGCGGCGATGGCTCCATAGGCACCGTCCACGTGAAACCAGAGATCGAATTCGCGGCAGAGGGCGGACATTTCCGGGAGGGGATCGACGGCGCCGGTGCTGACGGAGCCGGCGGCGCCGATGACGAGGAAGGGCTGATCGCCGGCGGCACGATCCTCGACGATGGCTGCGCGCAGGGCGGCGAGATCGATGCACTGGCGAGCGTCGGCGGCGATCCAGCAGATGGCATCGGTGCCGAGGCCGGCGATGTCGGCGGCCTTCTGTACCCAGGTGTGGGTTTCTTTGGAGCAATAGAGGCGCAGGCGGGTGTTGTTCATGCCGCGGGTGCGGACATCGAAGGGAGCTTTGGCCTGGCGCGCGGCGAGGAAGCAGACGAAGTTGGCCATGTTGCCGCCGCTGACGAAGAGGCCCGCGCAGCCAGTGGGATAAGAGATCATTTCGGCGATCCAGCGAATGGTTTGAGCTTCCATTTCGCTGGCCATGGGGGCAAGGTCCCAGGCGCCGCAGTTGGGATTGACGGAGGCGGCGAGCAGATCGCCGAGCGCGCCGATGGGAGCGGCGGAAGAGGTGATGTATCCCCAGAAGCGCGGGTGGCTGTTGAAGAGGGAGTGGTCGAAGAGGAGCGCGGCGGCGTGGTTGAGCAGGGATGCGGGATCGGCTCCATGTTCGGGCAGAGGGCGTGCCGCGTTGAGGGCGCCGCGAATGGCGGAGGGGGATTCGGCGGGGTTCACGGGTCGATTCGGCAGTGAATCGAGAAATGCGGCGATACGGTCGATGAGCTGATGGCCGAGAGAGCGGAACTCTTCGGAAGTGAGGGCGAGGGGCGCGGAGCGGGTGTCGAGAGCGGGCTTTACAGGCATGGCGAACTCCGTTGGAGCATGCTACCTGATTTGGGTGGAGACGGATGTCCTGCATGACGATTCCCTTTTCACCACAGAGGACACGGAGAGCACAGAGGATTCGGGAGCCGGGAGCCGGGAGCCCGGGGCTGGGAGCGCTCGCCTGGGCCTGGCTTGCTCCGCGTGAGGCGCAAGGCTATGGTGAAGTTTGGCCGCTCGTGAGCAGGATTTATCTACAGACAGCAGCTGGCAGCCGAGTCACAACGTCTGGCTGATCGCGTTCTCGGTGATGCTGGCGACCTTTATGGAGGTGTTGGATACCTCGGTCGCCACGGTGTCGCTGCCGCACATTGCGGGGAGTTTGTCGGCGACTACGGATGAATCCACCTGGGTTCTGACCAGCTATCTCATCTCCAACGCGATTATCCTGCCGACCTCCGGGTGGCTGAGCAATTTTCTGGGGCGGAAGCAGTATCAGCTGTATTCGGTGTGCCTGTTCACACTGGCCTCGATGTGGTGCGGAGCGGCGAACAGCCTGGGGATGCTGGTGGTGGCGCGCGTGGTGCAGGGCGCGGCCGGCGGAGGGCTGCAGCCGGTTTCGCAGGCGGTGCTGCTGGAGAGCTTTCCGCGGGAGCGGCGCGGGCAGGCGATGGCGGTGTACGGGATGGGGATCATCGTGTCGCCGCTGGTGGGGCCGCTGCTGGGCGGATGGATCACCGACAACTACACCTGGCGATGGATTTTCTATGTGAATGTGCCGGTGGGAATTCTGGCGCTGATCATGATCAGCACGTTCGTGGAGGATCCGCCGTATCTGAAAAAGGTGAAGGGCAAGGCGATCGATTTTGCGGGGCTGGGCTTTCTGGCCATCGCGCTGACGTGCATTCAGGTGGTGCTGGATAAGGGCCAGGAGGTGGACTGGTTCGCGGCGGACTGGGTGCGGTGGTTTGTGGGGATTGCTGCGGTGACCGTGGTGGCGTTCCTGTGGCGGGAGCTGACGACCGATGCGCCGATTGTGGATTTGAAGGTGCTGAAGAATCGCAATCTGGCCACGGGGACGTTTCTGATCGGACTGCTGGGGATTGTGATTTACGGCACGACGACGCTGCTGCCGCTGTTTCTGCAGGACCTGATCGGCTACACGGCGTACGACAGCGGGCTGGCGGTTTCGCCGCGGGGCATTGGGGCGATTGCGTCGATGGTGATCGCGGGGCAGCTGATCGGGAAGGTGGACGAGCGGCTGCTGATCACCATTGGGGTGATCATCCGCGGGGCATCGCTGTTCATGCTGGGCCATCTGGACCTGTCGATGTCAATGGGGAGCGTGGTGTGGCCGAATATCGTGAACGGGTTCGCGAATGGGTTCCTGTTTGTGCCGCTGACGACGCTGACGATGAAGACGCTGCCGCGGGAGCTGACGGGAGCGGGGACCGGACTGTATAACCTGCTGCGGAACATGGGGGCGAGCTTTGGGATCTCGATGGTGACGACGCTGCTGACGCGCGGGGAGCAGCGGCACCAGACGTATATGGCGGCCCATCTGAATGCGGCGAGTCCGGTGTACCAGAACGCGATCCAGAAGCTGTCGCATTATTTTGGCGTGCAGAGCGGGGCAGCGCAGGGAATGCGGGCGGCGATGGGGATGGTGTACCGGGATCTGAAGCAGCAGGCGATGCTGTCGTCGTATATCGATGACTTTCGGCTGCTGGCGTGGCTGAGCCTGGCGTGTTTACCGTTTCTGCTGTTTTTCAGAAATGCCGGGAGCCGGGAGCTGGGAGCCGGGAGGAGAAATGCGAAAGGCGCGGCTCTTTGAGCTGCGCCTTTGATTTTTGGAGCGCGGGATGAGGGTGGCGATTACGCCGTTTTTGCGGAGACGGCCTTTACGCGGGCGTTGAGGCGGCTCTTGTAGCGCGAGGCGGTGTTGGCGTGGAGGACGCCCTTCTGCACGCTCTTATCGAGGATGGAGACGGTGGCGCGGTACTGATCGCCGGCGGCTTTGGCGTCGCCCTTCTGAATGGCTTCACGGAGGGAGCGCAGGCTGGAGCGGAACTGGGTGCGGCTGGAGCGGTTCACCGCGGTACGTTTTTCGGTCTGCCGGACGCGCTTGAGCGCGGAAACATGGTTTGCCATGAGTGGATTGAATCTCTCTTTCGGAAATGAATGCAGGCAGAGGGAGACAGACGCCGCGCATCCGCCGCAAAGATTGAGTTTAACACAGCGGCGGGGCTGCGGGTTGCAGGTTACAGGTTACAGGTTCCAGGTCAGACGGTTTGGTTTTCGAAGATGAGGATTTCGAGATCGGCGAGGGTGGCTGCGTGGGCGGCCGCGGCCTGGCCTTCCGGGCTGGCGAATGCTGCCTGGATCGCAGAGAGGTTGTCGAAGGTCAGCGTGGCGATGAGGCGGTACGCGGAGGGTCCGGAGGGCGTGGCGACGGCGCCCTGGCTGATCTCATATTTGCGCAGGCCCGGAAGCTTTCTGGCGAGGGGGATGTGGACGGTGTTGTATTCAGAGGCGAAGGTGGCGGGGTTCTTCGGCGTTTTGTAGAGGACGATTACCGTGGCCATGGAGTTCTCCTGGGCTCAAACACGTGTGCGAGGGACGGTGCGAGCAATGATATCGCGGACCGAGCGACGGCGATTAGCGGAGGACCTGATCGAAGAAGCGGGTGAGGGTGGCGGGGACGGCGGCGGGTGGGGCGGAACGGAGGTCGTAGAACTGTTTGGGGTCGGAGGCGACCTGGAAAAGCTGGTGGGTGCGGGCGGCGTCGCCCTGGCGGACGAGGAAGAGCAGCGGGGCGTGGCTGTGGGCGAGGTTGGCGGAGGGGTCGAGGAATTCTTTTTGTAACAGCCACAGCGGCAAAAGCCGGGCGCGGGCATCGGAGGCGAAGGTCTGACGGGCGGGCGGGGGTGGATCTTCGAGGATGACGCCGGCAGGGGCAAAGGTGGCGGCGAGGTGAGCGGCGAAGACGGCGCCGGCGCCGTCGCCATAGACGACGAGGTCGCGGGCGGGGATGTGGCGCGTGTCGGTGAGGTACGTCCATGCGGCGGTGGAGTCGACGGTGGCGAGGCGCTCGGTGGGATGGCGGCCGGCGCTGTGGCCGAAGCCCTGGTAGTCAATGGCGAAGACGTTGAGGCCGAGGGTGTGGAGCTGGCTCAGGGTGGGGACGGTATCGCTCAGAGAGCCGCGGGCGTCGTGAAGATAAAGCACAGTGTCGGTGACGTATGAGGATCCGGGGGCGGCGGGGATCCACCAGGCGTCGAGGCGGGGCTGGCCGGCGTCGGTGACATCGAAGTGGATTTGCTGGTACGGCAGGCCGGCGGTGGCGGGGGTGGCGTTGACGGTGCGGCTGGGATGGAAGAGGAGCTGCCACTGGCCCTGATAGAAGAGGAGGCAGAGGGTGCCGTATCCACAGACGGCGGCGAGGACGAGGGTGGCGGCGAAGGCGGAGAGGAGCCAGCGGGGGCTGACGGTGATGGGCGGCTCGGGGGGGATTTCACGAGGATGCGGGCGAGGACGATGCGCGGATTTTGGGGAAGGTGCCATGAAAGGAAAAGCGGGTCCCTCGGCTTCGCGTCTGCGGCGCTTCGCCTGGGATGGCAATCGTTATTGTACGGTTCAGCCGAAGGCGAGCTCGTCGGGGGACTCGAGGGGCGTGCCGCAGACGCGGCAGATGACGGCGGAGCAGTCGCCGCAGACGAGAGGGTCGTCGACGGAGCGGGCACAGACGGGGCACCAGAGGCGGATGGGCTCTTTGGGCGGAGGCGACGGTGCGGGGGTGGCGGGAGTCGCGGGCATGGGTCTATTGTGGGGGATCGGCGGTTGCTTTGCCATTCCGGGTGAGGGCGGAAAGCAGGTCCCTCTCTCCGCCTACCCCATCCCGCTGATAGCGGGACGGGGCCCCAAAGCGCTCCGTTCGGGATGACAACTGCCAAGTCGGGATGACAATCCCTGGCGAGTTGCAACCGAGGCACGTGCCGAATTTTGTTCGGATTGCGAAAAAGGATGCAGTTTTCCTCGCAAATGGCTGTTTACTATGCGTTAAAGGGAAAGTGGCGGATCCCTGTGCCGTTGGCATGTGGGGACCCTGAGGATGCGGCGGGCGAGCGAACCGCGCGTCGGGGGTGAAGCCTACGAGCAGAGGAGGGCAAAGCGATGGCGACAGCAGGCCTGGATCGCGGCATGTTGTGGACTGACCTGGAAGGTCGTGAGCTGAACGGGCGGTGGATGCTGAACCGGCTGGTGCGTCCGGAGGGACGGACGGCGTGGTTCGAGGCGACGGGTCCGGAAGGCAAGCCGGCGATGCTGAGCATCACGGAGACGCTGAACGACGAGGACGATCTGCTGGAGCGGCTGTGGGCCGCGGGACAGATCCGGCACCCGAACGTGGTGGCGATCCGCGAGGCGGCGGTGGCGCACATCGATGGCATACCGCTGGTGATCGCGGTGATGGAGCCGACGGAGGAGAATCTGGCGGACGTGCTGCGGGAACGGCTGCTGAACGCGGCCGAGGCGCGACAGGTTCTGGACGCGCTGGTGGCCGCGCTGGGAGCGATTCACGCGCGGGGCATGGTGCACGGGCGGGTGGAAGCGTCGAGCGTGGTGGCCATGGGCGAGACCATCAAGCTGCGCAGCGACTGCATGCATCTGGCGAGCACAGCGGGGGCGAACGCCGCAGAAGATGTGCGCTGTGCGGGGCGGGTGGTGACGCACGCGATGACGCGGAAGCAGCCTTCGGGAGAGAACGACCCGGTGCTGCAGTTGCTGCCGGAACCGATGGCGCGCGCGGTGCGCCGGGCGCTGAGCGGGAATGCGACGGCCAGCGAGGTGGGTGCGCTGGCGGGGACGCGTCTGGAGGTGATCTCCGAGAGGCGCGACGAGATTCGGATCGATCCGGTGTCGAAGACGGCGCCGAAGATGGCCGCGCCGGATGTGGTGATTCCCAGGCCGCAACCGCCGGCGACGGGGAAGAGTGCGGTGGAGGGTACGCTGCCGGCGGATCGGGATCTGCCGCGTGGAACGGAGAGGCTGGATCCGGCGATGAAGCCGGAGGCGAGGGCTGCTTCGGTGCGGCGGGTGTTGCCCATTCGCCCGGTGGACGTGCGAGCGGAGACGATGCCGCTGTTCGACGAGGAAGTGGCGACGCTGCCGCCCTCGACGCGGCTGACGGCGGAGGACGAGCCGGAGTGGGGGCGCTGGCCGACGGCTCCGTACATCATTGTGTCCGCGGTAGCCCTGATTCTGGTGACGGTTTTCACGCTGTACGGGATTCTGCACCGGAAGGCGACGGCTGCGAAGGTTCCCGCGAATCCGATGGTGGTGGTGGAACCGGCGGGAACTTCGGCGAAGGCAACGGTGTCGGCGACGGCTTCGACCGGTCCCGGGTGGCGGGTGATCGCGTACACGTATGTTCGCCGGGAAGACGCGGAGAAGAAGGCGGGAGAACTGGCGAGGCGGTATCCGGAGCTGCATGCGGCGGCGTTCTCACCGCGAGCGGGGCGATATCTGGTCTCGTTGGGGGGTGTGATGAGCCGCTCCGACGCGATTACACTGCGGGCCAGGGCGCTGTCCATGGGCTTTCCGAGCGATACGTACGCGCGCAATTACAAATAGAAAAGCGGTGCGATGACGAGGGGAGATGGCGCCCTGAGCGCTCGTATTTTTATTGTCGAAACTGCTGTAGCGGCGTAGCATAATGGTTTTCCGGAGGGCTGTGCGGGTCGCACTGAGGGCGATCCGTCGGGTCTCAACAGATCGCGATTTCGGCCAGCAGTGGAGAACCCGTGGACGGAAGAATATCGGTCCTGATTATCGATGACGATCCGAGCCATCTGCGGATCTATGGATGGATCATCGGAGCGGCGGGCTATGAGGCGTTGCCGGCGCTGGTGACCGGGGACCAGATCCATTATCCCGAGGGAAACGCGGACCTGGTGGTGATGGACTACCGGTTGTCGGGTCAGCTAACGGCGGTGCGGGCTGCCGAGGAGACGCAGCGGCGCTATCCAAAGGCGCCGATCATTGTGCTCTCCGATATGTACGACCTGCCGGCGGATATTGCTCCGTATGCGCGGGCGTTTGTGCGGAAGGGCGAGCCGGCGAAGCTGGTAGAGACGCTGGCGTCCCTCGCGGGAGCAGCGCGTTCGGTGCGGCCGGACAGCGTGGCATAAATTCCCCAGGCGCATTTTCCAGAAAACTCAAAGGCTCAGGGCGCGCATCCAAGCGAAAAACGCATCGGTTCACCTCCGTTTGTCTCCTCCGGGCGGATGGGCCTGCGTGACCTGACTCTGGACCGGAGGGGGTTCGTTTCAACCGCCCCAAAGCGAGTATGCGCAGAACCCTGCAAATCTTTCAGGCTCTTGTAGCGTTGTGGATGGTCGCCGGTGTGGCGTGGGTGCGCGGCCACGGCGCGGCAGCCGTGTCGCCAGCACTCGCAGCGCAGCCGCAGAGCGCGCAGCTGAAGAGCATGTCGCTGGAGCAGCTGGGCAATGTGAAGGTGACCACAGTATCCAAGCAGCCGGAGGAGGTGTGGCATACGGCGGCTGCGGTGTACGTACTGACCCACGACGACATTGAGCGTTCCGGCGCGACGACGATTCCGGATTTGCTGCGGCTGGTACCGGGCGTGCAGGTGTCGCAGGAGGAGAGCGATCAGTGGGCGGTAGGGATTCGAGGATTCGACGGACAGTTCTCGCGCGGAATCCTGGTGCTGATCGATGGGCGGAGCGTGTATACGCCGTTGTTTGAAGGCGTGTACTGGGACGTACAGGATTTGCCCTTTGAGGATATCGACCGGATCGAGGTGATCCGAGGGCCGGGCGGCTCGATTTGGGGGCCGAACGCGGTCAACGGGGTGATCAACATCATCACGAAATCCGCAGGCCAGACGCTGGGAGCGCTGGTGCGCGGGGATGGCGGGGATGCCGTGGAGCACTTCACGGGATCGGCGCGGTACGGATTCCAGTGGAAGCACGGCGTGCAGGTGCGGGTGTTTGCGAAGGGATTCAATCGCGGGCCGGAACTGAATCCGGGACATAATCCGTTCGATCGCTGGCATCAGGAGCGGGGCGGGTTTCGCGCGGACTGGGAGATTTCAGGACGCGACCGGGTGACGACATCGGGGATGATTTACGGCGGGCGCACGGGAGTGGAGAACCAGATCGGCTCGTACATTCCGCCGGCGCAGCTGACGGTCGATGGGGACAATGTGGTGTCGGGCGGGGACTGGATGGGGCGGTGGGACCGGGAACTGAAGGACGGCTCGGATTTTTACGTGCAGGCGTACTTCGATCGGACCGACCGGAACACACCGCAGTTCGTGGAGACGCGGAATACCTTCGACGTGGACTTTCTGGACCACGTCGCGCAGCTGCCGCGGCAGGACATTGAGTGGGGCGGAGGACTGCGGGAGAGCCCGAGCCACATTACGCAGACGCAGGCCACGGTGAACTTTTCCCCGCACGAGCAGAACGATACCCTCTACAGTCTTTTTGTGCAGGATGGGATCGATGTGGTCCCGGACCGGGTGACATTGACGCTGGGCTCGAAGTTCGAGAACAACAACTTCAGCGGGTGGGGCGCGGAGCCGAGTGCGCGGCTGTTATGGAATCCGCGCAGCCAGATGACCCTTTGGGGGGCGGTATCGCGCGCGTTGAATATTCCGGGGCGGGTGGATCAGGATCTGACGCTGATCGGGAATTTCATACCGTCGCCGCCGATCTTTGTGGCAGTGCTGGGGAATCCGAAGATCAAGCCGGAGGTGTTGATCGGGTGGGAGGCGGGATACCGGCAGTTGCTGTCGCGGCGGTTCTATGCGGATGTGGCGCTGTTTCACAATCAGTACGACGGAGTGGAAAGCTATGGCGGGCCGGTACAGTTGTTCACATTTCCCACGTCGCCTTATCCCTATACGCAGATCAACGTGGAGTACGCGAACGGATTGAGGGGCGTGACGGATGGGATCGAGATTGCGCCGGACTGGAAGCCGGTGAGCTGGTTCGATCTGCGGGGCAGTTACTCCCACCTGCACATGGCCCTGCATTCGAAGCCGGGGTTCAGCCAGGCGAGCTACGCAGCGGGCTACGAGGGAGCGGCGCCCAATCATCAGGGTTCGCTGCAGGCTACGATCGATCTGCCGCACGGGGTGGAGTTGGTTCCGGATTATCGAGCGATGAGCCCGTTGCCGGCGGAGGGGGTGCGGGCGTATCAGACCGCGGATGTGCATGCGGCATGGAAGATGACGAAGCAGTGGACGGTCGCGGTGGACGGCCGGAACTTACTGCAGCCACAGCATGCGGAGTTTGCGGGAGCCAATCCGACTCCAGCGGGAATCCGGCGCAGCGTGTATGCGGGGCTGCAGTGGTCATGGCCGAAGTGAGGCGCCGCGAAGGAAGACGGGAATGGCCGGGATAGAGCCAAGGACCGGGCAGGGGGCCGAGCGAAAGAGCATGAGGGACCGGTCACGGAGTCGCGCGCGGTGGCTCGCCGGGCTGCTGCTGGCGGTGGTGGGCGTGACCTCGGTGGGGCTGCTCGTGCCAGGCGCGCGGGCGGAGGGTCCGTCGCGGGACGATGTGGAAGCGGCCTATCTCTACAACTTCGGGAAGTTTGTGCGATGGCCGGCGGGGTCTGCGCAGGGGCCTCTGCTGATCTGCGTTGCGGCGCAGGACTCCTTTACCCAGGCGCTGGCTCCTCTGGTTGCGGGGGAGCAGATCGATCAGCGTCCGCTGCAGGTGAAGGCGGTGGACGATCCGAGCAAGGTGAGCGGATGTTCGATGCTGTTCATCGGACTGACGGACCCGGGGCGGATCGATGCCTTTCTCGCCGCGGTGGAGGGCAAGCCGATTCTGACGGTGGGAGACGTGCCCGATTTTCTGGTACGGGGCGGGACGATCCAGTTTGTGCTGATGGAAGACCACATTCGTTTTTCGGTGAATCTAAGCGCGGCCAGCCGGTCGGGTCTGGACCTGAGCTCCGAGTTGCTGAAGGTGGCGGTGAGCGTGACGGGCAGGCGGGGAACGGGAGGAGCGCCATGAAGCCAGGCTCCTCTTTATCGGACAAGCTGATCAAGCCGGGATCGGGGTCGGTGTCGGCGCGGCTGACGTGGATGAACGTGGTGGTGAGCGGCACGGTGCTGGTGCTGGCGGTGATCGCGTTCTTCACTTACGACGTGATCTCGTTCCGGCAGAATCTGGTTCGGAATCTGGAGACGTCGGCGCAGATTGTGGGGGCGAACAGCGTGTCGGCGCTGCTTTTCGACGATCCGCAGAGCGCGGCGGCGACGCTCGAGGCACTGCGCAGCTCGCCGGATGTGGTGAGGGCGACGCTGGTCGCGAGCGACGGGCGGGCGTTTGCGGAGTACCGGCGGGCGGGAACGGGGGGCACGGAGACGGGGACGGCGTTGCCGGCGATGACGGCGGGCCGTATGGATCAGGCGTGGGTACAGGGAAGCCACGTGTTGCTGGCGCACCGGATTGTCTTCCAGGGAAAGACCGAGGGGACGGTGTTCATCGCTGCCGAGTTGACGGAGACGGGGAAGCGGGCGCGGCAGTATCTGATCATCGCGCTGGTGGTTCTGCTGATCTGCATGGCGGCGGGTGTGCTGATCGGGTCGCGGGTGAGGAAGATGGTGGCGCGGCCGATTGCGGCACTGGCGGAGACGGCGCGGCAGGTCTCGCGGGAGCGGGATTACTCGGTGCGCGCGGCGCCGCACAGCGACAATGACGAGATCGCGGTGCTGATTGAGTCGTTCAACGAAATGCTGGTGCAGATTCAGCAGCGGGATACGGCGCTGCGCGGGGCGAGAGATCAGCTGGAGACGCGGGTGCAGGAACGGACGGCGGCATTGCGGGCGGCGAACCGGGAACTGGAGGCCTTTTCGTATACCGTGGCGCACGATCTGCGCGGGCCGCTGGATGCGGTACAGGGGATGGTGTACATCCTGGAGGCGCTGGAGCGGGAGAAGCGGGAGGGCGAGCGGCACGAGATTTTGGAGCAACTGCAGCAGGCAACGCGCAATATGACGGCGCTGATCGACGATCTGCTGAACCTGTCGCGGGCAAGCACCACGGCGCTGAAGCGGGAGCCGGTGCGGCTGACGGATCTGGCGTGGCAGATTGCCGGAGATCTGAAGCGCAGCGATCCGGGGCGCGGGGTGGAGTTCCGGATCGAGCAGGTGCCGGAGGTGGAGGCCGATGGCGGACTGATGCGGGTGATGCTGGACAATCTGATCCGCAATGCGTGGAAGTATACGTCGCGGCATGAACACGCCTGTATCGAGTTTGGGGCCATGCGGCAGCGCGGGGAGACGGTGTTTTATGTGCGGGACGACGGAGCGGGGTTCGATCCGGGACGCAATGACCAGCTCTTCCAGCCCTTCCACCGCCTGCACAGCCGGAGTGAGTTCCCGGGAACGGGGATTGGACTGGCGACCGTGCAGCGAATTCTGGAACGGCACGGAGGGCGCATCTGGGCGGAAGGCGCGGTGGAGAAGGGTGCGACCTTCTGGTTCACGATGAAGAGCGGAGCAGCGGCGGCGGCGTAAAGGGGCGATGGCGCCGGGTCCGGGGCGGGGATTCTGAGAATTTTCTAATGTTGGTGTCTTCTTTTGGGTCGTTGATTCGCAGGGATTGCGGGCGATGGGACCCAACTCTGAGAACAAGCTGACAGTTGCAACCGCGGGAGAGGCGGCGCCGGGGACGGCGCTGGCGGCTCCGGTGGGGCAGGGCATGGCGGGCGGCCCTGGGGAGCCGGTGTGGCCTCATGAGCAGCGCCTGGGCCGGCTAGGCATGCGTCTGGACGTGATGGTGAAGGTGCCCTCGTTCTGCGTTCGCGATCTGCTGGCGCTGGAAACAGGAAGCGTGCTGGAGAGCGAACACGAGCACACCCAGGACGTGCCGGTGCGGAGCGGCGGAGCTCTGCTGGCGTGGGCGGAGTTTGAGGTGGTGAACGAACGTCTGGCCGTGCGGATTACGAGGCTGGCATAAGCATATGGCGACAGCGGCGCAGTGGACATTCAGGCGGGAACAGGGCTGGGCGGGAGCCTGGGCGCGCTGGATGCGGGGACTGGTGAAGGTGCGGCCCGCAGGAGAAGCAGCTCTGCGTGTGGAAGGGCGGATCAGCCTGGGCCCGAAAAAATCGCTGGTGCTGGTGGATTGCCGGGGCCGGCAGGTGTTGCTGGCGCTCAGCGGCGATACGGTAACGCCGGTGATGGAACTGACCGCGCCGCGGCGCGCCCGGAAGGCGAAGCCATGAACGGCGCTCTGCTGCTGGTGACCCGGATGCCCAGCGGGCTGACGCTGCCCGCGGGTCTGGTGAACGATAATTCGATTCCCTGGACGATCGTTTTTTCGCTGACGCTGCTGACGCTGCTGCCTGCGATTGTGCTTTCGATGACGCCGATGGTGCGGCTGCTGGTGGTCTTTCATTTTCTGCGCCAGGCGCTGGGGACGCAGACGGCGCCCTCCAACCAGGTGCTGCTGGGGCTGGGACTGATGATGACCTGGTTCCTGATGCAGCCGGTGCTGATGCAGGTGGATCAGCAGGCGGTGGAGCCGTTTCGCGCGGGACAGATCAGCGGCTGGGAGGCGATCGAGCGGGGTTCCGGGCCGCCGAAGGCATACATGCTGAAGTACGCGCGGGAGAAGGATCTGGCGCTGTTCGTCTCGGCGTCGATGACCGGGCGTCCGGCGAAGGCGGAGGATCTGCCGCTGCGGGTGGTGGTTCCGGCCTACATGCTGAGCGAACTGAAGGCGGGATTCGAGATTGGGGCGGTGCTTTTTCTGCCGTTTCTGCTGGTGGATATGGTGGTGGCCTCGATTACGACGTCGATCGGCATGTATCAGCTGCCGCCGGTGGTGATTTCGACGCCGCTGAAGATTTTGCTGTTCGTGATGGTGGACGGGTGGAATCTGCTGGCGGGTTCTTTGCTGAAGAGCTTCTGACCCGGAGCCGGACCCCCGGCTCTGGCGGCGCGGATGGAATGGGCAGGGCGGAGAGCGGCCGGAGAGTGGGGCGGGCAAAGAACGGCGGTCGGCGGGCAGAGTGCGGGGCAGGATGCGGGAAGGGAGGAAGCGATGGGAGCGGACCAGGCGGCGGAGCTGATGCGGAATCTGCTGCGCGAGGCGCTGATTTTGGGGGCGCCGGTGTTGGCGGCGGCCTGCGTGACCAGCTTTGTGATCAGCCTGGTGCAGACGCTGACCTCGCTGCAGGACCAGACGATTTCCACCGTGCCGCGGCTGCTGGTAGTGGCCGGGCTGCTGATGGCGGCGACGCCCTGGTATCTGGATCGGTTGATGCGCTACACGATCGGGCTCTTCTCGGATTTCCATCGCTTTCTGGGGCTGGGATGAAGGCGGCGTGGAGCAGCCAGGAATGGGAAAGCGCGCTGAGCGCGATGATCCTGGTGATGGTGCGCATCAGCGGGCTGATGGTGTTTGCCCCGATCTTTTCGTCAGGGGCGATTCCGGTGCGCGTGAAGGCGGTGTTTGTGCTGGCGGTGTCGTTCCTGATTGCGCCGGTGGTGGCGGGGTTTTCCGGGGCCCATGTGGAACTGGGGACGGTTGCGGTGCTGGGCGAGCTGAGCGTAGGTCTGGTGCTGGGGCTGACGCTCTCGCTGCTGCTGGAGGCGCTGAACTTCGCCGGCGAGATCATGGGCTTCCAGTTCAGCTTTTCGCTGGTGAACCTGCTCGATCCGAACTCGTCGGTCGAGACGCCGCTGATGGGGCAGATGTTCGGGTTGTTGGGGACGCTGGTGCTTCTGGGTGCGGGGCTGCATCGCACGCTGCTGGCGGCGCTGCTGCGGACCTTTGCCACGGCGCCGGTGGGGACGGTCAGGCTGGATCCGCGGGTAGGCCTGGCGCTGTTGCCGCTGGCGGGAGGCATCTTTGCCGCGGCGCTGCAGCTGTCTGCGCCGGTGCTGGCGGCGACGCTGGTGGCGGAGACAGCGGTGGCGCTGGCGGGCAAGCTGGCGCCGCAGCTGCCGGTCATGGCGATCGACGTTCCGGCCAAGACGCTGCTGGGGTATGTGGTGCTGATCGGATCGCTGGCGCTGTGGCCGCACTGGATCGAGGGGCACTTCTCGCTGCTGCTGGACGATGCCGGACGGCTGCTGGCCGGGGCGGCACGGGGAGCCTGAGCGATGCCCGACGACCGTACCGAACAGGCGACGCCGCACCATCTGCAGAAGGCAGCGGAGAAGGGCGATCGGGCGCGCAGCCGCGATCTGATATCGGCGGCGGCGATGCTGGCCGGAGTGTTCGCAATCGGCGGCGAGACGGGGAAATGGCTGCGCAGCTGGGAGGGCGCCTATCGGGCGTGTCTGGCGCTGGGGCAGCCGGCGTTCTGGGCGCGGGTGCAGCCGGAGGAGGCTGTCATTGCTCTGCGCGGGGTAGTGCTGAGCGGGCTTGCCCCGCTGGGCATGATCTTTGCGGCGACGATGGCGGCGGCGGTGCTGGCGGGAGTGGCGCAGGGGGGTGGCTGGTCGCTGCAATTCGACGCTCTGGCGCCGAAGATCGAGCGGCTGAACCCCGTCGAAAACCTGAAGAACGTTTTCTCTCTGCGTGGCGCGGTCCGGGTGGGCAAATCGCTGGTGCCGGTGGTGGCGCTGGGGTTCTGCGCGGTGCATGCGGTCGAGGCGCAGGCGGCGATTCCGCCCATGAGCATGCAGAGGTATCCCGATGTCTTCGCGCAGATCTACGACCTGCTGCTGGACGGAGCATGGATTTTTCTGGGCTGGGCCGGGGTGGACTATGTGATGGAGTGGCGCAGCCGGGAGAGCCGCCTGCGCATGTCGAAGCAGGATTTACGCGACGAGTTCAAGGAGACCGAGGGAAGTCCCCAGGTGAAGGCGCGCATTCGCGGACTGCGCCGGCAGATGCGGCGACGGCAGATGAAGGCCGATATGGCGCGGGCGACGGTAGTGATTACCAACCCGACGCACTATGCGGTAGCGCTGAGCTTCGACTTCGAAACCATGGAGCCGCCGCGGATGGTGGCCAAAGGACGGGATCTGCTGGCGGCGCAGATCCGCGAGGAGGCGCAGTGGGCGGGGGTGCCGATTGTCGAGAACCCGCCGCTGGCCCGCTCGCTTTACCGGCAGGTGGAGGCGGGACAGGCGATTCCCTACGAGTTGTATGCGGCGGTGGCGGCCATTCTGGCCTGGCTCTATCGGCGGCAGGTGGAGGAGCGTCTGCGCCGCGAGCAGGCCGAAGCGGGGGCCCGGCGCGGGAGCGGAGCGAGGACTCCAGGAAACAAAGGGCCGGGAGTGAGGGCAACGTGAGGAGACCACGATGAGCGCGGGAGCGATGACGCTGGGGGCAACCGGCGGGAACGGCCAGGGTCTGGGAAAAACGCTGCGTACGATGGCGCTGCCGGCGGCGGCGATCAGCGTGATCTTCGTGATGCTGGTGCCGGTGCCGGCATGGACGATGGATCTGCTGCTGGGCTGTTCGATGGCGGCCTCGATCCTGGTGTTTCTGTCGGCGGTGCAGCTGCGCCGGGCGGTGGATTTCTCCGTATTTCCGACGCTGCTGCTGCTGCTGACGCTGTTCCGTCTGTCGCTGAATATCGCCTCCAGCCGCCGCATTTTGCTGCACGGCGCCGAAGGCACGGCGGCTGCTGGCAAGGTGATCGAGGCCTTCGGGCAGTTCGTGGTGGGCGGTAACTACGTGGTGGGCTTTGTGCTTTTTCTGGCCCTGATCGCCATCCAGTTTCTTGTGGTGACTCATGGAGCGGTGCGCACGGCGGAGGTGACGGCGCGCTTTACCCTCGACGCTCTGCCGGGTAAGCAGATGGCGATCGACGCGGACATGAATGCCGGGCTGATCGACGAGGCGACCGCCCGGAAGCGGCGGCAGGGGATCGCGCAGGAGGCGGAATTCTACGGCGCCATGGACGGCGCGGCGCGATTCAACCAGAGGGATGCGCTGGCGACGATCCTGATCACGGCCATCAATATCGTGGCCGGACTGCTGATCGGGACTCTGCAGCAGGGGGTCGCGCTGAGCGAGGCGGTGCGGACCTACACCATCCTGACGGTCGGTGACGGCCTGGTCACAATGATTCCCTCGCTGCTGGTTTCCGTGGCGGGGGGGATCGTGCTGACACGCGCTTCCTCCGCGGGACAGCTGACGACGGAGCTGGGCACGCAGTTGCTGGGCCGGAGCACGACCTTGTACGTGGCCAGCGCGGTGCTGGGGACGCTGTGCCTGATTCCGGGGCTGCCGAAGCTGGCGTTTCTGCTGCCGGCAGTGCTGCTCGGTTACGCGGGCACACGAGCCGCGAAGCGGGAAGCGGTGATGCCCCAGGCGGAGGCGGGAAAGAAGCCGGCGGCGAAAGCCGAGGCGGTGGCCCTGCCGCGTCTGGACGAGCTGAGCCTCGAGATCGGCTTCCAGCTGATTCCCCTGGTGGATGAGAAGCAGGGCGGACAGATGCTGGAGCGGGTGAGGACGCTGCGGCGGCATCTGGCCGGGGATCTGGGGTTCCTGATTCCGCCGATTCACATCTCGGATAATCTGCGCCTGAAGGCGCGCGAATATGTGGTCTCGCTGCGCGGGATGGAGATCGGGCGCTGGCAGACGGAGGGGAACTGCCTGCTGGCGGTGAGCGCGGAGGCGAAGGCTCGTCCTCTCCCCGGACGCGAGACGAAGGAGCCGGCCTATGGGGTGCCGGCGCGGTGGATTCAGCCGAATCTCGAGGAGGAGGCGCTGGCGGCCGGCTATTCCGTCGTGGATGCGGGGACGGTGATCGGCACGCACGTGGCGGAGCTGATCCGGCGGCACGCCTGGGAGCTGCTGGGACGCGCCGAGACCAAGCGTCTGCTCGATGGGCTGGGGGAAACCCATCCCAAGCTGGTGGAGGAACTGGTGCCGAAGCTGCTTTCGCTCGGCGAAGTGCAGAGGGTTCTGCAGCAGTTGCTGCGGGAGAGGGTCTCGATTCGGGATCTGGGCACGATTCTGGAGACACTGGTGGAAGCCGCCGGGCAGAGCCGGGCGCTGCCGCAGCTGGTGGAGGCAGCGCGACAGGCGCTGGGGCGAAGGCTGACCCAGCCTCTGCTGGAGCCGGACGGGTCGCTGCGCGTGATCGCGCTGGAGCCGGCCATGGAGGAAGAGCTGATGGCTTTGGTGTCGACCCAGGACGCCGGGCGTCTGCTGGCCGGCGGCGGCAGCACGCCGATTCTGCGCCGGATCGTCGATTCTGTGAAATCTCTAATCGGTGCAGCGCAGGATTCGGCCCTGCCCGTGCTGCTTTGTGCGAGTCCGGCGCGGTATCACCTGTGGCGCTGGCTGGAGCCGGCGCTGCCGAAGCTGACAGTGCTGGCGCCGGCGGAGATTACGCCAGGCATTCCGGTGCGGGCGGTGGGCATGGTGCGCCAGCGGTAATGGCCGGCACCACGGAGGGACGCCATGGAATATGCGAATCAGGCAGCAGAGGCCCCGGGGAAGCGATGGGGCCGGGCGGACGGACAAAGCCGGGGCGCGGGGGCGTTGCCGGCGCAGCGCAGAGAGGTTGCCGCGGGGATGGCGGAGCGGAAGCGATCGGCAACAGCGGATCCGGTCTTTGCCGATGAGGCCGGGCGAGAGCAGCTGATGCTCGAACATATGCCGGCGGTTCGCTGGATCGCGCGGCGCATTCACGAGCGGCTGCCGCAGCATGTCGACATGGAGGATCTGGTGAGCGCCGGTACCCTGGGGCTGCTGGATGCCTTTCGTAAGTTCGATCCCGACAAGAAGGTACAATTCCGCAGCTACGCGCAGTTCCGGATTCGCGGCGCGATTCTGGACAGCCTGCGGACGCTGGACTGGAGCCCGCGCGATCTGCGCCGCAAGGGGCGGGCGGTCGAAGAAGCGATGCGTCGGCTGACGGCACAGTATGGGCGGGCGCCGACCGAGCCGGAAGTAGCGCGGGAGATGCAGCTAAGTCTGGAGGAGTACCAGCAGCTGCTCGGCGAGCTGAAGGGGCTGGAGATCGGGACGCTGCATCTGGAGCGCTCGGAGGATTCCGGCGAAGAGGAGCTGGCCTACATCCCCAACCGCCCGGAAGACGACCCTCTGTTCCAGTGTCTGCGGGGCGAGATGCGCGACCGCCTGGCGGCGGCCATCGATCAGCTGCCGGAGCGGGAACGTCTGGTGGTGACGCTGTACTACTACGAGGAGATGACGATGAAGGAGATCGGTCTGGCCCTGGGGGTGGTCGAATCCCGGGTATCGCAGATTCATTCCTCGGCGGTGCTGCACCTGCGCGCGCGTCTGGCCGAGTTCGGAAAACGGAAATAGCTTATGGCCATCGAGAAGGAACTCGGGCAGGAGGAGATCGACGCGCTGTTTCAGGCGGCGCGGGCCCGCACCCAGGCGGCGCCCGACGCCCCGCGCAGCCGGGTTCTGCCGTGGAGCTTCATGCGCAGCGGCCAGATCAGCAACGAACAGCTGCGGGCGATCAGCATGCTGAACGACATCTTCGCGCGCAACCTGACCCACCATCTGGGTGCGTGGTTTCGCAGCCGGGCGCAGGTGAGCCTGGTCTCGGCCGAGCAGATTCTGTTCAGCGAATTTCTGGGGCGCATTCCAGAACTGGCCTACGTCTGCTCGGTGCGTCTGGAGCCGCTGCACACCGTCTGCGTTCTGCAGATGGACCTGACCACGGCGCCCCCCATGATCGATCTGCTGCTGGGGGGAGAAGGCCGGGCGGCCGAGCCGCGCGAGCTGACCGACGTGGAGGAGGCCATTCTGGCCGGCGTGGTGGAGGCGGTCTGCCGGGAGCTGACCACCGCCTGGCAGCCGGTGGGGCTGACGTTTCGCTTCGAAAAGCGGCAGATGCAGACGCAGACGCCGCGCCTGATTCCGGTTTCGGAGAAGACCCTGTGCCTGAGTTTTGAGCTGCGCCTGGCCGAGGTCAGCGGTCTGCTGAATCTGGCCTTTCCGGCCGTGGTGTCGAACACCATCCTGCGGCAGCTGGCGGGCGAGAAGGCGCGGCGCCGGGGACATACGCCGGAGGTCCGCCAGCGCATGCGGGAGCTGGCCGGCGCCTGCCGGACGCAAGTCTCTCTGGAACTGCCGCCGGTGCTGGTGGCTTCCACGCAGTGTGGCGGCCTCGAGCCGGGCAGGATCCTTCGCCTGAATCTCCCCGCGCGCACCGCCGCCCGGTTATGCGCCGGCGGCCTGGTTCTGTTCAGGGCGGCGCCGGTGAGTCAGGCGAACACGCGGGCCGCGCACCTGGCGGGCAACCCGGGTGAGAAGCCATGAACGAGCTCGGCTCCTGGATTACACGGCTCGAGACGGAACTGGCCCGCGAACTGGGCCAGCCGGTGAACGCTTCGGCCGGAGGCGAGGCGCCGGATCCGGCGCAGAGCTTTGTGGATGTCCTCGAACTGCCGGGAGCGCGCCTGGTGCTGGCGGCCGGACGGGAGGGTGTCGCCCGTCTGCTGGCCGAAGGCCGGGTGATCGAGCCGGATTCGGCCGGCGAAGAGATGGTCCAGGAGTTGTGGACGGGCATTCTGGGCAGCGTCGCCGCCCGCATGGGCGGGACTGCGGGACGAGGCGAGGCGGATTTCCCGGCTCACGCCTGCCGCCTGCGTCTGGGCGAGGCGACGGTGCCGATGGCGTTGGACGTGGAGCAGAGAGAAAGCGCCGGAAGGGCTGCGGAGGCGGGGCGGAGGCAGGAAGCGGCGGCGCCGGCTCCCCCAGGCGAGGCGGAAGAGAAGAAGAGCACCGCCAGCGGACGTTACGATCTGCTGCTGGAAGTGGAACTGGAGGCGGTGGTGCGCTTTGGCTCGCGTTCGCTCGAACTGCGTGAGCTGCTGGAACTGGGACCGGGCGATGTGGTGGAACTGGATCGCCAGGTCACCGATCCAGTGGATCTGATTGTCGGTGACAAAATCGTGGCGCGAGGCGAAGTGGTTTTGGTCGACGGCAACTTTGGCCTGCGCGTCACCGAGGTGGCCGAGCCGGTGCGGCGTCTGGAGACTATCGGATGCAGGGGTTAGGGTGGCGCGGGATTGCGGGGAGAGGGGTGCGGCAGGAGCACCCGGGACAGCTTGCGGGAAACCCGGCCTCCGGGGTTGCAGAGGAACAGCAAAGCAGGCCCCGAGCTGTCCGGCTGGACCGCATGTTTCCGCGCTGCGGTTATCCGCGCTGCAGCAGTGGGGCGATCCGCCTGTGGAGGAGCCGCCGGACGCCGGTATTCGAGGGCCGGTGGAGCTGTTCTCCGGGTTGCCTGCACGCGATGGTGGAAGCGGCCATCGGCCGGGAGGGTTCTGGCGAGCGGCCAGGATCGGGTGAATGGACGCCCCGGGTTCCGCTCGGGCTGGTGCTGCTGGAACAGGGCCGCATCAGCGAAGAGCAGCTGCGCAAGGCCAGAGGGAGCCGGCAGAGCACCGAAGAGGCCAGCGGAGAAGATGTCCGGCTGGAAGAATGGCTTCTGAACAGCGGAATCCTGAGCGAAACGGCCCTGACGCGGGCGATCAGCGCGCAATGGAACTGTCCGGTGTTTGCTCTTTCCCAAACCCGTTCCGAGGAAATGATTTCGGCCCTCCCGCCGTTTTTGGCTGAAGCCCTCGGGGCTCTGCCGGTCCGTGTCTCGGGGGGAAGGCTGTTGTACCTGGCATTTTCCGGACGGATCGACCGCAGCCTCAGCTATGCCGTCGAGCACGTCACCGGGTTGCGGGTCGCCGCCGGAATGGCCCGGGAATCGGAGCTGCGCCGCGAGCAGGCGCGATTCCTCGCGGGAGCCTCACCCAAAACGCGGTTTCTCGAGGCCGAAGATCGACGCGCTCTGGCCGGGGAGATGGCTGCATGGATCGAGGCAGAGCGGCCGGTCGAGGCGCGGCTGGCGCGCGTACACGAGCTGTGGTGGCTGCGAATCTGGCATCGGGAGCAGGGCGGCGCGGCTTTGCCGGCTCGCGAGGCAGTGGAAGACCTGCTGGCGACCGTGCGACCCCAGGGAGGCGGGCAGAGCGAAGGGGATTAGCGGAAATCGCAGCTGCGCCGATAAGGAATGCGGAGGGCAGCGGCGCGTCATGTCGGAAATAACCGTGTTGATCGTCGATGATTCATCGGTGATGCGAAAGATTGTCGAGCGGGCTCTGCGCCAGGCCGGGTTGAATCTGAGCCGGGTGATCGAGGCGGGCAGCGGCCGGGAAGGGCTGGAGGCGCTGCGGCACGAGAAGGCGGATCTGATCGTCTCCGATATCAATATGCCGAATATGGACGGGCTGGAATTCCTGAGGCAGATTCGGAGCGCTGGGCTCGCCGAGGGGGTGCCGGTGGTGATGATCACCACGGAAAGCGGGGAGGAGCATGTGCGCGAGGCCCTGGCGGCCGGCGCGCAGGGGTACATCCGCAAGCCGTTTACGCCGGATCAGGTGCGGGATCGAGTGCTGCCTTTACTGGTTTCGGCATAAACCGGTGCGGCGGAGAGGCGCGTCCCCGGGGTGAGCCGGCGAGCGCGCTGCAGGGAAACCAAAGCGGGGAGGCAGGGAAGGCCCATGGTCACGGTGACCGAAACCGAGAAGAAATTCAGCGAACTGTCAGCCAATCTGGACCGGGCTGTGGACGAGGTCTTCCGTACGATGCTGAACGTCGCGTGCGCACCGGCGGGCGAGGCTCCCCAGACGGAAGGGGGCACGATCTCGGCGGTGATCGGCCTGGCCGGCGCTCTGAGCGGAGCTCTGGTTCTGAAGGGTGGAGAAGCGGCGGCGCGGCGGATGGCCGGCTGCATGACCGGCGCCGAGCCGGACGAGGTGGATGCCATGGTGCGGGATGCGTTCGGCGAGATCGCCAATATGCTGGCCGGCGCCTGGAAGGGATTCGATCCGGAGTTGTCCTGCGGGTGTCTGCTGTCCATCCCGACCGTGGTAGCGGGCACCAATTATCAGCTTTTCAGCCAGCGCGCGCCCATGCGGCTGGAGCGCAGCTACAGTTTCGAGGACAGGGGCTTCAGCGTCTCCGTATTCTGCGACTGGCCCGCGTGAGATTCTTCTAATGTTTGTTAGTTGCCCGCGGTTCTCCTCGTGCAGATCAGTGCGAGCGAGGGGAGATCGATGGACAGCGGTTATTATGCGGCCTTTTCCGGGTGGCTGGCGCGCAGTCAGGCGCTCGATGTAGCCGCCGGCAACCTGGCGAACGCGGGCACGGCCGGTTACCGGGCTGAGCGGGACTATTTCCGCTCGACGATTCTGGGACCGCAGGCCCTTGATTCGCAGCTGAACTCTACCGTGAATGCCTTTGGGGTCCTGGGTGGCACGGAGCTCGATCTCGGTCAGGGAGCGCTGACGCCAACGGGCAATCCTCTGGACCTCGCCATCGAAGGAACGGGATTTTTTGCGATCCGGACGCCGCAGGGAGTTCGTTACACCCGCGACGGCCAGTTCCAGCGCGCACAGGACGGAACCCTGACCACCCAGGCGGGGGAGCCGGTCCTCGATGCGAAGGGCCAGCCGATCCGCACTCCGGCGGGGCCGATCGCGGTCGGGGCGGACGGCGCGGTGTCGGTCAACGGCGCCGTAGCGGGAAAGATCGCCCTGTTCAGCTTCGCCTCCGGCGCCAGTCTGACGGCGGAGGGGGCGGACCGGTATGCGCCGGTGGCGGGAGCCAAACCGGCAGCAGGGACCGGCACGATCAGCCAGGGGGCTCTGGAAGCCTCCAATCAAAACGTCATCGAAGGCAGTTTGCAGCTGGTGCTGATGCAGCGCCAGGCGGAGATGATGCAGAAGGCCGTTTCCATGTTCAGCAACGATCTGGATAAGACGGCGAGCGAAGATCTGCCGCGGGTGGACTGATGCGCGGCGGGAGGCGGATATGATTCGAGCCCTGTACACGGCGGCCAGCGGCATGAGCGCGGAGCAGCTGAATCTGGACACCATTGCGAACAACCTGGCGAACTCCTCCACGGTGGGCTTCCGCCAGCGGCAGCTGCAGTTTCAGGACATGATCTACCAGAACCTGGTGACGCCGGGAGCCGCGCAGAGCCAGGAGACGGTCTCGGCGGGGTTGCAGATCGGACTGGGGACCAAGTCGGCGGCCAGCGAGATCATCATGACCCAGGGCGATATGAACCAGACCAACAATCCGCTCGACCTCGCCATCCAGGGGACGGGTTTCTTTCAGGTGACGCGCCCCGACGGAACCATGGCCTATACGCGGGCGGGAAATTTCTACCTGAACAATCAGGGCACGCTCGTGGATGCGCAGGGCGACCCGGTGGTGCCCAACATCACCATCCCCGCCAATGCCACAGGAATCACCATCACGCAGTACGGCGTCGTCAATGCGACGCTGCCGGGGCAGCAGAACCCGGCGCAGCTGGGGCAGATCCAGCTGGCGACGTTTGTGAATCCGGGAGGGCTCGACAGCGTGGGGTCCAATCTGTTCACGGCGACCCTGTCCTCGGGCGATCCGGTGCTGGGTAATCCGGGCGGGACCGAGGGACTGGGCACGCTGCAACAGGGCTATCTGGAAAATTCGAATGTGGACGTGGTGGAGGCATTTGTGCAGATGGTGCTGGCCCAGAGGGCCTATGAGAGCAACTCGAAAGTGATCTCGGCGGCGGATGAGATGTACAGCGAAACCAACAACATGGCGAAGTGAGCGATGCGCGGCGGGGCGATGCGGGCAGGGGCGGTGGCGGCGGCGTTGCTGAGCGTGCCGCTGGCGCTGGCTGCCGGCGGAAGGGCGACGGTGGTGCGGGACTGGGGACTGCACCGCGAGTGGCGGGTGGAACGCGATCAGGCGCATCCGGAGCGGCCGGAGCATCTGGTGGAGATTCCATGGAGCACGCCGGTCAGGGCAACGGGAAACGCAGACGTGGCGAAGGTTCGGAGCAGGCCCGCCACGGCCGGGGAGCAGCACGCGCCCGTTGTACGGGCCGGCACGCGGGTGACGGTTTGGCGGCGCGGCGAGAAGGCCGAAGTTCAGATGACGGGAACGGCTCTGGAGGGGGGAAGCGTGGGAGAGACCATTCTGGTGCGCGCCGGGCTGAGGAACGCCGCGCTGCGGGGGATTGTGCGGGGTCCGGCTTCGGTGGAACTGGTTCCGGGAAAGGGCTGGCAGTGATGCGTGCGATGCGCAGTCTGGTGGCGGGCGTGGTGGCGGCGCTGGTGTTGCTGCCGGCGGGAGCGGCGCGAGCGGCGAAGCCGAAACAGCCGAAGCCGGGGAAGACGCCGCCGGACGTTGCCCTGCAACAGTACATCGATCGGGTGCGGGCGGAGAAAGCCGCCGAAGTGCTGACGGCGGGCTCCATCTGGACGCCGACCGGCAGGCTGACCAATCTGGTGAGCGACGTCAAAGCGATCCGGGAGCACGATCCGATTTCCGTGGTGGTGTCCGAGAGCCTGGCGGCGTCGACGGACGGAACGGTGAAGAACCAGCGCGCGTCGGCGGCGAGCTCGCAGATATCGGCGCTGCTGGGGAAACTGGCGGGCGGGAATGCTCTGAACAATCTCCTCAATCAGAGCTCATCGTCGTCCCTTAACGCGCAGGGACAGAGCGTGACGAATTCGAGCATCGTCACCACCATGGAAGGCGAGGTGGAGGACGTGCTGCCGAACGGGACGCTCGTGATTCAGGTGGTGCGGCAGCTGACCTTCAACCAGCAGACGCAGCTGATCCGGTTGCGCGGACTGGTGCGGCCGGAGGACGTGAACGCGCAGAACCAGGTGCTGTCGACGGCGATCGTCGATATGGAGCTGGAAGTGGTGGGCAAAGGCATCGTGAACGACGCGACCTACCGGCAGAATGCGGTGGTGCGTTTTCTGGAGAAGCTGCTGATTTTCTGAGCGGGAGCGGAGCATGCGGCGAGGGATTTTAATGCGAGGGGTGCTTCTGACGGCGCTGGCAGCGGTGCCGGGCCTGACGCTGCCGCTCCGGCCCGAGGACGCGCCCAGGACGCGCCGGGCGCGGGTGAAGGATATTGCTTCGGTGGAGGGTGTGCGGGACAACCAGCTGGTGGGCTACGGGATTGTGGTGGGGCTGCACGGGACCGGGGACAGCTCGCAGACTGTTTTTCCGCTGCAGACGCTGGAATCGGCGCTGGAGCGAATGGGTGTGAACCTGCAGGGCAACGCCATGGCGTCGATGATGCAGACGCGGAACATGGCGGCAGTTTTTGTGGCGGGGACGCTGCCGCCGTTTGCCGAGCCGGGCACGAAGATCGACGTGACGGTATCGTCGGCGGGCGATGCGCGAAGCCTCGAAGGAGGCCTGCTGCTGCTCACGCCGTTGTATGGCCCGGACGGACAGATCTACGCCGAGGCCCAGGGGCCGACGGTGCTGGGGGGCTATGCGGTCTCGGCCAACGGGAGCAGCAAGTCGGTAAACTTTCCCACAACGGCGCGGATCCCGTCGGGGGCGATCGTGGAACGCGGCGTGCCGCTGGATCTGTCCCGGATGCGGACCCTCTCGCTGCTGCTGGACGACGCGGACTTTCATACGGCAGAGGCGGTGGCGGCGGCCATCAATCGGGAAGAGGGACGGAATCTGGCGCATGCCGTGGACAGCCGGCGAATCGAGCTCGCGCCGGCGGCGAAGGAGGATATTCCCGCTCTGCTGGCGCGCGTGGAGGAGGTTGAGGTGCAGGTCTTCCCGCGAGCGATGGTGGTGGTGAACGAGCGCACCGGAACGGTGGTGATCGGTGGGAATGTGACACTGCAGCCAGTGACGATCCTGCATGGCGGCCTGGTGGTGAATGTGGTGAGCCGGCTCGAGGTCTCGCAACCGAATGCGCTGGGCCAGGGCACCACGCAGGTGGTGCAGCAGACGACAGTGCAGGCCCAGGACAAGCCCGCGAATCGGATCGAACTGAGAGAGGGAGCCACGGTGGACGATCTGGTGGAGAATCTGCAGCAGATTGGAGCAACGGCGCGCGATATCGTATCGATATTGCAGGCGATGAAGGCGGCCGGGGCTCTGCAGGCGGAACTGGAGGTGCTCTGATGCGGCTGCTGACGGGGGTTGCGGCGGTGGCCCAGTCCGGGGCGAACACGGGAGCGAGCAGCGGGGCAAAAACGGATCCCCGGCTGAAGCCTGCCGCGCATGAATTCGAAGCTTGCCTGATGAAAGAATTTCTTGAGCCGCTGCAGCACGATCCGCTCTTCGACGATGGGAACAACCCGGCGAGCAGCGACGGCAGCGACAATGCCCTGATGAGCTTCGGCTCGGAGGCGCTGGCGCAGGCCATCTCCGAGCGGGGAGGGTTTGGGATTGCCACAAGGATCATTGGGCAGCTGGACGGGAAGACCCCGGCCGGCGCTACGGCGGGCGATTCTTTGAATTCTCTTAAAATGGGCGAAAAAAGTGACTCAAGTGCGGTCGTTTTGCGCCGATGACGGAAGAGAAGGAGAAACAGGATGAACGTTAACAATAACCTCCAGGGATTGCAGCAACTGTTCGCGAGCCAGGAAGTGGCCGCGAGCTCGTCCGGCAAAACGAACGGGGCGGCGAGCGCCGGGAGCAGCAGCGCGGATGAGGCGACGCTGAGTTCGGCAGCGAGCGCGGCGGCGCAGGCGGCCCCGGACTCCGATGTGCGGATGGACAAAGTGGCGCAGGTGCAGAAGGCGCTGGCGGAAGGGACCTACAACGTGGCGTCTTCGGACGTGGCGAACAGCATGATCGATACGATGCTGGGCAAATGAGCGGCACGGGATCGGCGACGGCCTTGCTGAAAACGGCGATTGCGGCACTGGCACGCGCGGATGCGCCGCTGCTGGAGCGGCTGGCGGTGGAGGCGGGCAATGGGGTGGTGCGGACCGAAGAGCAGGGGGCGGCGCGGGAACAGTACGCTGCGCTGGGCCTGCTGCTGACGCTGACCCGCCGGAATCTGCGGCTGCTGCGCGGGGAAGGCAGCGCGGTGTACGGCAGAGACTGAAACAGGGAACTGGAATCATGGCCACAATCAGCACGGCGTTCAATATCGCGACGGGGGCTCTGGATGCGGATCAGGCGGCTCTGGATATTGTGGCCAACAACACCGCAAACGCCAACACGCCCGGATACACGCTGGAGGTTCCGGTCTGGGAGACGAACGACTCCGTATCCTTCGGCGGGGCGAGCTTCGGCACCGGGGTATCGATGACGGGGCCGCAGTCGCAGCGGAGTCTGGTTCTGGACCAGGCGCTGCAGCAGCAGACGCAAACGGAGAGCGCGTCTTCGGCCGAGCTGGATGCACTCAACCAGATGCAGGCGCTGTTCAGCGGAGCGACAAGTGCGGGGACGGACAGCAGCGCGGCGAGCGGCATTGGCACAGACCTGTCGAATTTCTTTCAAAGCTTTGCGGCGCTGGAGGCGAGTCCATCGGATGATTCCCTGCGGGAGAACGTGCTGAGCGCGGCTGGGACCCTGGCGTCGGACTTCAACGGAGCGGCGTCCGCACTGGCGACGCAGCAGCAGTCGCTGGACGAGGAAAGCGGCAGCGTAGTTCAGCAGGCCAACGGTCTGCTCGAGAATATTGCGCAGCTCAATGTGCAGATCGAATCGCAGAGCCCGAACTCCGATGCGGGAACGCTGGAAGACCAGCGGCAGCAGGATTTGACCAGTCTGTCGCAGTTGATGGGAATCCGCACCGTTCCAACGGAAGACAACGGGCTGACGGTGACGACCATGGGCGGGGCGCTGCTGGTTTCCGAGGGGCAGGCTTTTCAGGTGACGAGCGGGATGAGCGGCGGGGTGACTCATTTCTACGATTCTCAGGGGAGCGACATTACCGCCGATTTGACCTCGGGAGGCGGAGAACTGGGCGGGATTTTGACGGCCCGGGATCAGGACATTCCGCAGGTGGAGACGGCGCTCAATCAGTTGGCGTACGGGGTGGCGACGGCGGTGAATACCCAGAACGCCGCGGGTTCGGATCTGAACGGCAACCCGGGTGCAGCGATCTTCACTCTGTCGGATGGCACCGCGATCACGAGCGCGACCGATTTGGCCGCGCAGCTGACGGTGGGGATGACGGATCCATCGGAGATTGCAGCAGCGGCCAGCGGTGCCGGCTCATCGGACGACAGCAATGCTGTCGCCATGGCGGCGCTTGAGAACAGCAATATTGTGAACGGCCTTTCGCCGACCGCCTCATTCTCCGACATGGTGTCCAATCTGGGCAGCCTGACCTCGGAGGTGTCGAGCGAGAACACAGCGCAGCAGGCGGGGCTGACCCAGCTGCAGAACCAGATCGGCTCGCTTTCGGGGGTCAATCTGAACGATGAAGCGGCATCGCTGGAGACGCTGGAGCAGTCGTATGACGCGGCATCGAAGCTGTTTACCATACTGGCGAATGTGATGACGTCGGCCCTGAATCTGGGCGTGGATACGACCTACACCACCTAGCCGCGGGAGCAGAAGCATGAGGGTCAATCCGCTGTACATGAACACGCTGGTGGGATCGCTGGACGCGACGTCGGCTACGGAGGAGCAGCTGACGGAAGAGTTGGCCAGCGGGTCGAGCGTCAATTCGCTGAGCGACAATCCGGTAGCGGTGGGTGAGAACGTTCTGCTGAGCGCGCAGATCGGCAGCGACGATACCTTCTCGCAGACGGCTGCTTCGGCGCAAAGCATGCTGCAGGTCACCGATTCGGCACTGGCGACGGTGGTGAGTCAGCTGACATCGGCCATCTCACTGGCCACCGAGGCGAATAACGGGACTCTGAATGCGAGCGACCTTGCGTCGATCGGGACCCAGCTGGCGGGAATCGAGAACGAGGTGCTCTCGATGGCGAACACCACCTACATGGGCCAGTATATTTTTGCCGGGAGCCAGGGCAGCACGACGCCGTTTGTGCCGGATGCATCGGCTCCGTCCGGGGTGCAGTACAACGGCGACGACACGGCGAACAGCACCAGCTACCTGGTAACGCCGAACGGACAGCAAATTCAAATGAATCTGCCGGGGGACCAGGTTTTCACGGCGAGCGGAGCCGATGTGTTGGGCACGCTGAACAACCTGGTTGCGGACTTCAGTTCGGGAACGGTTTCCTCGTCGGCGCAGGCCGACACGCAGGCGCTGAGTACGGCGCTGGCGCATGTGAGCCAGCAGAGGGTGCTGATCGACAACTCGCTGACGCGGCTCTCGGCGGCCGAAAGCTACACGCAGAGCGAGTCAACGCAGCTGACGGCGAACCAGACGACGCTGCTGCAGGCGAACGTGGGGCAGATCGCGACCCAGCTGAGCACGGCGGAAACCCAGCAGGCGGCACTGAGCCAGGTAATAGCGACGCTGGGAAAGCAAAGCCTCTTTGACGATCTCCAATGAGGCAAGGCGAAAGTCGGGCGGAACTACACAATGCCTGCAGACCGCCTGGGAAAGGTTAGGCCGGGAAGCAAGGCGTCCGGGGGCCTCGACGGGTGCCACTGCGCGGGTGCGTTGTCAGGCGTTCCGGGCTGTAAGTTGCTCGCCGAGGCGAGCGGCGAAGCGCAGAAGGCGGCGGTCGTCGTTCGGGGCGGCGAGGAGTTGCAGGCCACAATCTGCGGAGGGAAGGACGATGGCCGGCAGACCCGCCACGCTGGCGGGGGTGGTGAGGCGAAGAATCCGCGGCCGGGTTTCGGTGTGGTCGGCGCTGGCCACGAGGCGGCTGATGGGCGTGACCGGGGCCAGCAGGAAATCGAAGCGGTGGAAGAGCGCGTCATTTTGCTCGCAGAATGCGTGGCGGCGCAGGCGGGACTGGCGGATTTCGTCCTCGGTGAGCGAGGCGCCCCAGGCAAGGCGGGAAGCGATGACGGGTTCGAATTCCTGGAAGTGGCCGGCGTGGAGGCGGGCGGCTTCGGCGGCCTGGATGGGCGCGTAGATGTCCCAGGCTTCGGACCAGAAATCGGGCTGGACGGGTTCGAGGCGGGCAGAGGCGCGGCGGATTTGCTCCTGCCAGAATTCCATAGAGCGCAGGACAGCGGCATCGCATGGTTCGACGAGGGGACCGGTGAGGACGCCGATCGAAGGTGCGGCGGGCGCGGGCCGATCGGGCGGGAGGTCGAAGAGGGCTTCGGCGAGCCGGGGCGCGTCGCGCAAATCGCGAAAGAGCCAGCCAATGGTGTCAAAGGCTTGCGCGAGGTGGTAAGCGCCGGTCCAGTCGCCGAGCCCGAGCGAGGCGCGGTAGCCGGCGAGGCCGCAGAGCGCTGCCGGTGCGCGGACGGAGCCGCCGGTGTCGGTGCCGATGGCGGCGAGGGCGGAGCCTTCCTGAACGGCGGCGGCGGATCCGCTCGATGAACCGCCGGTGAGGAGAGCGGGATCGGCGGGCTGGAGGCAGTCGCCGTAGTCGCGGTTTTCGCCGGTGATGCCGAAGGCGAGCTGGTGCAGGTGCGTCTTGCCGGTGATGACGGCGCCGGCCTGGCGGAGGCGCGCGGCGACCCAGGAGTCGGCGGCGGCTGAGGGCAGGTGCTGCGCGTAGTAGCGGGAGCCGCAGCTGGTGGGGAATCCGGCGAGGTCGAAGCAGTCCTTGAGGGCGATGGGAATGCCGAAGAGGGGCAGCTCGGATTCGCCGGAGGCGGCGCGGGCGGTTTGGCGGCGGGCTTCGGCGAGGGTCCAGTCAGGATCGAGGGCGATGTAGGTGTTGCGGCCGGCGTTGCTGTTGGCCTGGGCGAGGGAGGTTTGCGCGCGGGCCTCGGGGGATTGGGATCCGGAGTGGCAGGCGGCGAGGAGCGCCGCGAGTGGAGAGGGTGACGGCATGGCGGCATTGTAGAGGGGGAGGAGGATGGGCTTTGAGCCGGGCTTCAGGGCGGTGAAAACCAATTTTTGGATTAACTTTGCGGAAATGTTGTGTTTTCAGCGAGTTGTGCTTTTCTGGAGGGAACCTCCTCAAGCTATGTCTCATGGTTTCATTTACTTCGAAGGGGGCTCGTTGCCTTGTTCCGCCCCCGATTCGTTCGCGAGCCGCCTCAACGGCAGGGACGGCGGCCTCCGGTGTTGTGAAAGAGCGATGGCGGCGCGGCCTGGGCCGGGCGTCGGTGAAAAGAAAAAGCTCTGTTCGCGGTGAACAGAGCTCTCCATCATTTTGATGGTAACGGGGTCGCTGGGATGGGAGCAAGACAAATCTGCGAGCGGTGCGGTACGGAGGTAAGGGGTGAGTTGGATTGGGGATTGAAGCCGGTGTGCTCCTGGCGGCCCGGACAGAAGGCCCGGGTTCGGGCCTCGGGGGGGAAGACTTTCGGGGCGAGATCTCCTGATTGCCGACCCACCACCCAAAACGCGGCCGGTGCGTGCATTGTCGTGAATCGCCATTCCAGGGATCGCCTGTTCGGGATTGTTGAACACTTCCCGTTACCCACCTAACCTCGATCAGTGATCTGGCGATTTATCGCTTGTTGACGAAATTGTTTCCTGATCGCTTCCGACCGCCCCGTTTATGAGGACAAATCGCGTTTCGTCGCGGACCGCGTCCCGTGGGCGCAGCCTGCAGTCGCCGAAGTCCGCAAATAGGAGGGCCTTTGGGCACTCGCATTGCGTGGGATGTCCGAGCCCGGCAGGCCTTGTAAACTAGAGCGCGGTGCTGCAGAAACATCTAGAAATTCACCGACCTAACTTCGGGATCCATATGAACAAGTACGCCAGCTGGGTAAGCGACACCTTTGCGGTCACAGACCTACTGCTCGATCCAGAAAATCCGCGCCTATCGGAACTGGGACATCAGGCGAGCACGCGCGAAATTGTGGCCGAGCTCGTGAAGCACGAGGGTGTCTTTGAATTGTCGAGGGATATTGCGAACCAGGGTTATTTCCCGACGGAGATACTTGCCTGCATCGAGGAGAACGGGGTACTCACCGTTGTGGAGGGCAACAGACGCCTGGCTAGCCTGAAGCTGCTGATCAGCCCGGAACTTGCCCCCGCGGATTTCGTCCCAAAATTCAGGAAGCTGTCGCGCAAAGCGACAGAGGTCGGGATTACAACCCAAGTGAGCGCGGTGATTGCGCCCTCCAGATCGGCCGCAGCGCCGCTGATTATGAATCGGCACACGCAGACGGGCATCCGGCGCTGGGAACCGATCCAGCAAGCTAAATACATCAATTCCCTGTTGGCGACCGGCATCTCCATCGCCCAAGTATCCCAGGTTACCGGGTTCCCGAAGGCCCAGCTCATACAAAATCTGCGAACCCACAACATGTATGAAATCGCAGCCAGGCTCAAACTCGATGAGAAAGCCGCTGCCACAGTTCGCGATGCCCGGAAGTTCAACATCTCGACCCTGGAGCGCGTCATCGGGAGCACGAAGATGAGGGGGTTCCTGGGAATCGACTTCGACGCCGAGGGCAACGTTCTCGGCAGCGTCCATCCGGAGGATTTCAAAAAAGCATACAGGAAAATCGTCAGTGACATTACAAGCGGGGAGGTCGACACTCGAAAGCTCAACAATGATAAAGCGATTGACGAGTACATCCATCGAATCGAGACCGTGCGCCCGAAGCGCGCCGGATCCTTCACGTCAGGGAGCCTAACGGGAGGCAGCGAAGTGACCGGGGCTGCCAAAAAACCCGAAGAAGGAAAGGGCAAGCGCGGAAGAGTAAGCTCCTATCTGGTACCCAAGACTCTGAAATGTCACCTCGAAATGCCGCGGATTCGAGAGGTCCTCAGGGAACTGCAGCATCTGAAGGTAAACGGCTTTGAGAATGCCGTTGGGGTGCTCCTGCGCATTTTTATCGAAATGTCGGTCAGCCACTACATGGAAGAGACCGGCAGGATGAAGACCCTTGTCGCACGGTTAGACAAGGACAACAGGAAACCTAAGGGATGGACCCCTTCATTCAGACAAATGTTATCCGACCTTCTCCAAAACGATAACTTCATCAGTGCTGCGATTCCGAAACAGGCACTAAAAGCGCTCAACAAAGCCGTGTCCGACGATGACCATCCTCTTTCTCTAGGAACTTGTTGAAATAGGTTCTTGTCTGCGGCGTATTGTGAGGCTGATCCGTCTCACGAGCATGCGCGGAGACGAGCGGATTCAGGACGGGATGTTCAGCTATCTGTCGTTGGAGCAGCGCGTGCCGCAGGATCATCCGCTGCGTGTGGTTCGCAGGCTGACGGACACGGTGCTGGAGTCATTGAGTCCTGAGTTGGACGCGCTGTACGCCGAATCAGGCCGGCCATCGATTGCCCCGGAGTACATTCTGCGAGCGCTGTTGCTGCAGGTGTTCTACTCGGTACGCTCGGAGCGGCTGCTGGTGGAGCAGATCGATTACAACCTGCTGTTTCGCTGGTTCGTGGGCCTGGGCATGGACGATGCGGTGTGGAACCATGCGGTGTTTTCAAAGAACCGCGACCGGTTGCTGAATTCGGAGGTGGCGCAGCAGTTTTTCGCCGAAGTGAACCGGCAGGCGAAGAAGTTTATGTCGGACGAGCACTTCACCGTGGATGGCACGCTGATTCAGGCGTGGGCCTCGCAGAAGAGCTTCCGGCCGAAGGACGGCGACGGACCTGGCGACGGGACGAACTTCCATGGCCAGAAGCGCAGCAACAGGACGCACGAGTCGAGCACCGATCCCGATGCCCGGCTCTATAAGAAGAGTTACGGCAAGGAATCGAAGCTGAGTTATCTGGGCCATGCCCTTGTGGAGAACCGCAACGGGCTGATCGCCGCCGCGATGGTGACGCACGCCGATGGATACGCGGAACGCGATGCCGCGCTGCTGATGCTGGATAAGCAGCAGCAGGGGCGCCGGCGCCGAATCACCGTGGGCGCCGACAAGGCCTACGACACGGAGGATTTCGTGCGCACCGTGCGCGAGTTGCATGTCACTCCGCATGTGACCAGGAACGACAAGGGCCGCAGCAGCAACCTGGATCGGAGAACCACACGCCAGCCCGGTTATGCCGTAAGTCTGAGCCGCCGCTGGCTAATCGAAAAAAGCTTCGGCTGGCTGAAACAGACCGGGCCGCTGCGTCAGGTGAAGCTGCGCGGACTGGACAAGGTCGACTGGCTGTTCGTCTTCAGTTGCGCCGCGCATAACCTGCTGCGTCTGCCCCGGCTGATGGTCCAGTCACCGGGAAGGCTCATCCAGCAGTGTGCCTGAACCAGGCTACGGGCCTTCGGAAGCCTCGCCTCCAATGCCCGCAGACCCCGATGAACACCGGTCCAGCGCACGATTCAGACGCATTTAAGCTGGCAGAAACGGAAATCCCCAATAAATCCACTGTGTCGCAGCGAATTTCAACAAGTTCCTAGTACTACTGTGTTATAAGAAATCGCGCAGGCAGCAGGGGCATCTGGGCAGGGAGCGGGCCAGGTGCGCGGCGAGTTGGCAGCGCAGGGTGGCGATGGAATATGGGTTGTGTCGTTCAGTGCGA